>JBOHLR010000008.1:0-30959 GCA_050729555.1 Allostellaceae bacterium
CCTAAGCGCGGGGGTCATCGGCACAGGGTTAGTCATTGCCTGGATTGGAATGGTTGGGAAAACTTTCGCCCAAGAGCGGGATCGTCGCAGAACATTCCGCCGATAGACCGTGGTTTCGAGGTCGCTACCGGCGCGAAACACCGCTACGCCGCTTCGGTCCGGACGCGCCGCTGCCGGACGTACTGGTCAAGCTCGCCGACTGCGTGCGCAAGGGAACATGAGCGATCCACGCGCAGCGGTTTATAGCGAGCCGCTGGAATGACGCCGATTAGCCGGCGACACGTCGCGACGGTCGCATGTGTCCGGCGACTATGATTTCCTGCCCGGTCGGCGTTAAAGTGAACCCGCATGACCGCCCGCGACGCCGCTTTCACCGCTTGCCGAGTCGCGCCCGTCGCCGATGGCGCTGCGCGCTGGGTTGTGCTGGCCCTGTGCGTCCAGCTTGCCCTAGCCGCCGGCGTGCTGACTCTCGCCGGCTTCAACGATCATGGCTTACACATCGCGCTGCGGGCGACGGCGCGTCTAATGTTCCTGTTCTTCTGGCTGGCCTATGCTGGACCGGCGGTCGAGATTCTGCGCCGCCGGGCACGCAGCTTCGGCCTCGCTTTCGCGGCGGCGTTGGCAGTGCATCTGGGCCTGGTCGGCGTCCTGGTCGCCATCGGCGATCGGCCCGATGCGCGTACTTTCGTAATCTTCGGCAGCGCCGCGGCGTTGATTTACCTGGCGACGCTGTTCTCGCTCCCGCGCTTGCAGGCGGCGCTGGGTGCGCGTGGCTGGAAAATCCTGCGCGTCACGGCGATGAACGGCGCGCTCGCCGCCTTCGCACTCGACTTCGCCCACCTGCACTTCGGGAGCGGCTTGGGCAACGCGATCCTTTATTGGCCCTTCATCGTCTTGGTTGTGGCAGCGCCGGTCATGCGCCCCCTCGCCGGGCTGTTTGCGTCGCGCGCCAGCCCACGGCGATAACCGGCGAGCCAACATCGTCTCCGATCTGCCCGAGGGGCTGACGGCGACCCGCAGCGGATCACGCGATCGGCTCGATCAGCGCCACGTCGTGAGACTTCAAGGATTTTTGGCGGGCCGTAGGCCGCGAAATGACTCGGCTTCTGGAAACGATGCCCTGGCCGACTGCAATCACTCGTCGATCTGGCTGAGAATGCTAATCCGAATAACCTTTGCGAACTTGGGGCTCGGAGCAACATCACCGTCGTTGCCGATTATCGTCCGGGCGAGCAGCAACGCCGTTATGAGGCTGTCCGCGATCGTAGCAGCGAAATCCGGCTTGACGAACTCTGGCGGAGGAGAAACATAGGTCGCTGAAGACGGATTGCTTTTCGTTCGCAGTACCTCCACCATCGATTTCGCCTCCGAGTGGCGCATATAGAACTCGGCAGTCGCGCTCGGATGCGGCAGTAGGGTAACCCGGTCGACCACGGCCGCATAGATAATCGGATCGCTCACCAGATCCCTCACGATAGCGCAGGCGTCCTGGCGCGGTGGCGTCACGGCTCCGGACGCTATGTGTTGGCATATTTCGATCGCTCCAATAACGTATTTTTGCGAATGCCGCGACTTCGGCCCCGACTGCTTCGGCGACCTTCTCTATTTCGCAGGTTCGATCGCAGCACCACAAGAAGACCGCCGTTACCACGGCGCCCAAAGTCCCGATTGCCGTGGCGATGGCGGCCCACGCGCCTACAACCTCGACCCAGGTGTCAAAATTGTTCATCGGCCTTCTCCGGATCTCCCGCGCGATACGTGCCCCGCGCAACCGCTCACCGGAAACGGTGCGAAGCCCACGTTTGAATCGACCCAACCCGGATGTTGTAGCGTCGCGCTCCTCGCGCCGCCGCGCGAGCAGCGGCCCGAACGCCGCAGCACGTCGCTCGACGCGCCGGCGCCCCAGCGAACGATGAACGGCGCGAGCGCGGCCGGGCGGCGGTGGCCGCAGCCGGCGTCGCAGTCGATCCAGAGCCACGGCGGCGGCGCGGCGCAGCTCGCCAAGAGTCGGAACGGGCGTATGCGGCGAGGGCATGCCACCAGTCCTCAAACCGTCATTCGCGCGGTTGGTACTAGTCCTCAGGCATCGCGCAGAGCCGCACAGGCCGGGCAATCACCATCAGCGGCCATATAGAGCTCGAACTTTATCGCGCGCATCAAATCTTCCCGCATCCACATGGTGCCATCACACCTAAGGACGGCCTTGGCGAAAGCATAAGCGTGCCGTTCGGCAATTCGATCGCCAACGCGGATCATAACATCACGATGTGCCGGACAGGCCTCTGTCGCACCGGTGGCTGCGATGGCGTAGCGCGCGGCAGAATTTAGAGAATCACAGTAATCAATGATGGACATGCGGCAACCTCTGCTGGAAAAAGGTATACTACAGTCGTTAACCCAACCTGACCGCACCGGGGCCACGGTTCAAATTTACCCACGTGGGTAAATTTGATTTTCGGTCACCACCAGCCGCCTTCTTGACCTTCTCTATCTCCTTGCCGATGCGGCGGTTGCCGAGAAGGACAACCAGCTCGGCCCGGCCGCACTAAAGGCACGCCTTCATGGCGTCGCCCCAATGCGCGCGTGCCGGGCGTGTCGTCGTCGCCGGTCGGCCTCGACCGCGAGCAGCGCCCAAGCAATCTCAGCGTCAATGCGCGTGCCGGCGCGTTCTACGGCAGCGACCACAGGGTGCATGGCTTCGAGAACAGCGTCGATTAGGCACTCAGGCCGGCCGGCATTGTGCAGCGCGCGGAGTAGATCGGCGGCGACCGCCGGCCAAGCGCTCGGCATTGTAGGCGGCGCGACATGCTGAGCTGCCGGGCTGGTTTCGACGGGCACCAACGCGTCGAAGGTCATGCGGCAACCATGGATGCAGCACGCCGAGCTGCAGCGGCAGCGAGTGCGGCCGGCCGCTGCGACGGCGGGAGCATCGCGATCCGCTCGAGGCTCTCGCTCGGGATGCCGCAGCACGCAGCGACACAGGCTGCAGCTCGGCTGCGGCTTTCGCGGCGTCGCGGTCGTTGAGCGGGTCGATCATTGGTTCACGCTGGCTCCTATAAAGGCGCGGGCCGGTGTCTGGTCCACACCGACCCGCGTTCGCCACCACCGAGCCCAACCCAGGCTCGCGCGGGCTGTTGGCTGTTGTGTTGTCGCGGCACCTGCCGACTGGCCGCGCCTCGTGCTGATTCAACACGAGGACGTCGCGCGCGGAGCGTACCAACCGCGCGCGACCGTCAAACATCGGGTAGCATTGCGTCGGCATCGTCGGCGAGCGCGGATACCGTCCGCTCGGTGGAACGCCCGCAATAAACACCACCGCCGATTCAGCCGAGTGTCGGCCCCTATCAGGTAGCCCGATTGCAGTTCTGCGAAACCCGCCGTGGCGCGGCAGGCCTGGCATTCAGCGCTCGGTCCGCGTCAGGCCTTGGCGGCTTTACCATAATGGATGACGCGCACTTTTTCGATGGTGACCAGGCCGCTCGTCATCATGCCGTCGAGCGTCGGCAGGAAAGCCTCGATGCGCGCTTCGGCATCGACGATTTCGACGATGATCGGCAAATCCTCGGAGAGTTGCAGGATCTTCGCCGTGTGCAGGATGCTCGATTGGCCGAAGCCCAGCGGGCCGCGAATCACCGTGGCGCCGGCCAAGCCTGCCTCACGCGCCTTGAGTACCAGCGCCTCATAGAGCGGGCCGTGACCGTGCCGGTCCTTTTCGCCGATGAAAATGCGCAGCAGTACTGCATCTTTCGGAATCTGCATGAGACCCTCCCGCTAACGGTTGATCGCCATGGCGGCGATATGGCCGAGCCATACCGCCGCAAGGCAGGCGATAACCGAGATCGCAATATTAGCGCCCGTCCACAGCCATTCGCCGTCGCGAGCGAGGTTCAGTGTTTGGTAGCTGAACGACGAAAACGTCGTGTAGCCGCCGCACACGCCGATCATCAGAAAGATGCGCGCATCACTTGGCAACAGCCAGCGCCCTTCGGAGCCGCTGAGCCCGCCGATAAAGCCGATGACGCACGATCCGGTGATGTTGACCACGATGGTGCCCCACGGGAAGGTCTCGCCGATCAGGCGGTCGACATGTGCCGCGAGCCAGAACCGGCCCACGCCGCCGAGCGCGCTACCGAATGCAATCCACAGATACGTCGCCACCGCGCATCCTCCTGCGCCGTTGAGTCCGAGTTTTTGCGGGCACGAAAAAACCCGCCCTTGGCGGGTTTCGGACACACCCCCGCCGCGTTACGCGGTAGGAGTCATCAGCCTGACGGCTTTACCCGCCGGGCGGTTTTGGGGAACTCCATCCCCTTTGCCGTGCGCGTTGATATAGCGGAAAACCGCCGCTGGTTCAATGCGGCGACCGCCGCGTCGCCGGCGCCAAGCGGCCGATAAACCATTGATTCTCTTTAACTGCTTCTCTGTCGCAAGTTTGTGCGTCGTCGCGCCTTTCCGGCGCTCACGCTTGACGGGCGGCGCCCGCGGCTCAAAATACAGGCTTGGAACCGGGCGCTGACGCCGTCGTTGACGGTCAGGCGCCCGGACGGTTTTGGAGCGAACCATGTACTCGGCGACGACGCGGGCAATCAAAGTGACGGTCGAGCCCCATTTCCTCGAGGACCAGTCGTCGCCGGTTGATGACCATTTCGTCTGGGCCTATCGCGTGCGCATCGAGAATCAGAGCGGCGAGACCGTGCAGCTGCGACGGCGGCATTGGCGCATCACCGATGGCATGGGCCGGGTCCAGGAGGTGCGCGGCCCCGGCGTCGTCGGCGAGCAGCCGGTGCTTGCGCCGGGGCAGAGCTTCGAATACACCAGCGGCACGCCGCTCAGCACGCCGTCGGGCATCATGGTCGGGACCTATCAAATGGAAACCGGCAGCGGCGAGCATTTCGACGTCGACATTCCGGCTTTTTCCCTGGATAGCCCGCATCAACCTGTCCGGCTCAATTGAGGTTTTTCGCTATGCCTAAGGACCAATCCGAAAAGCGGGCCCGCAACGGCGCCAGAAGCGGACGCCCGTCGCGCGAGGAAGCCGAAGACGCAGTCCGCGTGCTGATCCGCTGGGCAGGCGACGACCCCGAACGCGAAGGGCTCAAAAGCACGCCGAGCCGAGTCGTGCGCGCCTACGAGGAATATTTCGCCGGCTACACCACCGATCCGGCGGACGTGCTCGGCCGCACCTTCAAGGAAACTAACGGCTACGACGAAATCGTCGTGCTCAAGGACATCCGGTTCGAAAGTCATTGCGAGCACCACATCGCGCCGATCATCGGCAAGGTCCACGTCGCTTACCTGCCGGACAAGCGCGTGATCGGCATTTCCAAGTTGGCGCGGTTGGTTGAAGTGTTCGCCAAGCGGCTCCAGATCCAGGAGAAGATGACGGCGCAAATCGCCTCGGCGCTCAACGACGCGCTCAAGCCCAAGGGTGTGGCGGTCATCGTCGAAGCGGCGCACCAATGCATGACGACCCGCGGCGTCCACAAGGCCGGCGTTGCGATGGTGACGTCGCACATGCTGGGCGCGTTCCGCGACGATCCGATGACGCGACGCGAGTTGCTCGCGATCGTCGGCGTGCCGGCGAGCTCCGCCCTGACCAACGTCTAAGGCGGGTTCGCGCCGGCTAGTTGGTGACGAAGCCGGTGAAGTGGGTGCGGATTTCGTTTTCCATCTGGCGGTCGAACTGCGCCATGATGTCCTTGGTCATGTCGTACCAAGTCTGCTCGCGCTGATCCGGCGAGATATTTTCCGCGACGGTTTGCGATCGTGACGCGTGCGCGGTCGCGGTGCGGACGACAAGCCCGCTCGAATCGATGATGTTGATCGTCGCCTGCACCGTCATGTCATAGCGTTCCGATTGGTCGGTGGTGAACCAGCCTTGCATGCCCTGTGTGCGCGGTAGGCTCGTCTCCGTGACGCTTGCGTCGGTGACATCGACCACCGCGCGGTCCGGTCCACCCGTTGCCGACAGCCGGTCGTGCGCCCAATTCTCCAGCGCATGCATCGGCGTCACCGGAAATTGCGTCTCGACGTGCGGCGCCGTCGACGACGGCGTGTAGTCCTCGCGCAGGCTAACGGTGTTGACCGCCAGCCCGATCGGCTGCTGGCCGGTGAAATGGATGTCGGGATATTGCGGATGCGGCGGCGGCGCACTGCACGCGGTCAGCGTCACGGCTCCCGTAACGGCGATGAACGTGACACGCACCCAATCATGCATAGGCATGAACTTTCTCCGGCTGTTTTCGTCTGATCGCCCCCTTCGAATGGGCGCGAGACTGGCACCGGAAGGCGACGTTTTCAAGGCGGGAGCCGGCGTCAATTCAGTGCGGCGCCATCGCGGCGACTGTCTCGTCATCGAAACTATAGGTGGCGTTGCAGAACTCGCAGGTGACGACTAATTTGCCGTCGACCGCGAGATCGACCAGATCGCGCGACGGCAACGCCGTCAGCATGCGCTCGACGCGCTCGCGCGAGCAGCGGCATTGCGCCGTCAGCGCATGCGGACGATAGACGCGCACGCCGTCTTCATGGAAGAGCCGGAAGAGCAGCGCCTCGGGCGTCAGATTGGGATCGACCAGTTCCTCCGACGTGCCGGTCGCCATCAGGACCATGGCGCGGCGCCACCCTTCGTCTTCGGCTTCGCGCGCCGCATCGGCGCCGCCGTCTTTCGGCAGACGCTCGATCATCAGGGTGCCGCCGCGCCAGCGCAGCTGTCCGTCCAGATCGCGGCGTTGTCCGACCGCGACCTTGATGCCGGCCTCGACCTGTTCGCTTTGGCGGAAATAATGATGCACGCACTCGGCCAGCGTCGCGCCTTCGAGCGCGACGATGCCCTGATAGCGTTCGGTGTGTTCGCCCTGGTCCACGGTCAGCGCCAGGTAGCCGGCGCCGAGCAGCCGCGGCACCGACAATCCGGCGTCGGGGCCGAGCTGCGCCAACTTGGCCGCGTCGAATTGCGCATACCCGCGCACCACGCCCGCGGTCGTCACGTCGGCAACCAACAAGCGGATCGGGCCGTCGCCTTTGGTCTGCAACGTGAAAACACCCTCGTATTTGAGCGCGCCCGAAAGCGTGATGGCGAGCGCAATCGCTTCGCCAAGCAGCGTCGCGACCGGCGCCGGGTAGTCGTGCCGCGTCAGGACCTGGTCGAGCGCAGGCCCGAGGCGGATGAGACGGCCGCGCAAATGGAAGGGATCGATTTGGAACGGCTGAACGATGTCGTCGGTATGGCTGTCGGGCATCGTCTCGATATGGGCTCAGCCGAGGCACCAGGCAAGGATACCCTTTTGCACATGCATGCGGTTCTCGGCTTCGTCCCATACGGCCGACTGCGGCCCGTCGATGACCGCAGCCGATACTTCCTCGCCGCGTTTCGCCGGCAGGCAATGCAGGAAGATCGCGCCACGCTTGGCGTGCGCCATCAGCGCCTCGTCGACGCGGAATGGGCGCAGCATGGCATGGCGCTCGTCGCGGTCCTTGGCGCCCATCGAGACCCAGGTGTCGGTGACGACGCAGTCGGCACCGGCCACGGCGGCCGCCGGGTCGGTGGTTAGCGTGATTTTCGCGCCCTCGGTGCGCGCCCAATTCACCGCGGCCTCGGGCGGCGCCAGCTTGGCAGGGCACGCGGCGCGTAGCTCGAAGCCGAAGCGCGCGGCGGCATGGATCCAGCTCACCAGCACGTTGTTGCCGTCGCCGCTCCAGGCGACGATTTTGCCCTTGGCCGGTCCCTTGCGCTCTTCGAGCGTCATGACGTCTGCCATCACTTGGCAGGGATGGCTCGAATCAGTAAGGCCGTTGATCACCGGTACGGTGGCGTTCTGCGCCAGCTCTTCGAGCTTCGCCGGGCTGTCGGTGCGGATCATGATGCCGTCGACGTAACGCGACAGCACGCGCGCCGTGTCGGCGGTGGTTTCGCCGCGCGAGATCTGGCTGTCGGCGGCGGTCAGCGTGACGACGTCGCCGCCGAGCTGCTTCATCGCCACCTCGAAGCTCAGACGCGTCCGCGTCGACGGCTTCTCGAAGATCATCGCCAAGATCTTGTCGGCGAGCGGCTTGGTCCGGTCCCGCCCCGATTTGAAGGCGACGGCGTGGCCGAGAATGTTGCGCAGCTCGCCGGCGTCGATCCGGTCGAGATCGAGGAAGTGGCGCGGCGCCTTGTTGGCGCGGTTCCGGCCGCTCACGACCAGGCCCGCGCGACGCCGTCGACGATGCCGGCGGCCTCGTCGACATGCCGTTCGTCGATGATCAGCGGCGGCAGCAGCCGCACCGCGTTCTCGCCGGCGCCGACGGTCAGCAATCCGGCGCGGCGCAGCCGTTCGACCATTTCGAGATTGGGGACCACGCTTTTGAATCCGGTGAGCAGGCCCTTGCCGCGCACCTCGGCGAAGATTTTGGGATAGGCCTTCGCCAGGGCTTCGAGCTTGCCGCGCAGGGTCTTGGCGACGCGCTCGACCTGCGGCAGGAAGCCGGGTTCTGTCATCACCGTCAGCACTTCGTTTGCCACCGCCATGGCGAGCGGATTGCCGCCGAACGTCGAGCCGTGCGTGCCGGCCGTCATACCCTTCGCCGCCTTCTCGGTGGCAAGAAAGGCGCCAACCGGAAAACCGCCGGCCAGACCTTTGGCCAACGCCATGATGTCGGGTTTCACGCCGGCCCATTCGTGCGCGAACAGCTTGCCGGTGCGGCCCATGCCGGTTTGCACCTCGTCGAAGATCAGCAGCAGGCCGAATTCGTCGCACATCGCGCGCAGACCCTTGAGATAGTCGGTCGACGCCACCGCCAAGCCGCCTTCGCCTTGCACGGGCTCGACGATGACGCCGGCGGTCTCCTTCGTCACCTTGGCGCGCATTTCGTTCAGATTACCGTACGCAACGTGGTCGAAGCCGGGCGCCGGCGGTCCGAAGCCTTTCAGGTATTTCTCGGCGCCGGCGGCGGCGAGCGTCGCCAAGGTGCGGCCATGGAACGAGCCGATGCACGCGATCAGGCGATAGCGTTCGCCGTGGCCCGATTCAGCGTGATATTTGCGCGAGACCTTGATCGCGCCTTCCATCGCTTCGGCGCCCGAATTGCAGAAGAAGACGGTGTCGGCGAAGCTCAATTCGACCAGCCGTTCGGCCAGCCGCTTCTGCCCGGCGATCTGGTAGAGATTCGAGCAATGCCAAAGTTGCTGCGCCTGCGCGGACAACGCGGCGACGAGACGCGGATGGGCGTGACCGAGCGACGTCACCGCGACGCCGCTCGAAAAATCGAGATAGCGCCGTCCGTCGGCGGTGTAGAGATAAGGACCCTCGCCGCGGTCGAACGTCAGTTCGCTCCGCGCGTAAGTCGGCATAACGGCTGGAATCACAGGACCCTCTCCTCGGCAATGAAGGCGCAGGAATACGGACGGCGGCGACGACGCTTAGCGTCGTCGCGGCAGCGCGACCGTTCGCAGTTCCTGTTCGTGCCGGGTCGAGCACCCGTTTGCACGCTTCATCGCTTGGCTCCAGTCCTCCGGGGAGGTGCGCGGAGTATGGGGCGGCCGTTAAGCGCCTGTCAACGCCGGGCGAATCGTCACGCCTTGAGCTTGTAGCCGCGCTTGAACATGGCGTGGCACAGCAGGATGAGGAGCGCGTTGGTGACGATCATCACCGCGACGCCGAGCGCCAGCGAGCTGTCGGCATGGCCGGTGAGGCCATAACGGAAGCCGTCGATCATGTAGAAAAACGGGTTGGCCAGCGCGATGTCCCGCCATACGCCAGGCAGCACGTCGATCGAATAAAACGTGCCGGACAGGAACGACAACGGCGTGACGATGAAGTTGGTGACGGCCGCGATGTGGTCGAATTTATCGGCCCAGATCGCGCCGATGATGCCAAGCACCGACAGGCACAGTGACGCGGCCACCGCGTGGAACACCGCGAGCCCGAAATCGTAGATATGCAATGGCACGAAAACTTCGATCACCGCCGCGACGACGATGCCGACGACGAGGCCGCGCGTTACGCCGCCCAAGGCGAAGCCCCAGACCAGCTCGCCCGGACTCAGTGGCGGCATCAGCACGTCGACGATGTTGCCTTGGATCTTCGCGATCATCAGCGACGACGACGTATTGGCAAAAGCGTTTTGCACCATCGCCATCATGATCAAACCCGGCGCCAGAAACTCGGTGTAGGGAATACCGCCGACCGTGCGCGTCTGGCCGCCCAGCGCCAGCAGGAAGATCGCCAGGAACAGCAACGTCGTCACCACGGGCGCGGCGATCGTCTGCGTGTAAACCTTGACGAAGCGCCGCACCTCGCGGACGTATAGCGTCCACAGGCCGAGCCAATTGACCGTGCCGATCCTGCGGACCGCCGGACCCGCCGTATCCATGTTGAATCCCGTCTCCAAGACGGTGAAGCTTAGCAGGGGAGGGTCGGTGCACGCCAAGACAACCCGCGATGTCAGAGCCGCGCAAGGCGCGTAAGCTGTCGCGCCGGATGACGGCCGAGCGGCTGGAGAACATCGCGCTCCACTATCTCGGCCGTTATGCCAGCTCGAGCGGCAATTTGCGGCGCGTACTGATGCGCCGCGTCGAACGCGCCGCCGCCGCGCACGGCGATGACCCGGCCGACGGCGCACGCGTGGTCGATGCGCTCATCGCGTGCTATCAGCGCTCAGGCCTGATCGACGATCGCGCCTATGCGATGCAGAAGGCGACCAGCTTGCAGCGGCGCGGTGCGTCGCGCTTCGGTATCCGCGGCAAGCTGCGGCAGAAAGGCGTTGAGGCCGATCTGATCGACGACGCCGTGACAACGCTGGACGAAGGCGGCTCCGGCGTGGGTGAGCTCGCCGCCGCTTGCGCGCTGATCCGGCGGCGGCGGCTCGGTCCATATCGCGCGGCGGGTCAGCGCGCGGCGATGCGGCAGAAGGATCTGGCGACGCTGGCGCGCGCGGGATTCGGCGTCGATGTCGCACGTCGCGCGTTGGCGGCGCCCGATCGCGTGACGCTCGAGGCCTGGGGACGCGGCGAAGCCGAAGATTGAACGCCGGTCAGGCCGGTTTACGGATTTTCGCGCCGTTGCGCACGCGTGCTGTCGCCGGCCCGGCGTCATCGTCGCCGAAATAGATCGTGCGCGCGGGGAACGGCATTTCGATGTCTTCGCGCTCGAACGCCAGTTTCATGCGCCGGTTGAATTCGCGGCCGACCGCCCATTGACGGATCGGCTGGGTCTTGATCCGCACCATGAGGATGACCGCAGAGTCGGCGAAGCGATCGACGCCGACAACATCGAGCGGCTCCAGGATCCAGCGTGTGAACGGTTTCTCCTTGCGCATCTCCTCGACGATCGCGGTGAGAACCTTGACGACCCGGTCGGTGTCTTCGCGATAGCCGATGCCCACATTGGCGACGTAATACGAATAATCCTTGGTCAAATTCTGGATGACCGTGACCGCGCTGAACGGCACGGTCATCAGCGAGCCATCTTGCCCGCGCAACTTGACCGTCATGATCGACATCGCTTCGACGACGCCGGAATGGCTGCTGCCCAAATCGACCACGTCACCAACGGCAAACGTGTCGTCGACCAGGACGCCGATGCTTGTCAGCAGGCCCTTGATGATCGATTGCGATCCGAAGCCGGCGATCAAGCCGAACACGCCCGCACCGGCGAGCAGCGCGCCGACGTTGATACCGATCGCGCCGAGAACCGCGAAGATCACGAAGATGCCGATGATGACGACGGCGATGATGCGCAGAAACGGCACCATGGTCTGCGCCCGCGCGCGCCGCCGGCTGTCGTCCTCGAGCCGCATCATGTGATTTTCAATCGCCAGGACGAACACTTCCCAGGCGACGATCGCCGCTGCGATCGCGATGGCGATGCTGGCGAGACTGCCGACGGCCGAGCTCGACGCCGCCGTCTGGACCCAAACGAACGCGTCGATACCCCACGCCTGCAGCAGCGCCAACGCCGCCATGACGTAAATCGCTACCGACGCCAGCGTCGTCAAAATCGGAATATAGCGGTTAGTTCGGCTTTCAAGGGTGGGAAACCGTGCCTTGAGTTCGGGCTTGATCGCGAATCCGTGCTCGCTCGCGCGACTGATGAATTGTACGGCGAGGCCCGCCGCCAGCACGACGACAACGCTGAACAGCGTCGCGCGCAGCAAAACCAGGAAGCCACCCTCGATGTGCAGCACCGACACGCCGAACGTGCCGACGACGACAATGATCGCCAGGATGTGCCACACCGCGGCCAGGCGCTGGCGCAGCAGCCGCCAGCCGCGCCCTCGGCCGGTCACGGGCTCGCCGGAGCCGCGCATCCACATCGCCACTGTCGTTTTGTTCTGCAGAACGAAGATGACCGCCAAGATGCCGAGCACGAGCACGACGATGCGCAGCAGGATGGCGTAGATCGCGCCGGGGACGTGCAGCCACCAGCCGCAACCGGCGACGGCGAATCCATAGAGGCCGAAATTGGCGAACCGCCGGATCCAGATATAGAGGTAGTTACGGGTCTCTTCGCCGAGCGGATACAGCGTCAGAGCGCTCGGCGACAGCAGGAGCACGCGCGCAGTCGCCGCGACGATACGCGACCACAGGTACGCCGAGATGACGGTCATCGCGACCTGTTCGGCGACGAACCGTTTCGCGGCCAGCGGCAAGACGAAGAACGCCACGGCGGCGAACGCCGCGATCGGCAACGCCTCGAATATGGCGTTGATGAGGAGATATACCAGGCGCCACGTCAGCGCTTCGCCCGATCGCGCGCCAAACCGTCGCGCCGGTGCGCGCATGAGAAGCCATACAAGCCAGTCGGCGACGAGCGCCAAGCCGAGGATGACCGCCAGCCGCGTCGTGACCTCGTACCAGCCGTGACGGGTCTGTTCGTTGCTCGCCTGGTCGCGTATCCACGAAACGATGCGCGGCGCGTCGACCGCGACGGTCGCCGCAGCCAGGACCTCGTCGCCGATCGCATGAGCGCCGTCCGCCAAGCTGGCGAAGAAATTACGCAACGCGTGCGACGGCGAGGTCTTTTGGACGCCGCGCTGTGCGGCGATCAAGCCCTGGAGCTCGGTCACCAGTTTCTTGCGCGCTGCCGGGTCCTGGATCGTATTGACCAGGTTCTGCAGATCGTCGGCCGTCACTGGCGCGGCCGGCGCCGATGCCGCGGGCGTGACGGCCGACGGATGAGGGTCAGGCGCGGGCGTCGTCTGCGCGAAGGCGCTGGCGGCCGTCAAACTCGACAGCAGCGCGATGGTGAGCGCGAGCGTGCGCAAGGAGCGGGCGGCGTTCAAGGCGCGCAAGCTTAGCCGTCCGTTCGGCTTGCGCCAACGGTCACAGCAATCCAGCGAGACGCCCTGCAGCCGCGCCCAGGAGTCCGATGCCGGAAAGCGTCAGCAGGCCGCCGGAGAACCGCGGCAGCCACGACATGCCGATACGGCGCAGCCACGGTGCCGCTAGACACAGGCTGATCCACCAGGCCAGCGAGCCGGAAAAAACGCCCGTGACCAGGACGGCGATGCTGAGCCTACCGGACGCCGGATCGAAGCCGATCTGCGTGAAGATCGCGGCGAAAACCAAAATCGTGACCGGATTGGCGATGGCGAGCGCAAAGGTCGAGATGAACGCCGCCGCCGAACGCTCGTGTCCGATCGGTCGGACCTGAACCGGCCTTGGCGCGATCAGCCCTTTGATCCCGACGATCAACAGGAACACACCGCCGCCGATTCCGAGCGTATCGCGCCAGGCGAATAGCCAATCGCGGATGAACGTGAGCCCGAATCCGGCGATCGCGCCGAACGATGCGTCCGCGCAAGCGGCGCCAAACCCGGACACCAGCCCGAAGATAGCGCCTTCGACCACGGTGCGGCGCACGCACAGCATGCCGGCCGGCCCAACCGGAACCGCGAGGATAAGGCCGACGGCGATGCCCTTGGCGAAGATGAGAAGCAGCATGGTTCTGGTTTCGGCGCGTGCGCCGCGGACCATAGTCCAGCAGCCCAGCCGAGGACCAGCGGGCCGCTACGGCCGCCGTCTTAGCCGGCTGCTTGAGTCGGTGTGTGGAGGGCGCGCTCCGGCGCCGGCGCGCCGGCGAGGTCAGCGATCGCCGCCAGCGCATGCTGGCCGTAGAAATTCTCGTCGAAGCGATGGCTGCCGATGAAGTGGAGAAATTTGGCTTCGGCACGCGGGCCGCCCGGAAAGAAACAGGAGTAAGTCGGATACGGAAGCACCACCGGCCGCGGCGAATTCGCGGTGACAAAATTGGACGCGCACTGCTCGGTGCCCCAACCGCGCCAGCCCGCGCCAGTGAGCCGCGACATGTTCGCGTCGAACTCCTCGAGCCGGTCGCGGCTGAACGCGCCTTTGGCGAAACCGGTGAAGCTGGATGAACCGCGCACGTAAAGCAAACGGTCGCAGTTTGGATAACGGTCGAACGCGCGTTCGGCGACGATACCCGGTCGCTGGCCCGGAATCGCGCGCGCGGCCTCGGCCGCTGCCCGCATGGTCACCAGCGGCCAGCCGTCGCTCAGCGTGAACGGCAGGTTGTTGGCGGCGCAGTACGCGACTTCGTTGAGCTCGCGGCCGATCGCCAGCGTGTCGCTATCGACCTGGATGACGTAGCCGTCGCGCGCGCGGTCGAGGATATGAACCAGACGTTCCCAGGTGCCGCCGCGCTGGCAACGCCCGGTGTCGATGGCTTCGAGCGCCTCGATGCGGATGCCCTGGAAATGTTCGGCCAGCAGATCACGCTGCGTCTGCGGCATGGTCTTGGCGACGATTGCGACGACGTTGCCGCCGGCTGTACAGCGTCTTCATCGCCAGCAGATAGAGTTGCGCGTCATCGTCGCCGACCATACTGACGAAAGTCCACGGCGCCGCGACCAGTCGCACCGGTGGCGTCGCGCGGATGCCGCGCGTGATCCATTCGAAACGCCGCGTCGGGATTTGCTTGCGCAATTGATAAAGCATCGCCGCCGATCCTAGCGGCCAGCAGGTTGGAAATTGCTTAAGTCGACGGCGGCGACGACGTCCGCCGCGAACGAGAAATACACCCATTATTAACGCCGATTTTCAGGCATTTAGCGTTGACTTTCACAGGGTTGCCATCGAAGCTGAGCGGCAATTAATCAAGCGATAACCACACAGGGAGCCCGGTCGATCCACACGCGCCGGGTACGGGGAACAGAAAAACATGGCGAAGACGGATTATGCGCGACTCGGTCAGATGCTCGTCGATGTGCTTGAGCTCGACGTGCCACCGATCGCGATCAGCTTTGTCGATGCGCCGCCGCCGGGCGTCGCGCGTCCCGAATGGATTTTCCCGCCGCCGACTGCGGACGGACGCACAGGAGCGGTCGCCGCCAGCTGCGTCTTCTGGATGATGGCAACGCAACGCCAGTTCGCGACGGTCGCGGTCGATCATGGCAATTGCAGCGTCGGCAGCCTGACGCACGGCTTCAAAACGCTCGCCGAAGCGGCGAAAGGCGCCGACGTCGCCAACCTCGTCGACGCGAACTGGGTCGTGCCCGAAATCTTTCCCAAGATCACCACCGTCACGCGCCAGCCGGGTGCGATCGTCTATGGACCGCTGACACAGACGACTCTCCATCCTGACGTGGTCTTCATGCGCCTCGACGGAAAGCAGTTGATGAAGGTGCATTCGGCTTATCCCGAACTTCGATTCGAAGGCAAACCGCAATGTCACATCATTGCTATTGCCAAAGAAACCGGCGTGCCAGCCGCTTCGACCGGGTGCGCGCTGAGCCGTCAACATACCGGCATGTCCGATTCGGAAATCACCTTCGCCGTGCCCGGTCATCGGCTGGCCGAACTAGTCGAGCGACTCAAAAGCGTGCAGGCCGCGGATCTACGCGTTGCCGTTTACGCTCGCGACGACGCGGCGCGCTTTCCGGCGATCGCCTGAACGCGGCTGGCTGCGGCGCCCTTAGCCGCGCTTCGTTCCCGCGGCCGGTTGCGTTATGATTCGGCGCGGAGGATTCGATGTCGCCTGATTCGGCTCAGCGGGATGCGGGGGCGCAGGAACGGCGCCCGTAGCGTCTCGCCGCCATTGACGAGCATGGCTTGGCCGGATGGCTGGTCGCCAACGTCGCCGCCGCCGGTTTGTATTTCCTGCTGGGCATCGCGGCTGCCCGGTTTTTCGCTGCCTACGGCCTCTTTCCCGCGCCGATTTGGTTGCCGGCGGGCGTCGCCATGGTGGCTGCGATGGTCGGCGGTCCGCGGCTCTTCCCCGGCATTTTTCTAGGGTCGCCGCTCGCCAACGACTTGCTGTTTGCGCCGGCGCTTTACATCACGACGGTCATTTCAATCACCAACGGACTCGGTCCGGTAATCGGCGCCGTTGTCTTGCAGCGGCTCCGGCCGCGCAGTGGGCTGTTCACGTCATTCGCTGGCGTGCTCGCCTTTCTCGTCTGTACGACCTTCCTCAATCCGGCAATCACCGCCACGGGCGGTGCTATCGCCGAGACGCTGGGACACCCCGATCTATCCCTATTCTACTCGATCTGGGTGAATTGGTGGCTTTCCGACAGCGGCGGAACCCTCTATCTCGCACCGGCGCTGATCCTGTGGCTCGGCCTTGAACGAGAACCCGAACTTCAAATGGCGGGCGCGGCCGGCGGATTCAGCCGGCGCGATCTGGTGGTATGGGGCTGGATCGCCGTCGTCAGCGTTATTCTTTTTCTGACGCCGCCGTTGCGCGGAACCTATATCCGGTCTGCTTTTCCGTTCCTGCTCGTCGTGCCGCTGTCGTGGATCGCGCTGCGGATGTCGCTGCGTTCCGCCTATACGCTGGTGTCGCTGGTGGCGATCGTGGCGACCGCCGGGACTGTCGCCGGATTCGGACCGTTTCAGAATCACGCGCTGGTCAATCCGCTTCAGCTCGTCGGCACATTGGTCGTGCTGCTGGCGATGAACGTGCTGACGATCGTCGCGCTGATGAGCGAGCGGCGCGAAGCCGAGGACGCGAACAAGGTCAAGTCGATGTTCCTGGCGAAGACCAGCCACGAGTTGCGCACGCCGCTCAACGCCATTATCGGCTTCTCGTCGCTGATCAACGCGCAGACGCGCGAACCGTTGAACGACAAGAAATACGGCGATTACGCGCGTCTCATCCAGTCGAGCGGCGAGCATCTTTTGGCGTTGATCGAGGATCTGCTCGAGATGGCGAAGATCGAAGCCGGCCGGATTAAATTGCGCGAGGAGCGCATGGCGTTAGCGGCGGCGATCGAGGACGCGGTCGCGCTGATCGAAATACCGGCGCAGGCGAAGGCGATAAAAATCGCGACCGGCGAACTGAACGATTTGATCGTCAAGGCAGACCCCAAGGTCGTGCGCCAGATCCTGCTCAATCTCCTCTCCAATGCGGTCAAATTCACGCCGGAAGGCGGCGAAATCGGCGTGACGGTCACATTGGGCGAACGCGGCAACGCGGTCATCCGCGTTTCGGATACCGGCGTCGGCATTCCTGCGGACTCCATCGAGCGCGTATTCCATCCGTTCGAGCGCGTCCGCGGCGATGCGCACCGCAAGATCGAGGGTACCGGGCTCGGCTTGTCGATCACGCGCGGGCTTGTCCGGTTGCACGGCGGCGAGATAACGCTGCAAAGCCGGGTCGGCGAGGGCACCATCGTGACCGTCGTGCTGCCGGCCGAACGGGTCGTTGGCACCGCCCAAGATCGCCCCGGCGATGGCGGTTCCCCAACGCGATTGGCGGCCGGCTGACTCGGCCACGACGCCAACGACATTACAGTGAATTAAGTGTCGGCCGCGCTTTTGAACATGCTTGATTCGGCAGTGTAAATCGCCGCAGATGGCGCTTCACGGTATCATGCCTCCCCCAACCATAACCAGAGTCTCGAAGGCCGGGATGATCGAGGTTCGCGATCTGACGCGCCGGTTTGGCCCCATCCTGGCGGTCGATCATGTCACGTTCGCGGTCGGGCGCGGCGAGGTGCTGGGCTTTCTCGGCCCGAACGGCGCGGGCAAATCGACGACCATGAAGATGATCACGGGCTTCCTCGCGCCGACCGAAGGCACCGCCGTGGTTTGCGGCGCCGACATCGTCGCCGACCCGATCGCCGCCAAACGGCACATCGGCTACCTGCCCGAAGGTGCGCCGGCCTATCCCGACATGTCGCCGCGCAGTTTCCTGCGCTTCATCGCCGCAATTCGCGGCTTCGCCGGCGATGAGGCCAAGCGCCGGATCGAGCTGGCGGTGGCGCGCACCGCGCTGGCGTCGGTGATGGAACAGCCGATCGAAACGCTGTCCAAAGGATTCAAGCGCCGCGTCGGCCTGGCGCAGGCGCTGCTGCACGATCCCGATGTGCTCATCCTCGACGAGCCGACCGACGGGCTCGATCCCAACCAAAAGCACGAAGTCCGCACGCTCATCCGGGCGCTCGCGCCGGAAAAAGCGATCGTGATTTCGACGCATCTTCTCGAAGAGGTCGACGCGGTCTGTACGCGCGCGATCGTCATCGCCGCCGGCCGCCTCCTCGCGGACGCCACGCCGGTCGAGCTCGCCGCGCGTTCGCGCCTCCACAATGCCGTTCGCGTCAGTCTCGCGGCGGGCCACGACGAAGCCGAAACCGCTTTGCGCCGCCTGCCGGGCGTAGCCGCGGTCGAACGGGTCGACGAAGCCGGCGACCGGACGCTTCTGGTCCTGCCGCGCGGCGGCCAGGCCATCGTCGGCGAAGTCACCGACCTGGTACGAACGGCGGGCTGGGCCGTCCGCGGGCTGAGCGTCGAACGCGGCCGCCTCGACGAAGTCTTCCGCACCATCACGACCTGAGGTGCCCGTGCGTTCCACCTGGGTCATCTTCCGACGCGAACTGGCGAGTTACTTCACGACGCCGCTGGCGTACGTGTTCATCGTGATCTTCCTGGTCATGGCGGGCGCGCTGGCGTTCTTCGTCGGCAATTTCTTCGACCGCGGCCAGGCCGATCTGCTGCCGTTCTTCAATTACCACCCGTGGCTCTATCTCGTATTGATTCCGGCGCTGGCGATGCGGCTCTGGGCGGAGGAGCGCAAGAGCGGCACGATCGAGCTTTTCCTGACGCTGCCGGTTTCCATCGGCGCCGCCGTGTTCGGCAAGTTCCTCGCGGCCTGGGCCTTCGCGGCGATCGCCCTGGCGCTGACCTTTCCGTTCTGGATCACCGTCAACGTGTTGGGCCATCCCGACAACGGCGTGATCCTGGCCAGCTATGTCGGCAGTCTGCTGATGGCCGGCGCGTTCCTGTCGATCGGCGCGGCGCTCTCGGCGCTGACCAAGAATCAGGTCATCGCCTTCGTCATCACCGCCGCCGCTTGCTTCATCTTCACCGTCAGCGGCTCGCCGATCGTCCTTGGCTTTCTGACGCCGTGGGCGCCGATGGGGTTGATCGACGTCGTCGCGTCGCTCAGCTTCCTGACGCATTTCAATGCGATCATGCGCGGCGTGATCGAAATGCCGGATGTGGTGTTCTTCGTGTCGGTGACCGCGTTGTTCCTCTATGCCAACGCCGTCATCGTCGAGTTGAAGAAAGCGGATTGAAGCTGGCGATGAACCGTCAAATGTCCCGCCGCACCGCCGCGCTCGCGTCGCTCGCCGCTGCGGCCGTCCTGTTCGTCGCGGTCAATGTCATCGCCGGCAACTGGCTGGCCGATCTGCGGGTCGATCTGACGCAAGAGGGTCTCTACACGCTGTCGCCCGCGACGCAGACCACGCTCGCCAAGATCACCGAGCCGATCACGCTGCGATTCTACTATTCGCCGCGCCTCGGCCGTGAAGTTCCGAGCTACGGCGTCTTTGCCGATCGCGTGCGCGAGTTGTTGCAGCAATATGCCGCCGTAGCCAACGGCAAGATCGTGCTGCAAATGCTCGATCCCGAGCCGTTTTCGCCGGTCGAGGATCGCGCCGTTGCCTTCGGTCTTCAGGGCGTGCCGCTCGATCAAACCGGCACGCCGGTCTATTTCGGTCTCGCCGGCACCAATTCGACCGACGACGAGGCGATCATTCCGTTCTTTCAGACCGATCGCGAACGTTTTCTCGAATACGACCTGACCAAGCTGATCGCCGGCCTCGCCAATCCGCACAAGACCGTCGTCGGCTTGGCGACGCAGCTGCCGCTCGAGGGCGATTTGATGGCGGCAATGCAGGGCCGCCCGCTGGTGCCCTATGCCGTGCTCGCGCAGATGCAGCAGCTCTACGACGTCCAGACGCTTGGCACGAATTTCTCGACGGTGCCGAGCAACGTCGACGTGCTGATGCTGGTGCATCCGCAGAAGCTTTCGGACAAAACGCTCTATGCCATCGACCAATTCGTCCTCAAGGGCGGCCGGGCATTGGTGTTTGTCGATCCGGACTCGGAAACACAGCGCCTCCATCCGAGCCAGCTCAATCCACCGGGTACGCCGAACGACAGCAATCTCGACAAGCTGTTCGCCGCGTGGGGCTTGCGCATGGTGCCGAAGATGGTCGCGGCCGACCGCGTCAACGCCGAGCGCGTCAACGCCGGCACCGACACCAATGTCCAGGCCGTCGACTATGTCGGTTGGCTGGAGCTCAAGACCGACAGCCTCAGCCGTGACAATCCGATCACCGCCGATCTGTCGCAGATCAACGTTGCGACACCTGGTGTGCTCGAAAAGCTGCCGGGCGCCAAAACCACGTTTACGCCGCTGATCACCACCTCGACGGACTCGATGGAAATTCCAGCGGATAAATTCCAGACGCCCGATCCGGCCGCGTTGCTCGCCGGCTTCAAATCGGACGGCAAGAAGCTGGTCATTGCCGCGCAGATCACCGGCCCGGCTACGACCGCCTTCCCGGATGGTCCGTCTAAAAGCAACGATCAGAGCAAGACTGCCGCGGCGGATAAGAAAGATGACGTACCACTGCCGGCGCCGATCAAGACGGCGGTCAAGCCGATCGACGTCGTCGCGGTCGCCGACACCGACATCCTCGACGACCGTTTCTGGGTTCAAGTGCAGAACTTCTTCGGTCAGAGGGTCTCGGTGCCGATGGCCGGCAACGGCGATTTCGTCACCGATGCGATCGATGTCCTTGCCGGCGGCACCGACCTCGTCGGCCTGCGCAGCCGCGGCACCGCGGTGCGGCCTTTCACGCTGGTGCAGAACATCCAGCGCGCCGCCGACACGCGGTACCAGGCGAGCGAAAAGGGGCTCGAGGACAAGCTGAAGGACACCGAGCAGAAGCTCAAGGATTTGCGGGATAAAGGTGCGCACCAGGCCGGCACGGTCGATGCCGCACAGAACGAAACGATCGAGAATTTCCGCGCCCAGCTGCTAGCGACGCGCCGCCAATTGCGGCAGGTGCAGCTTGCCGAGCGCGAGGACATCGACCGGCTGCAGAACTGGGTCGAATTCTTCGATGTCGCGCTCATCCCGATCCTGGTGGCATTTGCCGCCCTGGTGATCGGCACCGTGCGGCTCCGGCGCCGGCGGCGCCGGGCGGAAACCGGCTGAGGCAGGGAAGACAGCATGCGACAGCGCCATCTGCTGATCTTGCTTGCCGTTACCGCACTGGCCGTCGTGTTGGCGGTGGTGTCGAGTGTCGGCGGTCCGTCGGCGCAAAGCGATCCGCTCGTCGGCACGCTCGTTTTTCCGGAGCTTGGCCAGCAATTGGGTTCGATCGACCGCGTCACGATGGTTCACGGCGCACAGAAAGTTACCTTGAAGCGTGCGGGCGACGGCTGGCAGATCGAAGACAAGGGCGGCTGGCCTGCCGATGCGACGCACGTGCGGCACTTGCTGCTTGGCCTAGCGGAGCTCCGCTATGTCGAACCCAAGACGCGCGCGCCCGCGCTTTATGCACGCCTCGGCGTCGAAGACGCCGGCAAGCCTGAGTCCAAATCGACGCTTGTCACGGTCGCCGACGCCAAAGGCAAGCTGATGGCCGACATCATTGCCGGCAACAGCAAGTACGACGAGCTCGGCGGCGGCGATGACGGGCTCTATGTGCGCAAACCGGGCGAAGTCCAGAGCTGGCTCGCGCGCGGCTCGCTCGGATTCACCGGCGACAACAGCATTTGGCTCGACAAAACCCTGTTCGACGTGCCGGCGGCTTCGATCAAGGAGGCGGTCTTCATCGGCGCCGATACGCAAGTCGTCGCGATCGTGCGAACCGCGGCCGGCGACAAGTTCCGCCTGGCGTCGCCGATTCCGAAAGGCAAGAAGCTGAAGGACGGCGATCCACTGGCCGAGCCGGCGAGCGCCTTGGCGTCACTCGAGCTTGCTGACGTGCAGCCGGCGACGGCATTCACCTGGCCGACGACCGGCGTCGTGCATGCGCGCTTTACGACCTTCGACGGTTTGACCGTGACGCTCGATATTGCCGACCAAGGCAAGACGAGCTGGGTGCGGATCGTCGCCGCCGGTTCCGGTGGCGCCGCCGCCAAGGCGCAAGCGATCAACGCCAAGGTGCACGGCTGGCTTTTCGCCTTTCCCGACTACAAAACCGGTCTGTTCAAGACCACGCTCGCGGGCCTGATCGAGCCGGCCAAACCGTCGTGACCGACGTGGTCGCGTCGCCCTGTGTGCGGCTCTGTACGGTTGATCCGCGCACCGGCCTGTGCCGCGGTTGTTGGCGGACGCTGGCGGAAATCGCGGCCTGGCCGACGCTTGATGACCATGGCCGCCGCCGCATTCTCGAAGCCATCGACGTCCGCCGCACCGGATGACAGCTATGCACCGGCGCGGTCGCAAACCCGGTCCGGCATGCCTATCTGGCTGCGCAGGAGGGTGCGTCAATGCGCGATTCTGTGGCGACGATCCGGCCGGTGGCCAAGCTGGCCAGGGGCATGCCGGCGAATGACGGCGCCAGCGTGAAGCTGACGCGGGTAATCGGCAGTCCGGCGCTCGATTCGCTCGACCCCTTCCTGCTCCTCGACGAGATTCACTCGGCCGATGGTGCCGATTACATCGGCGGCTTTCCGGAGCATCCGCATCGCGGGTTCGAGACGGTGACCTATGTCCTCGCCGGGCGCATGCGGCATGGCGACAATAAGGGCAATCGCGGGCTGCTCACGCCCGGCAGCGTGCAATGGATGACGGCTGGCCGTGGCATCGTCCACTCGGAGATGCCGGAGCAGCAGGATGGTCTGATGTGGGGCTTCCAGCTGTGGGTCAATTTGCCCGCCAAGAACAAGATGACGCCGCCGCGTTACCAGGACATCGAGCCCGGCCACATTCCCGTGACCGTGCTGACGGGCGGCGCCAAGGTCCGCGTGCTGGCCGGGGCGTTCAACGGCGTGCAGGGTCCGGTCGCGGACATCGTGACCGATCCCATGCTGCTCGACGTGACGCTGACCGGCGCGGGCGACGTGCTGGTGCCGGTACCAGCGACCCATAACGGCTTTGCCTACGTCTTCGATGGCGTGGCGACGGTCGGTGCGCCGGCGACGCCGGTTGCGCGCGGTCAGATCGCGGTCTTCGGCACCGGCGACATCGTGCAACTGTCGGGTGGTCCCGGCCGCGTGCTGGTGGCGGCGGGCAAGCCGCTCAACGAGCCGGTGGCGCGTTACGGTCCGTTCGTCATGAACACGCCGGACGAGATTCGTCAGGCGATTGCCGACTATCAATCCGGCCGGTTTTGAGGGTAGGATTCCGCTCGTTCACGGGGGTTGGACGAACGCATGAAGCGACTCGCCGGACTGATCGCCGTCGCCGTGGTCCTAGTCGGATGCGCCGGTCCAAGCTGGACGAAGGACGGCGCCACGCCGACCCTGGTGGCCAAGGATATATCGGATTGTAACAGCGTCGCGGCCGGCGCGACGCAACGCGATACCAATATCAATCAGGATATTCTCGCCGCACGCGGCAAGGATTGGCAGGACACCGGCGCGCTGCTTACCGTGCAGCAAACCTATGCCGCACAGACTCAACCGCAGTCGGCCGATATCGTATCCCAGTGCATGATCTCGAAGGGCTACGCGCCCGGCGGCTGAACGCCTAACGGCGTTGCGACGCCGTCGGCTTGGGGCTGCGTTCGATCGTGCTCGGACCGTAGCAATGTTCGGGTCTGGGGAAGGCGCGCGTGCGCACGTCCTCCGCATAGGCCGCGGCCGCGGTGGCGATCACCTGGTTGAGCTCGGCATAGCGCTTGACGAAGCGCGGCTTGTGTCCGTCCGACAGGCCGACCAAATCTTCCGTCACCAGGATCTGCCCGTCGCAGGCGGGCGATGCGCCGATGCCGATCGTCGGCACGGGGATCGCCTCGGTGACGCGGCGCGCCACCGGCTCGTTCGTGCCTTCGATGACGATCGCAAAGGCGCCCGCCTTGGCGATGGCGCGCGCGTCGGCCATGACGCGGTCGGCTTCCGCCTCGTTGCGTCCTTGGGCGCGGAAGCCGCCGATGACGTTCACCGACTGCGGCTGCAAGCCGATATGGCCCAGCACCGGAATGCCGCGCTCGACCAGGAAGCGCACGGTGTCGGCCATGGCTTCGCCGCCTTCGATCTTGATGCCGGCGCAGCCGGTTTCCGCCATGACGCGGGCGGCGTTCTTGAACGCTTGCGCCGGGCTTTCCTGATAGGTGCCGAATGGCATGTCGACGATAACGCAGGCGCGTGTCGCCCCGCGTACCGCCGCCGCGCCGTGCGCGATCATCATCTCAAGCGTCACCGGCAGCGTGCTGTCGAAACCGTAAACGACCATGCCGAGCGAATCACCGACCAGTAACAGGTCGACGATCGGATCAAGCGTGCGCGCCATCGCCGCGCTGTACGCGGTCAAAGCGACGATCGGCTCGACGCCTTTGCGTCGCGCCAATTCGGCGGGGGTGCGCTTCTTGCTGTCGGGGGCCGCAACGCTCATACGAACTCCACAAGGACCGCGATTGCGCCATTATACCGCAGTGCAGCATAATTGAGCACTAGCGTTTCGCTTATACCCAAAAGGCCCGGAAACGCCTGATCGGCAGACGATTTTCGACGACGCCGGGCTTGTCATCGAGCGGGAAGGGCTTTAAGTCAACGACAGTTTCCGCAGGAGCGTTCAATGGGTTATCGGGTCGCGGTGGTCGGCGCCACCGGCAATGTCGGGCGTGAGATGCTGAGCATTCTCAGCGAGCGCAACTTCCCGGCCGACAAGGTTCACGCGGTCGCCTCGAGCCGCTCGATCGGCGCCGAGGTGTCGTTCGGCGACGACAAGGTGCTCAAGGTCGAAAGCCTCGACAGCTTCGACTTCACCGGCGTCGACATTGCACTGTTCTCGCCGGGCTCCAAGGTATCGGCCGTCCATGCGCCGCGCGCCGGCAAGGCCGGCTGCGTCGTCGTCGACAACACGTCGCAATTCCGCATGGACAAGGACGTGCCGCTGGTTGTGCCCGAGGTCAATCCCGGCGCCGTCGCGCAGTACAGGAAGCGCAACATCATCGCCAATCCGAACTGCTCGACCATCCAGATGGTCGTGGCGCTGAAGCCGCTGCACGATTTGGCCCGGATCAAGCGGATTGTCGTGGCCACGTATCAGTCGGTCTCCGGCGCCGGCCGCGACGCGATGGACGAGTTGTTCACGCAAACCCGCTCGGTTTACGTCAACGATCCGATCAAGCGCGAGCGCTTCGCCAAGCAAATCGCGTTCAACTGCATTCCGCATATCGATGTCTTTCAAGACGGCGGCGTGACCAAGGAAGAATGGAAGATGGATGTCGAGACGCGGAAGATTCTCGATCCGAACATCGCCGTCACCGCGACTTGCGTGCGCGTTCCGGTTTTCATTGCGCATGCCGAGGCGGTGAACGTCGAGTTCGAATCCGCGCTCGACGAGGATGCCGCGCGCGAAGCGCTCAAGCGAGCGCCGGGCGTCGTCGTGGTCGATCGCCGGGCCGATGAGGGCTATGTGACGCAGGTCGAAGCCGCCGGTGAGGACGCGGTTTACGTCAGCCGCATCCGCCGCGATCCGACCGTGCCGCATGGCCTTAATTTGTGGGTGGTGGGCGACAATCTGCGCAAGGGCGCGGCGCTCAACGCGGTCCAGATCGCCGAACTGCTGGCCCGCGATCACCTCAAGAAGACGGGCGCCAAAGAGCCGGCACGCGCCGGCTAGCGGATGCATCCGCGCCGCAGCGTTCTTTTCGTTCCGGGCATCAATGTGCGTGCACTGGAAAAGGCGCGCGGGCTCGAAGCTGACGCACTGATTTTCGACCTCGAGGATTCGGTGGCGCCCGACGCCAAGGCCAAGGCGCGGACGGCGATTGCCGCTGCGATTGGGCAGGGCGGATGGGACCGGCGCGAGCTGATTCTGCGCGTCAACGCGCTCAATACCGAATGGG
The DNA here is from genome assembly GCA_050729555.1 of Allostellaceae bacterium. Lineage (GTDB taxonomy): Bacteria > Pseudomonadota > Alphaproteobacteria > ATCC43930 > CGMCC-115725 > REEB95. The sequence continues at coordinate 26,263 of JBOHLR010000008.1, forward strand.
CCGAGGACGATCTTCGCGCGGCGGCCCAGATGAAGCTCGACGCCGTGCTCTTGCCCAAGGTCGAAAGCGAGGCGGAGCCGCGCAAGGCCGAGGCGATGCTGATTTCGGGCGGCGCGCCGCTCGATCTCGGCATCTGGTGCATGATCGAAACCGCGCGCGCTGTGCTGCATGCCGAGGCGATCGCCGCCGCGACGTCGCGGCTCAAGGCCTTTGTCATGGGGACCGCCGACCTCTCGAAGGAAATCCGCGCCGAAGAAACGCCGCTCCGCGAGCCGATGACGACCGCGCTGGGCCTGTGCGTTCTGGCCGCGCGCGCGTACGGACTGGCGGTTCTCGACGGCGTGCATTTCGACATCGCCGATACGGCAGGGTTCGAGCGCTCGTGCCGGCAAGGCCGCATGCTCGGTTTCGACGGCAAGACGCTCATTCATCCGAGCACGATCGCGGCGGCCAACCGCATTTTCGCGCCCGACGACGCCGCGATCGCGCAAGCGCGCCGGGTGATCGCCGCGTTCGACGCAGCCAAGGCACAAGGCAAGGGCGTCGCCGTGCTCGACGGCCGCTTGATCGAACGTCTGCACGTCGCCGATGCCGAACGCACGCTGGCGTTGGCAGCTGACATTGGCATGCCACATACCGATCACTGAGTTGGCGCGCAACATTCGCGGGCTGCAGGCGTGCCGTGTGCGTCCTGGCGTTGACGTTCGATAGGGGGAAGGCTAAACCAAATCCTCTTCGCATGTGCGAAAGCGCAAGGTTCGTGTGCCAATGACTCCCGCCGAGCGGCCGCTTTCACCTCATTTGCAGATTTACAAGCCGCAGCTGACTTCGGTGCTGTCGATCACCCATCGCGGCACGGGACTGGCGCTCGGAGTCGGCGCGATTTTTTTCGTCTGGTGGCTGTCGGGCGCCGCCTGGAGCGATGCGTGCTTCCGCGCAGCGCAGGCTTTTTGGGGTTCGTGGCTCGGCAAGCTGTTTCTGCTCGGCTGGACGTTCTCACTGTTCTTTCATCTGCTGAACGGCGTGCGGCATCTGCTGTGGGATGTCGGATTCGGCTTTGACCTGCCGACGACCTATCGCACGGGTTGGACGGTAGTCGCGTTCAGCGTGCTGTTGACGTTCCTTGCCTTCGGCAGCGGCCTTTATGCCGGGGGCTCGCCGTGACCGGCCGCGCAGCCGTGCGCCATTGGCGGGCACAGCGCGTCAGCGCGCTGGCGCTGATTTTTCTGGTGCTTTGGCTGGTCGTGTCGCTGCTCACGCATCTCGGCGTCGATCGCGCGCAAGTCCAGGCCTGGCTCGGCGCGCCGATTTCCGCGGCGCTCGCAGCCGCGTTGGTCTTCGTGGCGTTCTTTCATTTGGCGTTAGGCGTTCGCGTCGTGCTCGAGGATTACGTGCATACGCCATGGCGCCTCGCCGCCGCGTCAGTGGCTAACCGCGTCGCGTGCTGGGCACTGGCGCTGATTGCGCTGGCGGCGATCGCCACACTCGCGTTCGGTTGGTAAGCGTGTCGGCCGCCTATCCCGTCACCGACCATGTTTACGATGTCGTCGTGATCGGCGCCGGCGGCGCCGGGTTGCGCGCGAGCCTCGGCATGAGCGCCGCGGGCCTCAAGACGGCCTGCATCAGCAAGGTTTATCCGACACGCAGTCACACCGTGGCGGCGCAAGGCGGCATCGGTGCGGCGCTCGGCAATATGGGCGAAGACGATTGGCGCTGGCACATGTACGACACCGTCAAAGGCGGCGACTGGCTCGGCGATCAGGACGCCATCGAATATATGTGCCGCGAGGCAGTTGCGGCCGTGATCGAGCTCGAGCATATGGGCGTGCCGTTCTCGCGGACGCCGGAGGGCAAGATCTACCAGCGGCCATTCGGCGGGCATACGGTTGAGTACGGCAAAGCCCCGGCGCATCGCTCGGCCTCGGCCGCCGATCGCACCGGTCACGCCATTCTGCACACGCTCTATCAGCAGTGCCTGAAGCACGATGCCGAATTCTTCGTCGAGTATTTCGTGCTCGATTTGCTGATGGACGGCGACACCTGCCGCGGCGTCGTTGCTTGGTGCCTCGAAGACGGTTCGATCCATCGCTTCCGGGCGCACATCGTGGTGATGGCGACCGGCGGCTACGGTCGCACCTATTTCTCGTGCACCTCGGCGCACATCTGTACCGGCGACGGCAACGCCATGGTGCTGCGCGCTGGATTGCCGCTCCAGGACATGGAATTCATCCAGTTCCATCCGACCGGCATCTATGGCGCGGGCTGTCTCATCACCGAAGGTGTGCGCGGCGAAGGCGGTTATCTGACCAATTCCGAGGGCGAGCGGTTCATGGAGCGCTATGCGCCGCATGCCAAGGACTTGGCGTCGCGCGATGTGGTGAGTCGCGCCATGACCATCGAAATCCGCGAGGGGCGCGGCTACGGACCGAAGAAGGACCATATCCACCTTCATATCGAGCATCTCGATCCGGCCGTCATCCATTTGCGCTTGCCCGGCATCGCCGAAACCTCGCGGATCTTCGCCGGCGTCGACGTGACGCGCGAACCGATCCCGGTGCTGCCGACGGTGCACTACACCATGGGCGGCATCCCGACCAATCTGCGTGCCGAGGCGCTGGCGCCGACGCCGGACAATCCGGATCGCGTCACGCCGGGACTGATGGCAATCGGCGAGGCTGCCTGCGTGTCCGTGCACGGCGCCAACCGGCTCGGCACCAACTCGCTGCTCGATCTCGTCGTTTTCGGCCGTGCCGCCGCGCAGCGCGCCCAGGAGATCGTCAGGCCGGGGGCGGCGCACAAGCCGCTGCCCGCGTCGGCGGACGACCGGGCGCTGACGCGGCTCGATCGCGTGCGTCATGCCAAAGGCAAGACAAAGACCGGCGAGATTCGCCTGGCGATGCAGCAGGTCATGCAGGAACACTGCGCCGTGTTCCGTACCGCCGCGCTGCTCGAACAAGGCGTGCGCAAGATGGAGCGGGTCGTGTCGTCGGCCGGCGATCTGAGCGTGTCCGACCGCTCGATGATCTGGAACAGCGATCTGGTCGAGGCGCTCGAGCTTGACAACTTGATGGCGCAGGCGACGGTGGCATTGCACGGCGCCAGGGCGCGGACCGAAAGCCGCGGCGCCCATGCGCGCGAAGATTTTCCGAAGCGCGACGATCAGCACTGGATGAAGCACACGTTGTCGTGGGTGAACGGTGGCGGCAAGGTCGAGCTTGGCTACCGGCCGGTGCACAGTTTCACTTTGTCGAACGACGTGCAGCCTTTCCCGCCCAAGGAACGCGTCTACTAGGAACCGCCATGGCTGAATTTTTCCTGCCCCAGAATTCCAAGGTGGTCGAGGGCCGCCACCATCCGGCGCCGTCTGCCGTCAAGCGCGTCAAGACGTTCCAGATCTATCGCTGGGACCCGGAGGTCGGCGGCAATCCGCGCATGGACAGCTACGATCTCGATCTCGACCAGACGGCGCCGATGGTTCTCGACGCCCTCATCAAGATCAAGAACGAGATCGACACCACGCTGACCTTCCGCCGGTCATGCCGTGAAGGCGTCTGCGGCTCCTGCGCGATGAATATCGACGGCACCAACACCTTGGCCTGCCTCAAATACATCGCGGACGTAAAAGGCGACGTCAAAATCTATCCGCTGCCGCACTTGCCGGCGATCAAAGACTTGGTCCCGGACATCGGCCCCATGTTCACGCAATACCAATCGATCCAGCCCTGGCTCAAGAACGACACGGCGCCGCCGGCGGACGGCGAGCGGCTGCAATCGCCCGAAGAGCGCGCCAAGCTCGATGGGCTTTGGGAATGCATCCTGTGTTTCTGCTGCACGACCGCCTGTCCGAGCCATTGGTGGAACCCGGACAAATATCTCGGCCCGGCGGTCTTATTGCAGGCCAATCGCTGGCTGGCCGATAGCCGCGACTCCAAGACCGGCGAACGGCTCGATCAGCTCGACGATCCGTTCAAACTCTATCGCTGCCACACGATTATGAATTGCACGCGCACGTGCCCCAAGAGCCTCAATCCGGCCGAGGCGATCGGCGAGATCAAGAAACGGATGGTCGGGCGCCTCTGACGCGCCAGCTAGAACTCGATCGAGCCGTCGATCACGTGATCGAGTCCGATTTCGGGTATGCGTAGCGTCATCGTGGCGGAAATCTTGCCGTTGGTCTTGAGCGCTCCCGACACGATCGCTGCATGCACCGCGTTCTCGATCTCGCGTTGCGACGTGACGCCGACGACCTTGAGGAACTTGCGCAGTTCCATGTTGAAGCGGTCCTCGTCCATGTTCCGTCTCCTTCCGTCGTGGCATGCCAAACCGGATGACATCGTAGACGAGACTGTGTAATCGCGCCGCAAATTTGGCTATGACTGCGCCGTCGATGCAGTCCCTAGGTCAACCGTCAGCCGCACAGCCGAATTCACCGATGCTCGGTCCGCTCGCGCGGTATCGCGCGCGCGTCGCCGCGGGCGAGCTGGTCTATGACGCCGCCCAGGAGCGCGCCGCGGCAAAGCTCGAAGCGTTGTGGTCGGCGTTGGTCGACGACCGCATGATCAGCGCGCGGTGCGGTTGGCGCGCTCGGCTGGGCCTAGTCCGCCCACAGGCGGCACCACAAAAAGGCATCTATCTCCATGGCGGCGTCGGCCGCGGCAAGACCATGCTGATGAACATATTCTTCGGATCGGTCAGCT
>JBOHLR010000009.1:0-29649 GCA_050729555.1 Allostellaceae bacterium
CCCGCGGCCGGAACCGCCGGATCACCAGCGTCGCCACCCCCACCGCCAATCCCCCAATGCACGGAACCGCCAACACACGCCACCACGACAAACCCAACCCCTCGCTCAGCAAATGTTCAGGGGCGACTTTGAACAGCATCTCGTGCAGCCATTGCGACATCTGGTGCACGATGACGACACCGATGCCGATGGCCGCGCCGACCGCGGCGCCGAACACCGTCAGAGCGATCTCGTTGCTGCGCAGATGGCGGCGTTCGAGGCCGCGCAACAAGGCCCGCCAACGGACCCGGAGGAGGAACTGGGCGTCGTGCCAGCTGCGCGACGACCGGGCACCCGCGGAAATCGACAGCGCCGGCCGCGCCATCGCGAAAGTGCCGCGAATGCGATCAACAATTTTCATACTTTGCTCGGCCGAAACGTCGGCGACAGTAATCGGAACGTAATCTTCGCCAAGGCCAGTCCTCATGCCGCGAGGAACACGCCGGAGGCCGGCGCCGACTCGGCGCAGACCGCCTCCGAAGACCCGGCGGCACCGTCACGGAATAACCCGTCTGCGGTGCAGCCGTAAAGCGGATGATGGAGTCGGTATCGGGCCGCGTCGCCGGCCACCGCGTGGGCCGGTCAGTAGATCCCGAGATGTTGATGCAGATCGACGCCGCTGCGGCGCAACTCGCCGGTGGTGCCTGCGACCGCGACGTGGCCGCTGTTGAGAATGACGATGTCGTCGGCAATGTCGAATACCAGCTTGGCGTTCTGCTCGACCAGGATGATGCTGAGCCCCTGTTCCTTGAGCCGGCGAATGGTCGCCATGACCTCGGCGACGATTTGCGGCGCCAGCCCCTCCGACGGCTCGTCCATCAGCAATACCCGCGGATTGGCCATGAGCGCGCGGCCGATGGCCAGCATCTGTTGCTCGCCGCCGGAAAGATAGCCGGCGACCTGGTTCTGCCGCTCCTTGAGGCGGGGAAAGGCGGCATAGACGGTGTCGAAGGTCCAGGGCGCGTGCGCGCCGTTGGCTTTCGGCCGCCGCGCGGCCACCAGCAGGTTCTCGCGCACTGTCAGGCTGCGGAAAATGCGCCGGCCCTGCGGCACCAGGGCGATGCCGCAGGCCGCGATGTCTTCCGGCGCCCGGCCGGTAATGACCCGGCCGAACGACGTGACGCTGCCGCGCCGCGGCCGCAACATGCCCATGGTCACATTCATGCACGTCGTCTTGCCGGCGCCGTTGCGGCCGAGCAGCCCGAGCAACCGTGCCTCGCCGAGCGCGAACGACACGCCGTGCAGCACGTGGCTATCGCCGTAATAGGCGTCGATGCCGCCGAGCGCGAGCGCTTCATTCGCCAAGGTAAATCTCCTTGGTGCGCGGATCCACGACCACCTCGGCGCGCGTGCCTTCGACTACGACCTCGCCGAAATGCATGACGGTGATGCGCTCGGCGAAATCGAGCGCGATATCCATGTCGTGCTCGATCATGACGATCGTCACGTCCCGTGGAATCGCGAACAGCAGCGTCTTGACGTCGCGCCGCTCGTCGACCGAAAGCCCGGCGAATGGCTCGTCGAGCAGCAGCACGCGGGGATTCTGCGCCAGCGCCATCGCAATCTCGACACGACGCCGCTCGCCGTACGACGTTTCGGCGAGCGACCGGTGCGCCAGATGGCCGAGGCCGACGCGTGACAACGCCGCTTCCGCCTGTGCGATCAGCGAATGTTGGCGGTCGAGCCGCAACAACGGATTCCAGCGCAAGTGCGACAGCCCAAGCAGCGACAGCGTGACGTTCCGCACGAGCGTGTCCTTGGGGAACAGTGTGATGATCTGGTAGGTCCGCGACAATCCCAGATGGGCGCGGCGGCGCGACGGCAGACGTGTCAGCTCGCGGTCGAACAGAGACACCGAGCCGGCGTCCGGCTTGAGCTCGCCGGTGACGAGATTGAACAGCGTCGTCTTGCCGGCGCCGTTGGGGCCGATGATCAAGCGCCGCTCGCCGGGCGCAACCACGAGATCGAGGCCGCGCGTGACGCGCAGGCCGCCGAAGGATTTCTCGAGCTTGTGGATCGACAGCGCGGTCATGGCGCCGGCCCGGTGGATGTCGGTTCGACCGCCGCCGCCTGCGGTTCCTTGCCGCGGAATTTCATGAGCCGGCGCACGAGTCGGATCGTCCCCGGCACCAGACCCTCCGGCATGAACATGACGATAGCGACGAAGATCGCGCCCAACATCATGTTCCAACGCGTGATGTAGGCGCTGGCGACGTTCTTGACGATTTCGATCAGAATGGCGCCGACGATCGGACCGAAAAGCGTGCCAGAACCGCCCGAGATTACCATCAGCACGGGCTCGGCCGACGAGGTCAGCGATAACGTGGGCGGGCTGATGAACTCGGTGTAATAGGCGAAGAGGATGCCGGCGATCGCCGCTAGAAACCCCGAGAACAGGCACGCGTAGAAGCGAATGAGCCAGACGTGATAGCCGAGCGCCGTCATGCGCCGCGGTTGGTCGCGCGTGCCCTTGAGACTGGCCCCGAACGGCGAATGGACGAAAATCCAGGTGGCGATGACCGCCAGAACGAAGACGACCGCCGTCGCATAATAGAAATGCGACGGCGCATCGAGCTGGAAGCCGAAGGGCGCCGGCCGGTGCGCGATACTAAGGCCATTATCGCCGTTGGTGATGCTGACCCAGCGGTAAGCGAGGCCCCACGCGATTTGGCCAAGGGCGAGCGTGATCATGATGAAGCCGATGCCGGTGGTGCGCAGGCTCAACGCCGCGAAGACGGCGGTGCCGGCTAACGTGAGTCCGATGGCGATGGCGATCGCGGTAACATGGCCCAGCCCGGCGCCCAGGCAGACGGCGATGGTGTAACTTGCAAGGCCGAACAGTCCGGCATGACCGAGCGAAACGAGACCCGCATAGCCGAGCAGCACATCGACGCTGAGCGCAAAAATGGCGTAGATCAGAATCTGACTGCAGACGCTGATGTAATAATCGCCCGGAACCCATAGCGGCACCGTCACCATCACGACGGCAGCGACCAGGAGCCCGATGCGCGTCGCCGTCATGGCGCCTGCTTGCCGAAAAGGCCCTGCGGCCGGACCACCAGGACCACGACCATCGGCAGGAACAGCACGAAGTAGGCGAGCTCGGGCACCATCACCAAGCCGAAATTGTAAATGAAGCCGATGACGATGCTGCCAACCAGCGAGCCGAGCAGGCTGCCGACGCCGCCGAGAATCACGACCACCAGTGCCAGCGGCAACATGTCGAAATCGAGGCCGGGATAAACGGTCAGGATGGGCGCGCCCATGAATCCGCCGAAGCCGGCAAGCGCCGCACCGAGACAGAAAACGGTCGTGAACAGGCGCGAGACGCGAATGCCGACGACGCGCGCCATCTGCGGATCATCGACGCCGGCGCGGATCATAGCGCCCAGCCGCGTGCGATCGAGTAGAGCCCAGAGGATCGCGGCGACGACGACGGCGATCACGATGATGGCGATACGGTAGGTCGGGAAGAACAACCCGGCGATGCGCGTGCCGCCGACCAGTGCCGACGGCGTCCGGACCGAAATCGGGTCGCCGCTCCATACCATCAAGCAAAAATCGGCGACGATGAACGCGATGCCGAGCGTCACCAGCACCTGCGCAAGGAGCGAGCCCGACAAACGCCGGAGCAGGAACCGCTCGATCAAGCCGCCGAAGACGGCCATCGCCACCGCCGCGATCGCCGCCGCGAGCCAAAACGGCAGATTGTAGGTAAGAACCATGCTGGCGCCGACATAACCGCCCAGCATGAACAACGAGCCGTGCGTCAGGTTCGGAATCCGCATCAGCCCGAAAATCAGCGAGAACCCGGCCGACAGCAAAAAGAGCAGACCACCGAAGGTAATGCTATTGATGGCCAATACGCCCCAGATACTCATGTCCGGCGGTCCTGCGCCGAAAATCCCACTCCGCCCGCCGCGCTGCGACCGTCGCAACGCAACCGGGCGGAGCCGAATTCGACCTTAACTCATCACGCCTTACAGGCGGTCACCGGCGGCCAGTCGCGCGAGTACGCCGGCTGCGCGAGGTATTTCTTCACGTCGTACGTCCAGAACTGACTGACGTTGTTATAGGTCTTCTGCGTGATGCTGGTGAGCTTGCCGCCGACCTTCTCGATCTTGCGGACGAAGATGTTGCCGACGACGTTGCCAAACTCGTCGAAGTGGATCGGCCCGCGCGGGGTATCCTGGAGCTTGACCGCGCGCAGCGCCTTGATCGTCCGCTCCGGCTTCGAAACGTCGCCATGCAACGCCTTGAGGCCGGCCTCGATCACCATGCCGCTGACATACATTCCCGCCGCGTAGAAGCCGGGCACGGCTTGAAAGTCCTTGTCCATCCCCGCCTTGAACTTCGCATTCGCGTCGTTCTTAAGGTCGATGGTGTACGGGCAGGCGCTGATCATCCCGATCGCCTCGTCGCCGAAATGCGGCAGCAAAGCATCGTCGCCGGCCGTTTCACCGCCGCAGACCGGCAGCTTGAGGCCGACATCGGCGTACTGCTTCATGAATTTCACCGGCGCGGCGCCGGCGAAGCCCTGGCAAACGCCATCCACGTCCTGGATTTGCGCGATATAGGGCGTGAAGTCGGGCGCGCCGAGCGGCGCCCACAATTTCTTGACGACGCAGCCGCCCTCGTCCTGGAAGACCTGTTGGAAGCCGCCGCCTTGCTCGTAGCCGAAGGCGAAATCCGAGTCGATATAGACGACGCGCTTGAGCTTCATCTCCATGCGCGCGTAATCGCCCAGCACGTGCGTCGCCTGCGACGATGTCGCCGAAGCGCGGGCGAGATAGGGATTCGGCTTGCGTTGCGACAAGTCGTCGGCGGCGGCGAGCGACATGATCGGCGTCTTGTGCTGCGCGACGTAATCCGAGATCGCCAGCATCTCGAACGCCGCCAGCGGACCAAGAATGAAGTTAACCCCGTCGCGCTCGATCAGCTCCTGCGCCTTGGTCTTGGCCTGCGCCGGGCTGCTGCCGGTGTCGGCGACGATGAAGTCGATCTTGCTGCCGGCGAGAGTGAAGTTCTTGGATTTAAGGAATGTAGTGGCCCCTTGCTCCATCTGGATACCGCCCTCGGCGAGCGGCCCGGTCTTGTCGCAGAGCAGGCCGATCTTGATCGATTTCGCTTGAGCGATCGACGGCATGGGGAAAGCGGCGGCGCCGGCGATCGCGGCCGTGCCGGCAAGAAATTTGCGGCGATTGACACGCATGGCTTCTGGTTTCCTCCCTCGTTTCCATGGATGCCGCATTTTCAGCCCGCGGCACCGTCCTTATTTCCGGCTGATTTCTTGGGCTTTTCCGCGCCCTTTAGGCCGGCCGATCGAGTGAATGAGAGGATAGTGAGTTTCCGCCGACCGGCGCAACCTTCATTCCGCGGCCTCGGCGCCCAGCGCCTTGTTGATGCGCGGAATGACCTCCGTGGCCATCAGCTCCATCGACCGGCGGCCGAGCTGCGGGGCGACCCAATCGTGGCCGGCGTAGAGCAGCGTGCCGAAGTCGCCGACGCGCGCGCGGAACGCCAGCAGCTGATCGACGACGCGGTTGACCGAGCCGTGAATCACCAGCGAGTCCATCACATAGTCGAGCGTCACGGCGGAATCCGGCATGGCGCGATCCGCCTTGAACAATTCGGGCCGGCCGTTACCGATCAACTTGGTCATCAGTTGCTGGTAATAGAACCGGTACGGGCTATTGCCGTCGGTCGCGTAGCGCTTGGCGGTTTTGTCGTCGTCGAGCACGCAAATGCTCTTGGCGACGCGCCAGTCGGCGCGGCGAGCCGGGCGCCCGGCCTTGGCGCAGCCTTGCTCGTACATCGGCCAATGCGAGGCGACCCAGGGCGGTTGCAGGAAGTTGGCCGAAATCGGCGTCCAGCCGCGTTCAGCCGCGGCGACCACGCCCTTGGAGAAGGGTGCGACGGCGGTTACGACGATGGGCGGATGCGGCTTCTGATAAGGGGGCATGATGATGCCCTGGCCGATATCGAGCATCATCGTGCGCCGCGTGCTGATCTTCCAATATTTGCCTTCGAGGTCGTAAGGCGGCGCGGTCGACCAGATCTTCAGCACCATGTCGATGCCTTCGACGAACATGGCGGTGCGATCGGCATCGAGATTGCCGAAGGCCTCGGCATCGGACAGCAGCCCGCCCGGGCTGATGCCCATGAGGAAGCGGCCTTCGAGCATGTGGTCGATCATCGCCACCTGGGCGGCGATGGTCGCCGGATGGCTGTTCGGCACGTTGATCGTGCCGCTGCCGAGCTTGATGCGCTTGGTCTCGTGCGCCAGCGACGCAAGGAACATCAGGCACGAGGTGATCGTCTCGGCACGGTCGGTGATATGCTCGCCGACGAAGGCCTCTTCATAGCCGACGCGATCGGCCAGCAGGATCGCCTCGCGATCCTCCTTGAGGGTCACAGTGTAATCGCGCTCCGGCGGATGGAGCGGCATGATGAAAAAGCCGAGCTTCATGCCCGTGTCCATTAAATTGACCGTATTGTTCAGATGATCAATAGCGCCGTCAACCGCTTTTGCGAGGCCGGTTTTTGGCGGAATCAAGCCTTTCCCAGCGCCGCCAGCACCCGCCGCGGCGAGATCGGTTGCGCCGTGACGCGCACCTTGAAGGGCGTCAGCGCGTCGTTGACCGCGTTGAGGATTGCACCGGGCGCGCCGCCGGTGCCGGCCTCGCCCGCGCCCTTGGCGCCGAGCATCGATTCGGCAGTCGGCGTCTCGACATGCTCGACCACGATGTCGGGCATCTCGCCGGCCATCGGCACCAGATAATCCGCCAGCGTGCCGTTCAGCAGTTGGCCGCGTTCGTCGTAGATGCACTCTTCGAACAGCGCGCCGCCGATGCCTTGCACGACGCCGCCGCGAATCTGCTCCTCGACCAGCAGCGGATTCACCACCCGGCCGCAATCTTCGACCACCCAATGCTTCAGCAGCTTCACGAAACCGGTCTCTATGTCGAGTTCGAGATAAGACGCTTGCACGCCGTTGGTGAAGGCGAAGGGATATTGCCGCGGCATGTAGTGACGCGTCGCTACCAATTCCGGTTGCACTCCAGGAGGCAGCGTGTCGCCGCGGAAATAAGCGGCGCGGCCGACCTCGTCGAGACCGATGCGGCGGTTGCCGCCGTCGCGATCGACCACCCAGCCGCCGGCAAGGTCGAGCGCGGCGGGATCGGCCTGCAACATCGCGCTGGCCAGCGCCAAGATATTCGCCTTGAGCGCGAGCGCACCTTGCAGCGCCGCTTCGCCGCCGATGCCGCAGCCGCGCGATGCCCAGGTGCCGCCGCCATACGGCGTGCGCTCGGTATCGCCGGTGACGACGCGCACTTGGTCGAGCGCCAGGCCCAGCGTCGACGCGACGATCTGCGCCACCATGGTCTCGGTGCCTTGGCCCTGCTCGGTGACGCCCGTTGCGCACGTAACGCTGCCGCCCGGATCGAGCCGGATGGTGCAGCCGTCCTGCGATGAGATCGGCGCGCCGCCGACGCCGTAAAAAGCCGGGCCGGGATTGGTAAGTTCGACAAAGCAGGCGATGCCGATGCCGCGATGGACGCCACGCGGCCGCAACGCCGCCTGCTCGCGGCGCAACCCCTCGTAATCCATCAGCGTGAGCAGCTTCGCCAAAGACGCCTGTTGCGACAGCTTCTCGAACTTGAGGCCGGATGCCGTCGTCCACGGATAGGCGTCGTCGGGAATGAGGTTGCGCCGCCGCAATTCGACGGGATCGAGACCAAGGGCGCCGGCCGCACGGTCGACCAGCGCCTCGGTCACTGCTGTCGCGATCGGATGGCCGACGGCGCGGTATTGCGTCGTCGGCGGCTTGGTCTGGAAGGCGACGCGCAGCTGCGCGCGATAGTTGCGGCACCGGTACCAGGAGCCCGCCAGTCCGATCACTTGGTTGCCTTCGACGACGCTGGTGCGCGGATAGGTCGAATAGGGGCCGATGCCGGTGACGTCGTCGATCGTCAGCGCCGCGATGGTGCCGTCCTTGGTCAAGGCCATGCGCGCTTTGATCCGGTGCTCGCGCGCGTGAATGTCCGAGACGAAGGATTCGAGGCGATCGGCGATGAACTTGACCGGACGCCCCAACATCATTGCGATCGCCACCGTCGCCATCTCGTCGGGATAGACGTGGATCTTGACGCCGTAGGAGCCGCCGACGTCGTTGCAGATGACGCGCACCGCGCTTTCCGGCAGGCGGAAATGCCGCGCGAAGATTTCCTTCATCATGTGCGGCGCCTGGCTCGAGTAGTGCACCGTCAGGCTGCCGGCGGCGGGATCGAAGTCGGCGAGGATCGAACGCGGCTCGAGACAGACGCCGGTGTGGCGGGCAAAGCTGTAGGACTCCTCGACCACGCAATCGGCCGCCGCAAAAGCCGCATCGACCGTGCCGGAATCGATGGTGCGGGCGAAGCAAAGGTTGTCGCCGAGCTCGGCATGCAGCGGCGCCGCGCCCGGTTCGAGCGCCGCCTGCATGTCGGTGAGCGGCGGTAACTCCTCCCAGACGATGTCGACGAGCGCCACCGCATCCTCGGCCAGCGCACGGCTTTCGGCGACCACGGCGACGACCGGCTCGCCTTGCCACGTCGCCCGCTCGGCGATCAAGGGATGTTGCGGCGCCGATTTCATGCCTTTGAAATGCGTCAACGTGCCGACCCATGGCACGTACCGGCCGGCGAGATCCTTGGCCGTCACGACGCGAACGACGCCCGGCGCCCGTGCGGCCGCCGCGACATCGAGCGAAACCAGCCGAGCATGCGCATAGGGGCAGCGCAGGAACGCGGCATGCGCGAGGCGCGGCAGGCGCACATCGTCGACATAGCGGCCGCGTCCCGCGAGCAGCCGCTTCGCGTTGGGCCGCGGCACGCTTTTGCCGATGTAGCTGACAGGCCGGTCGACAGACGAAAGCGGCCCGGTCATGGCCGCTTGGCGCGCTCGCGGGCGGCATCGGCGACGGCGTCGACGATCGCGTGATAGCCGGTGCACCGGCAATAATTCGCCGCCAGCGCGGCGCGGATCGCTTCGCGGCTGGGATCGGGATCATGCCGCAGCAACGCATCCGCCGTGAGCAACATGGCGGACGTGCAAAAGCCGCACTGCACCGCGTTGCGGGCATGGAACGCCGCTTGCAATTCGGCGAGCGCGCCGGAATCCGTCAGTCCTTCGATCGTCTCGACGGTGGCGCCGTCGAGTTGCACGGCAAACACCAGGCAACCGCGGACGATCTCGCCGTCGACGCGGACGGTACAGGCGCCGCACGCACCGTGCTCGCACGACCAATGCGTGCCGGTCAAGCCAAGCTCGTCGCGCAGGAAATCGACCAGATTGAGGCGCGGCTGCACGTCGCGTTCGACCGTTGCGCCGTTGACGGTGAGGCGGACCGCGACTGTCTCGCTCATGCGGCGCGCGCCATCACCGCGGCGCAGGCGCGGCGCAGCAAGGCGCCCGCCAGGTGGCGCTTCATCGCCGCGCTGGCATTGAAATCGGCGACCGGCGTCAAATCGCGATCGAGCGCCGCGATTGCCGCCTCGACCGACGTCGCCAGCGCCGCCGACGCCGCCTTGGCTTCGATCGCGCGAATGTCGGTGCCGAAGAACACGAGCCGCGCCTCGGCGACCCGACCCTGCCGCACCGTTGCCCAGCCGGCCAGGCCGGCCATCGCATAGTCGCCGTGGCGTCGCGCCAATTCGAGAAAGAGGGTTTCGCCGCGTTGCGCCGGAATTTCAGCGGCAACGAGAATCTCGTCGCGTGCCAGCGCGGTCTCGTAGACGCCCTTGAAGAAGTCGCACGCCGCGACGCGGCGAAGCCCGCGCGGACCGGCGATTTCGAGCTGGGCCTCGAGCGCCACCACACAGGCCGGCAATTCGGCCGCCGGATCCGCCTGCGCCAGGCTGCCGCCGAAGGTGCCGCGGTTGCGGATCGCCGCGTGGGCGATGAACGGCACGGCCGCCGTCAGCAACGGCGCGCGACGGGCGACGATATCCGAGACGCCGAGTGCGGCTTGGCGCGTCAGCGCGCCGATCCGGATGCCGTTGCGGGTTTCGCTGATGCCGTTCAGCTCGCTCACGCTATTGATGTCGATGAGCAGCTTCGGTTCCAGCAGCCGCATGTTGAGCGCCGGCACCAGGCTTTGGCCGCCGGCCAGCAGCCGCGCCGCCTCGCCGCCTTCGGCCAGCAGCTTGAGCGCCGCAGCAAGCGTGCGCGGCCGGGCATAACGGAACGGCGGCGCTTTCAACCAACCTCCCCGCGCCGGTTGCCTGTTCGTCCGGCTTGCTTCAAGAATGGTCGCGGCAAAAGACGCCGTCAACCAAGCCCTGACATTCTGCGGGCGGACGGCGACGAGGCGGGGAGGCAATGGCGCGCAAACCGGCGCGACGCACGAAGGCGCGGTCGCCAGGCGGCCGACGGCGGCGGCTCGCGCCCGACGAACGCGAGCGTCTGATCGCCCAGGCGGCGGTGCATTTCTTCGCCGAGCAGGGATTCGAGGGCCAGACGCGCGAGCTGGCACGCCGGCTCGGCATCGCCCAGCCGCTGCTCTACCGCTACTTCCCGAGCAAACACGCGCTGATCGAGCGCGTCTATCGCGAGGTCTTCGTCGATCCCTGGCGGGACGAATGGTTCGCCGCACTGGCCGACCGCCGCCGGCCGCTCAAGGAGCGGCTGATCTATTTCTACCGAGAATACGCCCGCACCGCCGTCGGCTACGAGCGCGTGCGCCTGTTCATCCTCGCCGGGTTGAAAGGCGGCCTCGACCTCAATGCGCGCTTTTTCAAGATGCTGCGCGAGCAGGTCTTCGTCGCGGTGGTGCGCGAAGTGCGCGAAGCCAACGGCTTGCCGCCGCTCGACCGCGTGCCGATGAGCGACATCGAAGCGGAGCTCGTCTGGATGCTGCACGCGGCGATCTTCTATATCGGCATCCGTCGCTGGATCTACGGCCTGCCGGTGCCGGAAAACATCGACCCCATGATCGAAGCCATGGTCGTGACCTTCCTCGAAGGCATCCCCAAGGAGATGGCGGTGCTGGCCGGAGCCCAACGCGCGTGAGCCCGGCGCCCGATCTTGCCGAATTGAAACGCCGGGCCGAGGCGTTGCTGCCGCGATTGCGCGAGCGCGCCGCCGAGACCGAGACGCTGCGCCGCATTCCCGACGTAACCCTCGCTGACCTGCACGCCGCCGGTCTTTTCCGCATGTTGCAGCCGCGGCGCGTCGGCGGCAGCGAGGCGCCCTATCGCGCGCTGGTCGATGTCGGCGCGATCGTCGCGCGTGCCTGCGGCTCGACCGCCTGGGTGCTGACCAATCTCGCCAGCCACCATTGGATGCTCGGCATGTGGCCGCAGCAGGCGCAGGACGAAATCTGGAGCGGCGACGGACCCGATGTGCTGATCGGTTCGGCGTTCGCGTTTCCCGCCGGCCGGGCGTCGCGGGTGGCCGGCGGCTGGCGGCTCAAGGGCCGTTGGCCGTTTTCGAGCGGCATCGATCCATCGCGCTGGACCATGATCGGTGCGCTCGTCGAGGGCGACACCGAGCCGCGCGTCTTCCTCGTGCCACGCAGCGATTACGCCATCATCGACAACTGGCACGCCGCCGGCCTCGCCGGCACCGGCAGCAAGGACGTGGCGGTCACCGACGCCTTCGTGCCCGACCATCGCAGCGTCACGGTCGGCACGATTGCCGGCGGTCCCAGCCCCGGCAGCGCGATCAATCCGGGCGCGCTCTATCGCTTGCCGACTTTCAGCGTATTTCCATTCATCTTGTCGGGCGTCGCGCTGGGCCTCGCCCAGGGCGCCGTCGCCGAGTTCACGAATTCGATGCGTGCGCGGGCCGCGACCTATACCGGCAAACGCGTCGCCGAGTTGGCGACCTTGCAGCTGCGGCTGGCCGAAGCGGCGGCGCTGACCGACGCCGCCGAGAAGGCGATGCTCGCGGACTGCGCCGAGGCGACGACGCTCGCCGAAGCGGCGGCCGATTTTCCGGCCGAGGCACGGGCGCGCTGGCGGCGCGATGGCGCCTATACGACGCGGATGTGCGTCGAGGCGGTCGACCTGGTATTCACCGGCGCCGGCGGTAACGCTCTCTATTTGACCCATCCGCTGCAACGCGCTTGGCGCGACGTTCACGCCGCGGCGGCGCACGTCGTCATCAATTGGGACGCGGCCGGCACGCTCTATGGCCGGGTCGCCTTGGGCCTACCGGCCGAAGTGCCCGCGCTCTAAATCGGCGCGGACGCAAAAATAAATTGCTTTATTTTCGTCAAGTTTAATTCGGCCGGAAGCGGCGCGAAATCATCGGCCCCTGCCACGGCGAAAATATCGTAAGCAGCGCCGTGTCCAGTGCCGGAGCCGTCGACCTTGGCGCTGCTCGGAATTGCCATTCCCGGCGCCGCGGCTTGGATCAAGCGCAAGCTGTCCTAGCCGGTTCTGCCGGCTCGATTTTCCGATTTTTCTCCAGGTTCTCGGGACAGGCGGCCTCCATGTCGGGGGCCGTCACTTTTTGCGGGTTCAGCTCAGTCCGTCGCCGACCTTGACGTTCTCGGGCTTGATGTCGAGGCCGGAATTCTTCGCCTGCTGCAGCAGCAGCGTCGCGAAATCCTGATCCTTGAATCCGAGACCGATCAGATTCTGCACCAGCTCGCGCGTTGCCGCCGTCACCGGCATCGGCACGTCGGCCTTGTGCGCCGCCGCCAGACCGAGATCGATATCCTTGCGCAGCAGCACGGGCGTGAAGGTCGGCGTCATGTCGAGATTGACCAGCGCCGGCGTCTTGTAGGTGCTGAAGATCGAGCCCATCACGCTCTTGTTGATGAAATCGAGGAACGCGTGGCGTTTGACGCCGCATTTCTCGGCGAGGACGGTGACCTCGACGAGATTCTGGATCACCGCGCCGAGAAAAACGTTGTGGCATATCTTGACGATGCGCGCGAGCTCGCCCTCGCCGACATAGGACGCGCCGCGCCCCATCATCTCGAGGTAAGGCAGCGCCGTATCGTAGGCCGCCTTGGGACCCGAGGCGACGATGGTGAGCTTGCCCGCTTTCACCACCTTGCCGTTACCCGAAACCGGCGCCGCCAGCATCTGCGTGCCGCGCTTGAGCGCAGCGGCGCGCACTTCGGCCGAGGCCTCTTCCGAAACCGTCGAGCAATCGACGAGGACCTTCGGCGCCTTACCGCCGTTGGCAAGCACGCCGTCCTTGCCCATGGTCACGGCCTTCAGATCGTCCGACGCCGAGACCATCGTGAAGACGATGTCGCACGCGGCGAGATCGGCCGGCCGGTCGGCGAGCTTCGCGCCCGACTTGGTCAGCGGCTCGGCCTTGCTGCGGGTACGGTTGTAGGCGGTGACATTGCAGCCGTTCTTCGCCAGCCGCTCGGCCATCGGAAATCCCATGCGACCGGTGCCGATCCAGCCGATGGTGTGAACGTTGGAGCCGCTCGCCATGCCGTGCCTCGCGTTGTCGCGCCCGTGATTTAGGAAGCGTTGGACCTCTAAGCCATTTACCCCGGCGAGGCAATCCGCGGCGCCGAATGCCGATCATGCGCGCGGTCGCGGTGACTGCGCGGCGAGCAAACTCGGCACCCTGCGACATTCCGCTCATAAATAGCCATTGCAACTGCAAGTCATTCGCATTAGCGTCCAAAACATGCTGAAATGGAGCCTTTTGGCCATCCTCCTTTCCGCGGCGCTGGTGGCCCCGATGGTCGCGCATGCTGCCGATCCGAGTTTCACCCTCACGATCAAGGACCGGAAATTCGACGTCGCCGAGCTCGACGTGCCGGCCAACGTCAAACTCACTCTGACGGTGAAGAACCTCGACAAGGTGCCGTCCGAGTTCGAAAGCAGCGACCTCAACCGCGAGAAGGTCGTGGTCGGCGGCGGCACCATCGCCGTCTATCTCGGCCCGCTGACGCCGGGCTCCTACGAATTCTTCGACGACTTCAACCCCACCGCACGAGGACACATTGTTGCGAAATAAATTGGTTGCCGCGGCCACATTGGCCGCGGCGGCGCTCGTGACGCGCCATGCCTATGCCGATTTCGAGATGCATTATCCGGTCATCGACTATCGCGAGGCCGAGCTCGAGCATAACGGCTCGACCAGCGTCGATAACCGCAACGCCATGAACAACAACCAGAGCTACACCGTCGAGCTAGGCTATGGCGTGACGCCATGGTGGGAGCCGGAAATCGAATTCGATCTCGGCGCCGCGCCGGGCCAGAACTGGACCTATAGCGCCACCACCTTCGAAAACACCTTCCAGCTGACCCAACAGGGCGAGTATTGGGCGGATTTGGGATTTTTCGCCGAGTACAGTCACGCCGCGTCGCGCATCGACACCGACGCGACGACGTTCGGCCCCCTGGTGCAGAAGGAATGGAACAATCCGTTCGGATCCGGCGTCGATACGCTGCACACGCTCAACCTGCTGGTGTCGAAACAGGTCGGACGCAACCGCAACGATGCGACGCCGGTGCAACTGTCGTGGCAGTCGCGTTTGCGCCTCAACGCGTTCTTGGAACCGGGCATCGAGTATTACGGCAACTTCAACAACATCGCCGACCGCCTCACGATGACCGATCCGACGCATCGCGCCGGACCGGTGATCGTCGGCGCCTACAACATGTACCAATACGGCAAGGTCAAGTATGAGGTCGGCTATCTGTTCGGCCTCAACAGCGCGACCGAGCGCGGCACCGTCCGCTGGCGCCTCGAATACGAGAAGTCGTTCTAGTACGGATTGGCGATCGGCAGCGTATCGGCCGGATAGAGCGTGATCACCTTGGCGCCGGTTGGCGTGCAGATCACCTCTTCTTCGATACGCGCGGCGGAATAACCGTCGCTCGCCGGACAATAAGTTTCGAGCGCGAAGACCATGCCGGCCTTGATCTCCTGCGGGTCGTCGAAGGAATTGAGTCGCGAGATGATCGGCCGTTCATGGAGGCCAAGTCCGAGGCCGTGGCCGAACAGCAGGCCGAAGGCTTCCATCTCGCTTGAAAAGCCGATGTCGGTCGCCTTGGGCCAGCATTTGGCGATCTTGTCGGTGGTGACGCCGGGTTTCACGAGGCTGATCGCCTTGTCGATCCACTCGCGCGCCTTCTTATACGCGTCGCGCTGCGCCGGCGTCGCGCGGCCGACGTTGAACGTGCGGTAGTAACACGTGCGATAGCCATGCACCGACTGGATGATGTCGAAGAACGCCTGATCGCCCGGGCGGATCAGCCGGTCGGTGAAGTTGTGCGGATGCGGCGAACAGCGCTCGCCCGAAATCGCGTTGATCGCTTCGACGTCGTCGGAGCCGAGCTCGTAGAGCCGCTTGTTGGCCAAGCCGACGATCTCGTTCTCGCGGATGCCCGGCTTCAGATGTTCGGCAATGGTCTGATAGCAGCCGTCGACGATCGCAGCCGACATGTTCAACAGCGTGATCTCGTCGTTGCTTTTGATCTCGCGCGCATCGAGCATCACCTGCTGGCCGTCGACGGTCTTGAGACCGACCGCCTGCAACTCGAACAGCATGGCGGGCTCGACCACGTCGACGCCGACCGGCTCGTTGGCCACGCCATGTTCGGCCAGGATCGACTTGATCTCTTCGGCGGCCTTGCGCATCAAGCCGATCTTGGGCGCGACGGCGCCGCGCAGGCCGAGCATGCCGGCGTGACAGTTGTGCGGCTTGAGCCACGGCGCGTACATGCGGTGATGCTTGGCCGCGGAGCCGAAATCCCAGATATGCGGATCGCCGGCGCCCGGCAGCAGAGCGTAACGCGTGAACTTGTCGCGCGCCCAGTTGCCGATCACCGTCGAGGTGATGTAGCGGATATTGTACTGGTCGAAGACCAGCAGCGAGCCGAGGCCCGATTTGGCCAGCGCCTGCCGCGCGCGGCCGAGACGATAGCGATGCAGGCGGCGGAAATCGATGCGCTCCTCGAAATCGACCGCGTTCGGCCCTAAGGCCATGATCGGCCGTCGCCAATCATACCGAGGGTCAATGTCCTCGGGTTTGACGATGATCGGCTCGCGGTCTTTCTTGGCCATGACTTTCCTCGAAAATATCAGCGCTCGACGACGCCCAGCCGCTCCGCCATCCAATCGGCGGTCTGCGGACGATAGCGGTACGGGCGGTTGTTGGCGACGTGATTGCCGTCGGGGATGATCAGCAGCTCGCACGGGCCTTTGACCTCGCGCGCGAGTCGTTCGGCCTCCGCGGGCGGCACAATGCGGTCCAGCCGACCGGAGACGATGAAGATCGGGCATTCGATCTGGTGCGCGACGTCCTTGAGCGACAGCGTCGCCGCGTTCTGCTTGGCGGCGACCTCGTCGTGGGCATGCGAGCGCACGCGGAACGCGGTGCGCGTCAGATCGGGCAGCTTGTCCCAGATGCCGAGCCAGTCGTAGGGACCAGCGAGTGCGATGCAGGCTGTGATTCGCTTTTCGAAGGCGCAGGCGCGCGGCGCGTAATAGCCGCCGAGGCTGACGCCCCACAAGCCGACCCGCGCCGTATCGACGTCGCGCCGGGTCTCGAGCCAGTCGAGCACCGCCTTGACCGCGACCTCGTAATCGCCGCGGATCGGAAAATCGTATTCGGCCTCGCCCTGGCCCGGGCCGTCGAAAGTCAGCGTCGCCAGGCCGCGTGTCAGGAACGTTTCCTGATAGGCGAGCATCTCCTCTTTCGCGGAATCGAGACCCATCACCATGACGACGACCGGCGGGCGCGAAAAGCCGACCGGCTTGCGGAGAACGCCAAAAAACCCTTTGCCCTGAAAGGGGATGCGCACATATTCGCCCGGCGGATCGAGATGCGGCAGGGCGAGCTTGTGGCATTCGACCGCCTTCGCATGCGCCGCCATCATTTGCGGCACATCGTGAACGAACAGGAATTTGGTAAAGTGATAGGTCACCGCCGCGCGCGACAGATGCTCGGCGGCGCTGACGAATTGCCGGCTGCTCAAGGCCTCGCAGCCGAGCGTGGCATGGATGTCGGCGCGCGCCGACCACTTCGCGCACCATTCGTCCCACGACCGGATCGACGCCGTGACCTCCTGGAAATCGGTCAGCGTGATGCCGTTGGCGACGAAGCGCGGCGCCCAATGCGCGATGGCGGACGCGACCCGCGGATCGGCGGCGGCGACACGAAGGTCAGCGCTCACTCGACGGTCTCGTCGCGTCGATACCACGGCATGAATCGACGTGTCGCCCAATTGATCAGCACGTCGCAACCAACGCCGAAGCCGGCCAGAAACAGCACGGCGACGAATGCCTCGTTCTCGTGATAGGTGCGGGAATTGTAGAGGATGTAATAGCCCAAGCCGCCGATCGCGGTGAAGAACTCGGCGACCACGGCGCCGATCAGCGCACGGCCGGCGGCGATACGCAAGCCGGCTAGGAAATACGGCAGCGACGCCGGCAGCACGATTTCGAACAGCGCGCCGACCCGGCCGGCGCGGAAGGAGTGCGCGACCTCGAGATAATCCTGCGGCACCGCGCGCGCACCGTCGCCGACGCTGACAATGATCGAGAAAATAGCCGCGAAGACGATGGTGGCGAGCCGCGCGGCACCGGTGTAGCCGAACCACAGCGAAAACAGCGGCAGCATCACCAGCATCGGCGTGGCGTAAAAGGCATTGACGTAGTGCCGCAGGACGCGGTCGCTCAGCGTGCTGCGGCCCATTGCCAGCCCGATGACGGTGCCGGCGATGACCGAGATCACCAGGCCTTCGGCCACCGCCAGCAGCGTCTGCGTCATCGCCGCGAGGAACGGCGCGCTGGTGATGACGTGTGGAAATGCCAACGCAATGCCGCTCGGTGTGGCGACGAAATCGGGTGCGAAGCCGCGCACGATGAATTCCCAGAGCGCCAATATGACGACGCCCGCGACGATCCGCGGCACCATCGGCCCCGAATGACCGAACCGGCGCGGTGCAGCGGCAATCGCGGTCACGGCCATGATGTCACGTCCGCCAGCGCACGAAGCGGGCTTCGAGCGTCCGGCCCAGGCGCATGAGGCCGACGCCGGCGCCGACGATTACCAGCATCGCCGCGAAGACCGCGCCGGTGTCAAAATTCTGCGTCGCCCTCATGATCAGCTGGCCGAGGCCGGTCGCCGACAGGAAAAATTCCGCCGCCACCATGCCGACCAGCGCGCGGCCGATCGCCTGGCGGATGCCGGTCATCGTGAATGGCAGCGTGTACGGCACCATGACTTCGCGCCACAGCGCCCATTCCCGCGAGCGGTATGAGCGCGCCACCTCGATGAGCTCGGGTTTTATGCTGCGGGCGCCCTCGACCGTGCTGTAGAGGATCGGGAAGACTGCGAAGAGGAACACGACGAGCACCTTTGGCGCGAATCCGAAGCCCATCAGCGACAGGATGAACGGGATCAGCGCGACCATCGGCGTCGCGTAGAGCATCGTGATGTAGACGTCGAGCGCCTCGCGCAGCCATTTGAGTCGCGCCATCAGCAGGCCCAGCGGCATGCCGACGACGATGGCAAGCGCCAGACCCGTGACGAACAGCGTCGCCGACGACAGGGCCTGCCGCGGCAGCTCCCCCGTAAGGGTGAGTTGCCACAGCCGTTCAAGCGTCTCCGACAGCGGCGCCATGAAGGCGATGCTGGTGTGGCGGCCGACGATCTCCCAGGCCGCCGCGCCGACAATGAGGCTCAGAACGAAGGGCGCGTGCCGCTTGATCGCCTCACGCCGCAAGGCCGTCTCCTCAGTGGTTTTTCTCGTAGAGCGCGTTCGCGTCGCGCCAGATCGAGGCGTCGACCAGCTGGTCGTAGGTCGGCGGCGTCTTGCCCTTTTCGATGCTGCCGACCTTCGCCTGGAAGGCGACGAACTTCTCAATCTGGTCCTTGGGCAAACCGTCATTGTCGACCGCCCACAGGCCGAATTTGAGATAGGCCTCGAGCGCACCGAGCGCGATCTTATGGCTGCGGCCCGTGACCTCGGCGATGGTCGCGACCCGGTCGGCGTTCTTCGGATCGGCCATATAATGCACCGCGGCGATGATGCCGGCCATCATCCGGACGAGGGCTTCGCGTTTCTTCGCGATGGTGTCGCGGCGCACGACGATAACCAGCCAGTGGTTGATCGGGCTCGCCGCGCGCAGGGTCTCGATGACCGTCACCTTCTTGCCGTGACTCTCGATCTCCGGAACGTCGTCGAGATGCAAGATGCCGTACTTGATCTGGCCGGCGATCAGCGCGCTCGCCGTGTTGGAGCCGAGCGCAACCTGCTGCACGTCATCGATCGACATATGGCAGAAACCGGCGAGAATCGACTTGAGCGCGATTGAACGCGCGCCGCCTGGCGTGTCGATGCCGACCTGCTGACCCTTGAGGTCGGTGCACTTGGCGTGCGCGGCGTCGGTCGTACCGAGCTCGAAATCGGGCTTCGGCCAGCCATAGATCGCGACCAGCGGCACGCCGGCATTGGCAACCTGCTTGATCAGCAGCGGCGTCGCCGACATCGAGACGTCGAGGTCGCCGGCCAGCACCGCCCGCGACGCGGCGGTGCCATTGTCGAAGGCACGCAGATCGACATCGGCGCCGTATTTCTTGAAGAAGCCCTGATCCTTGGCGACGTAGGCGATGATCGAGCCAAAAATCGGCGGCACACCCGGCGGCGCCAGCGATATCTTCTGGGCTTGCGCGAAGGCCGGTGCGAACGGCGCCGCCTGCACGACGACCAACGCCACGGCGACGATCAAGGCTTTGCGAAACATGACTTGTCCTCCCGTCAATTCGTTATGGTTCTCAATTATGAGCCGATCTGAAATTCGGCCTTCTTGGCTTCGCTCATCAACGTCGACCAGACCCGCTCGCGCAATTCCGCGAACCGCGGCAGGCTGAGCGTTTCGCGCGAACGCGGCCGCGGCAGATCGACGGCGATCTCTTCGTGGATGCGCGACGGGCGGCCCTTCAAGACGACGACGCGATCGCCCATCAGCACCGCCTCTTCGATCGAGTGGGTGACGAACAACATGGTCGTCGGCTGGCGTTCCCAGATGCGCAGCAGTTCGAACTGCAAAATCTCGCGCGTCTGCGCGTCGACCGCGGCGAACGGCTCGTCCATCAGCAGCACGCGCGGATCGACGGCGAGCGCGCGTGCCAGGCCGCAGCGCTGCTGCATGCCGCCCGACAGTTGATAGGGATAGGCCTTCTCGAAACCGGACAGGCCGACCAAGCCGATGAAATGCGGCACGCGGCGCGCGATCTCGGCCGCGCCGACGCCGGCCATGCGCAGGCCATAAGCGACGTTGTCGTAAACCGTCTTCCATGGGAACAAGCCGAAATGCTGAAAGACCATGGCGATGCCGGGGCGTGGCTCGCGTACGATTTCGCCGTCGACCGAGACCTCGCCGTCGGCCGGAATCAGCCCGTCGATGCAGCGCAGCAGCGTGGTCTTGCCGCAACCCGACGGCCCCACCAGCGCGACGATCTCGCGTTCCGCGACTTCGAGATTGACGCAATCGAAGACGCGCAAGGCGCCGTACTGCTTGCACAAGCCGCGTACGACGATATGGCCGCCTTGTGCCGTGGCTGGCGCCGCGCGCCGAACGCCCGATGCGGTTGTGCCCATTCTAAAGAGGCGCCCTCCCGTCCGCTTTGCAGCGGGCGCGGCCATAGTGCGGCACGGTTAGCAGCCGATCAACACCCGCCTTGCCGCCGCGGCGCGCATAAAAAAGGGGACGCTGAACGCGTCCCCTGGTGGATTGGATCGAGGTCGGCCGCGGTCAGTAACGGCTGCTCGGCGTGCCGCTCGACGGATTCGACATCTGCGCCGCTTGCGGATGCTGCTGCGCCTGGTCTGGATGTTGCGCGAAGCAGCTCCGCATCGCTTGCGACTGCCAGGCGAGGTCCCAACAGCTTCCGGTTGCCTTGGCCCGTGCCACATGGCGGGCGTGCGGGGCCGGCGTCGCCGCATTTGGCGCGCCGGAGTTCGGCTGGGTCATGCCGCCCTGCGGGCTGGAGGGTGCGATCGTGGCCGGTGGCGGCATGGTGCCGCCGGGCTTGCCTTGCTGGGCGAAGGCCGGCGCCGCGAGGAGCGCGACACACAGCCCCGCGAGAACGAGGGGTTTACGCGTCATAGATACCTCCTTGTGCAGACACAGAACGGCGTTCGGTCGGCGCGGTTCCAACGCCGGTCACAGCGGTGCTAGCGTCGGCACCGGGAGAAGCCGATGAAACGCAGCACCGAACGTTTCCTTTGCACGCACACCGGCAGCCTGCCGCGGCCGGAACGGCTGATCCGCGACATGTATGCCAAGGAGGAGGGCGTGCCGGTCGATCGCGCCCAGCTCGGCGCGCATATCCGCGACGCCGTCGGCGAGATCGTGCGCAAACAGAGCGCGGCCGGGATCGACGTCGTCAACGACGGCGAAATGTCGAAGCCGAGCTACGCCACCTACATCAAGGACCGGCTCGGCGGTTTCGGCGGCGAGAGCATTCCGGTGACGAGCTACAAGGACCTCGCCGATTTTCCCACGCTGCACCGCAAGGTGTTCGGCGATCCCGGCCGGGCGCGCCGCAAGACGCCGGCCTGCAACGCGCCAATCACCGTCAAGGATGCCGAAGCCGCTAAAGTTGACGTCGCCAACCTCAAAACGGCGCTCCAGGGCGCGCGCCACGAAGCCGCGTTCATGAGCGCCGCGTCGCCGGGCGTGATCTCGCTGTTTTTCCACAACGGCCATTATCCATCGCATGAGGCTTATCTCGAGGCGATCGCCGAGGCGATGCGCGCCGAGTACGAGACGGTGGCGAACGCCGGCATCGTCCTGCAGCTCGATTGCCCGGACCTGGCGATGGGCCGGCACATCCAGTTCGGCGAGCTCGACCTCAAGCAATTCCGCAAGATGGCGGCGCTGCACATCGAGGCGCTCAACCACGCCGTGCGCAACATTCCGTCCGAGAACCTGCGCATGCATTTGTGCTGGGGTAATTACGAAGGTCCGCACCATTGCGACGTGCCGATCGGCGACATCATCGATCTGGTGTTCAAGGCCAAGCCGGCGGCGATCTCGTTCGAAGCGGCGAACCCGCGCCACGCGCACGAATGGAAGTTGTTCGAGACGGTGAAGCTGCCGGACGGCAAGGTGCTGATTCCGGGCGTGCTCGAATCCAAATCGAACTTCATCGAGCATCCCGAGCTCATCGCCCAACGCATCGGGCGTTATGCCAAGCTGGTCGGACGCGAGAACGTGATCGCGGGCAGCGATTGCGGCTACGGCACCTGGGTCGGCCAAGCCGCGGTCGATCCCCAGGTAGTGTGGGCTAAGCTCGCGGCCATGGCCGAAGGTTGTCGCCTCGCCACGCGCGAATTCTGGCGCTAGCTCAGCGCCACGCCATCGTCAGCAGCAATACGAGCACGACCAGCGCCGCCAGGTTCAACACCAGGTGGTGCCCGCCGCCATGTCCTTCACCACCCGGATCTCGGCATGCAGCGTCGGATGGAGATGGTCGGCGAGTGCCTCAATTGCCGAATTGATCAATTCGGCGGCGAGGACCGCCGCGATGATGAACACGCCGATCGCCCACCACACCGCCGGCGGCCGCAGCCACGCCAGCAGAATCAGCGTCGCGGCCGCGACCGCGAGTTCGAGCCGCAAGCTGCCTTCGCGGTGAAGCCCGGCAAAGATTCCGTTCAGCGCATAACCCGAGCGCTGCCACAGTGACCGGTTCTTGAATTCGTCGCCGGTGCTTTCCATCGTCTTCCCCTTTAAGCCAATCGGCTCGCCGCGGTTTGCAGCGCACGCTCGGCTTGTTGCGCCAGACGGGCGACGATGGAAGCTGCCGGCGGGAGGTCGTCGATCAAATCCACGTCTTCGCCGGCGAAAATCACCGCCGTGCTGAAATCGCTGGCCTCGGCCGCCGCCTTGTAACGCTTCATCTCGTCCGTCACGCGCGCGGAGAGATCCGCCTCGTTGCCGTGCCAGCGCCCGCAGAAAGCGTTGCTGAGCGCACGGCCGGTATAGGGCTTCGGCCAATCGAGCCCGCGGACGATGTCGAAAATCGTCGTGCGCAGGGTCGCGTCGCCCGACGCGGCGACGACACGCGCCTTGGCAAGATCGTGCGCCAACGACTCAGCGGTCGCATAGAAGCGGGTGCCGACCAGAACGCCCTCGGCGCCGAGCGTCAACGCGGCGGCAAGGCCGCGTCCGTCGGCGATGCCGCCCGCGGCGACAACCATTGCATCGGGTGCGCGGCGCGCCACCAGATCGACCAGCGCCGGCACCAGCGGCAAGGTCGCGCGCGCGCCGCCGTGGCCGCCGGCTTCGGTGCCTTGCGCGACGACGATCTCGGCGCCGGCATCGAGCGCGCGCAACGTCTGCTCGCGATCCTGCACCTGGCAGATGAGGACGCTGCCGGCCGCATGGATGCGGTCGGCAAAGGGCGCGGGATCGCCGAAGGACAGCATCAGCGCCGCCGGCGTGTGCGCCAGCACGCGATCGAGCAGCGCCGGATTCCTGGCCAACGACCAGGTGATGAAGCCGCAGCCCACGCGTCGGTTGCCGGCTGCTTCGAACTCGCGGTCGAGCCAGGCCCCATCGCCATAACCGCCGCCAATGAGACCGAGACCGCCAGCCTCGCTGACCGCGGCCGCGAGCCGGCCGCCGGCGACCCCGCCCATCGGCGCCAGGAGGATCGGATGGGTGATGCCGAGCTTCTCCGTCAGGCGGGTCCGCAGTGTCATGATTCTGTCTCCATCGGCGGGATCGATGCGCGCGCGGCGCTTTCATCCCGCCCCGAGTTTGCGCTAAAGACGGGGCACCAATCCAGGACGGCGCGCAAACAGGGCGAAGGATCATGGCGGAGCGTTGGGGACTGCCGATCGTCGCTTGGCCGTCGCGCCTGCGACCAAGCATTTGGGACGGGATCGCGCTACCGCTGGTGTTCGGCGGCCTCATCCTGCTCGCCTGGGCGAGCCACCAGATGAGCGTCCCGTACCACGCCGGCCAACAGCTGCCGATCTCGCTCGATCCGCGCCACCTGCCGGCCTATGCGTTGCGGACGGTGATGCGCATGGCCGTGGCGCTGGCCGCGTCGCTGGTCTTCAGCATCGTCTATGCGGCGATCGCGGCCAAAAGCAAGCGGGCCGAGAAGCTCCTGATCCCGATCCTCGACGTTCTGCAATCGGTGCCGATTCTGGGCTTTCTGTCGATCACCGTGACGGGATTCATCGCGCTCTTTCCGGGCAGCCTGCTCGGCTACGAGTGCGCGGCGATCTTCGCCATCTTCACGTCGCAGGCGTGGAACATGACGTTCAGCCTGTATCAATCCTTCATCGCCGTGCCGCACGATTTGCGCGAAGCGGCGCGCATGTATCACCTGTCGCCGTGGAACAGCTTCTGGCAACTCGAAATGCCGTTTGCGCTGCCGCAGCTCGTCTGGAACATGATGATGTCGGTGTCGGGCGGCTGGTTCTTCGTCGTGGCGTCCGAGGCGATCAGCGTCAACGGCAACAACGTTCTGCTGCCCGGCATCGGCTCCTACATCTCGGTGGCGATCGATCAACGCGACCTGCAAGCCGTCGGTTACGCCATTCTCGTCATGCTGGTGCTGATCCTGATCTACGACCAGCTGCTGTTTCGGCCGCTGCTGGCCTGGGTGCAGCGCTTCAAGGTCGAGACCATCGTCGGCGAGGAGATCAAGCCGCCGTGGTTCCTGAAGATGCTGCAGCGTGCGCGTATCTTCCACGCCCTCGCGCGGCTGCTTTCCCTCATGGCTCTCGTTTCGAGCCGGGTCGCCCAGCGGCTGCCGGAGATTCCGAACGTCGCTCGGCGCAGCCGGCGGTTCGGCCGCGCGCTCGATATTACGTGGGCCGTGATTCTCATCGGCGGTTCGGTCGCGGCGCTGATCGAGATCGCGCATTTCGTCCGTGCCGAGGTCGGCTGGACCGAGGTCGGCCATGTCTTCGTCCTCGGCGCCATCACGCTGGTGCGCGTCGTCGTGCTGATCGCGCTGGCGGCGCTGGTGTGGGTGCCGATCGGCGTCTGGATCGGATTGCGGCCCGGCCTGGCGCACCGTATCCAGCCGGTGATCCAGTTCCTCGCGGCGTTTCCGGCCAACCTGTTTTTCCCGATCGTGGTGTCGCTGATCGTCTTCTATCGGCTGACGCCCGAAATTTGGCTGTCGCCGCTGATGATCCTCGGCACGCAGTGGTACATCCTGTTCAACGTCATCGCCGGTACGCTGGCGCTGCCCAACGACTATCTGCTGGTCGCCGGCAACCTCGGCGTCCGGAACTGGCTATGGTGGCGGCGGTTGATCCTGCCGGGCATCTTTCCCGCCTTCGTCACCGGCGCGGTCACCGCATCGGGCGGCTCGTGGAACGCCAGCATCGTTTCCGAGATCGCGCGATGGGGCGATACGACCTTGCGGGCCACCGGGATCGGCGCTTATATCGCCACCGAAACCGAGAAGGGCGATTTCCCGCGCATTGCCCTCGGCATCACGGTGCTTTGTCTGTACGTGCTGGTGTTCAACCGCCTGGTATGGCGGCGGCTCTATCAGCTCGCCGAAGAACGTCTGCGGCTCGATTGATCAAGGATTCGTGACATGCCCGCCGAGACCACATTCGTCGCGGACGTTGGCACCGGCCTTATCGCCGCGCACCAAGTGTGCAAGACCTATGCGACCGGCGACGCCGCCGGCCGACTGGTGCTCGACCATATCGATTTCACCCTCAAGGAAGGCGAGATCGTCGCCATCCTGGGCAAATCCGGCTCGGGCAAGTCGACCTTCCTGCGTATCCTCGCCGGCCTGACCGAGCCGTCGGACGGCTTTGCAAGCTACCGCGGCCGGCGGATCGACGACCCGGTTCATGGCCTCGCCATGGTGTTTCAGAGCTTCGCGCTGTTTCCGTGGCTCACCGTGCTGGGCAACGTCGAGCTCGGCCTCGAGGCCCAGGGCGTGCCGCTCGACGAGCGTCATCGCCGCGCGATTGCCGCCATCGACCTGATCGGCCTCGACGGCTTCGAATCGGCCTATCCCAAAGAGCTGTCGGGCGGCATGCGCCAGCGCGTCGGCTTCGCCCGCGCCCTGGTGGTCAATCCCGACGTGTTGCTGCTCGACGAGCCGTTCTCGCAGCTCGACGTGCTGACCGCCGAGACGTTGCGCGGCGACGTCGACGATCTGTGGCGCGATCGCCGCATTCCGACCAAGGGCATCATCCTGGTTTCGCACAATATCGAGGACGCGGTTTTCCTGGCCGACCGCATCATCGTCTTCGGCAGCGATCCGGGCTGCATCCGCGCCGACATTCCGGTGCCGTTGCCGCGGCCGCGCGACCAGACCAACCCGATCTTCCGCAACCTGGTCGATCAGGTCTATACGCTGCTCACCACGGTGCCCGGCGCCGAGGCCGCCAAACGCCGGGCCGAGCCGATCGGTATCGGCTACCGTCTGCCCAACGCCTCGATCCAGCAGCTCACCGGTCTGCTCGAAGCGTTGTCGCAGTCGCCTTATGACGGCCGCGCCGACCTTCCCAAGCTCGCCGAGAGCGAACATCTGTCGACCGACGAGCTGGTGGTGCTGGTGGAGACGCTCCAGCTTCTCGGCTTCGCCCAGACCGCTGGCGGCGATATCGAGGTTCTGCCGGATGGCCGCACCTTCGCCGCGGCCGACCTCCAGCACCGCAAGCAGATGTTCAACGAGCATATGCGTCGCGCCGTGCCGTTGGCCGCACACATTCGGCGGGTGCTGGACGAAAGACCGGGACACAGCGCGCCCGAAGGCCGCTTCCTCGCGGAGCTCGAAGATTATCTGTCGGAGGAGGAAGCCCGGCAGGTCTTCGAGACGGTGATCAACTGGGCCCGTTACGCCGAGCTTTTCGCCTACGACATCGACAGCGGCGTCTTGAGTCTCGAAAATCCTTGAACGCCGACCGGCGGCCTTCGCCATGATCCGCTCCGATTCACGCGTGTTGGTCGTGCTCCTGGGCGCGATGACCGCGCTCACGGCGCTCGCCATCGACATGAGTCTGCCGGCGCTGCCGGCCTTGAGTGCCGAATTCGCCGCCACGCCCGAGCGCGTGCAGCTGACGCTGAGTCTGTTCATCATCGGCTACGCGATCGGCCAGCTTTTCCATGGCCCGCTGTCCGACCGTTTCGGCCGCAAGCCGATTCTGATCGCCGGCCTGGTGATCTATGTCGGCGCCTCCATCGTCTGCGCGCTGAGCCGGAGCATCGGCCTCTTGATCGCCGCGCGGCTGGTGATGGGATTCGGCGGCTGCGTCGGACCGGTTCTCGCCCGCGCCGTCGTGCGCGATTATTACGGCGGGCGGCACGCGGCGCAGATGTTCTCGTCGCTGACGGCCGTGTTCGCGCTGGCGCCGCTGATCGCGCCGACGGTCGGCGGCTGGTTGCTGGTGCATTTCAGCTGGCGGGCGATTTTCGTCGTGCTGACGCTGTTCGCGGGCACGCTGTTCGTGGTGATCGTCTTCGCCTTCGCCGAATCGCTGAAAGCGCCCGATGCCGACGCGTTGCGGTTCGGCCGCCTGGCCCGCAACTATCAGACGTTCCTGACCAGCCGCTTATGCCTCGGCTATGCGCTGCTCAACGGCATCTGTTGGGCCGGTATCTTTGCTTTTCTCTCGGGCTCGCCGTTCGTGTTCATTTCCATCTACGGCGTGCCACCCGAGCATTACGGCTATTACTTCGCCCTCGCGGCGGTGGCGCTGGTGATCGGCGCGTTGTCGAACAAACGGCTGCTGCGCCGGCATGGGCACGACCGTGTGTTGCGCTGGGGTTTGACCGCGGCGGTTGCCGGTGGCGCCGTGGTATTGACCGCCTGCGCCACGCGCTGGGGTGGTGCCGCCGGCGTGATGGCCGGATTCATGCTCTATATCTGGGGTCAGGCAATGGTGGCGCCGAACGCGATGGCGGCGGCGCTGGAGCCGATTCCGCACATGGCCGGCACCGGCGCCGCGCTGATGGGCGCAATTCAGATGGCCGCCGGGGCGATTGCCGGTTACGCCGTCGACGCCTTCTATGACGGTACACCCCTAGCGATGGGTGCGGTGATCCTGGCGACGGCGCTGGCGACCGCGGGAATCTATCTGGCGCTGCTGCGGCGGCCGGCAACCGCCTGACGACCGTCAGGCCTTCGGCCGCATGGTCGGAAAGGCGATGACGTCGCGGATCGACGGGCTGTCGGTCAGCAGCATGGCGAGACGGTCGATGCCGATGCCGAGGCCGCCGGCCGGCGGCATACCGTATTCGAGCGCGGTGACGAAGTCGTCGTCGAGGCGCTGCGCCTCTTCGTCGCCGCGGTCGCGCGCCGCCATCTGCGCCTCGAAACGCGCGCGCTGATCGAGCGGATCGTTGATCTCGGAGAAGGCATTCGCCACCTCCCAGCCGTTGACGAAGGTCTCGAAGCGCTCGACCAGGCGCGGGTCGCGCGGATCGGGCTTGGCCAGGGGCGAGATGTCGCGCGGAAATCCAATGACATGGATCGGCTGGATCAAGCTGTCCTCGACCTTGGCGGCGAACGCCGCTTCGAGCGCCTGGCCCCACGAAGCAGTCTTGAGCACTTCGGCGCCGAGCTTCTTGGCCGCGTCGCGCGCCGCGCCGGCATCGGCAATGACCATGAAATCGACGCCGGTTTTTTCGTTCACCAGCTCCGCCATCGACTTGCGTGGCCACGGCGCCTTGAACTCAATCTCATGCGTGCCATAGGGGATTTTGGTCGTGCCGAGCACCTCGCGCGCGATGCTGACGACGAGATGTTCGGTCGTCTCCATCATCGTCGTGTAATCGGCGAAGGCCTGATACAGCTCGAGCGAGGTGAATTCGGGATTGTGGCGCGGGCTGATGCCTTCGTTGCGGAAATTGCGGTTGATCTCGAACAGCTTGTCCGACAAGCCGCCGACCATGAGCCGCTTCAGATGCAGCTCGGGCGCAATGCGCAGATAGAGCTCGAGGTCGAGCGCGTTGTGATGCGTGACGAACGGCTTGGCCGAGGCGCCGCCCGGAATCGTGTGCAGCATCGGCGTCTCGACCTCGAGAAAGCCGCGCTCGATCAAGAGCCGGCGCATCACCGCGATGATCTGCGAACGGCGGCGCAGCGTCTGGCGCGATTCCTCGCTCATGATGAGGTCGAGATAGCGTTGGCGGTAGCGCGTTTCGACGTCGGTCAGACCGTGGAATTTCTCGGGCAGCGGCAGCAGCGCCTTGGCCAGCACGGTCAAAGCGCGCGCGTTGACGGTGAGCTCGCCGCGCGGCGTGCGCCGGATGAGGCCTTCGACGCCGATCAGATCGCCGAGGTCCAGGAGCTTGAGAATCGCCATCGCCTCGGGCGCGAGACTGTCTTTGTGGCAGAAAACCTGGACCTTGCCGGTGGCGTCGTGCAGGTCGATGAACATGCCGCTATTGCGCAGGGCGCGGATGCGGCCGGCGACCTTGACCCGGTCTTGGGTTTCCGTACCGGCGGCGAGATCCTTGTATCTGGCGTCGAGTTCGGCGGCGCGCGCATCCGGCGCGAAGCCGCCGGTGTAGGGATCGACGCCGACCGCCTTGAGTTGCGCAAGCTTGTCGAGTCGCTGGGCGCGGTAGTCGGTCGCGCTCTTGGCTTCCTGGTTTTGTTTTTCCGCCATGCCGGAACCCTTTGGCGGTTCG
>JBOHLR010000010.1:0-29478 GCA_050729555.1 Allostellaceae bacterium
TTCGGCCAGCGCCTGGGCCGAGAGCGGCGGCACGATGCGGTCGGTCGCCGGCAGGATCACGAGGCTGGGCACGGAAATTTCCCGCGGCACGATGGCCTTGCCGCCGACGCGCCATTCGCCGCTTCCTGGGCGGTCCTCGCCATACCAGTCGCGCAGACATTCGAGCGCGGCAGGCAGCGCCAGCGGCACGCCGTCGTTGAGCCAGTCCTCCAAGGCGACGAAGCCGAGCGCGGCGGGGCTGTCGGGCGCGAGTTCGGCGAACCTGGTGAATTTTTTCACCGCGAGCAGCGGATCGAGCGACGCGAACAGCGCCTGAAGCGTGTCCACCGGCACCTCGCCCAGGTTGCGGAACGAGGCGGCGAAGGGATCGGCGAGCGCGCCCAGGAGTTTCGCATGGTCCGCACGTTCA
The DNA here is from genome assembly GCA_050729555.1 of Allostellaceae bacterium. Taxonomy (GTDB): domain Bacteria; phylum Pseudomonadota; class Alphaproteobacteria; order ATCC43930; family CGMCC-115725; genus REEB95. Next base: position 410 of record JBOHLR010000010.1, read on the forward strand.
GCATGGAAGGCCCAGGGCACGGCGAGGAGTGCCAGCGAGCCGACGAGATCCGGCCGCCGCGCGGCCAGCGCCACCGCGAACAATCCGCCCATGCAATAGCCCAGGACGCAGAGCTTCTTGCCACCCGAGGCTTCGACGGCGGCTTCGGCGGCGCGCTCGAGCCGCACAATGTAATCCGTGAGAGTGAATGCGCGCTCACCCAAGGGTGCGTCCCAATCCACGGCGAACGAGCGAATCCCCTCACCGGCCAGATGCCGCAGCAGGCTATTGCCCTGCGCCAAATCGAGAATGTAGTAGCGGTTGACCAGCGACGGCACGACGAGAAGCGGCACGCCGCCCGCCGGCGCATAGTCCAACAGCCGCGTGGTGCCTTCCTGCCAGAGGATGGGCATTTCCGGCATCGCGCGGCGATAGGGATGGTGGCGGTAGCGATCGATCCCGGTCAGGAACAGGTCGGCGCGGCGGCGCAGCTCGCGCTCGAGCGCCTTGGGAAATTCAGGAGCGGCGCCGTCGAGATTCGCGAGGCTTTCCGCGAGCGCCTTTGCGGCGTTCGCGAGCGGCGGACTCCAGGGCAGCGAGCCGGTCTTCCAGAGCGGCAAGGCGGCCTGCGAGCTCAGCCAGGTCAGGCTGGCGTTGGCCAGATGGAGCGCCAGCGGGCGCGGACCCTGACGCGGCGGCCGATTGACGGGTGCGGGTGCGGTCATGGGCTCCCGGTTGTCCTTGCGCGGCCGGCGGACAGCGCAGCGTCAGCCCCGTGAGCAGCGCCGCCATGCCCTGGGAGAAGGCGGGATCGGCCGCCATCGCGGTCAACTGATCCTGCCAGAGCTCGACATAGCGGCGGGCGAGCGTGGCGAGATCGGGCGGTTCCCCCATGGCGGCGATTATACGCGCTTTTCGTGACGGCTTCGCAAGACGCCGCAGGCAAAGGCTTGGCTTGCGGCTTTGCTACGCGCGGGCGCGTCTGTAAGCTGCCGGCATCGTCTCGTGTCCCGGGGGCTGCCGTGGTGCCAAACAAGATCCTCCTTCAAGCCGTCAGCATCGTGCCGTGGGTCTATGCGGTGTTCTGGTATGCGGCGACCAATTCGGACGCGCCGAATCTCGCCTATTGGTCGAATTGGGGCTGGATTGCGATCATCGCGCTCGAGATCGGGGGATTTTTCGCCATCCGGGCGCAGGAGCGCCGACAGCGGCCGCCGGAGTCCTGAGCGCGGGTTTATTTGTTTCCGCTTCGCAAAACGCCGCGGGCAAGGATTCGGCCCGCGGCTTTGCTACGCCTGGATTTACCACTTCCGACTCGGGGTTTGTTGCAGCGCGGCATAAGCGCCTGTACACTCGCGCCATGGCAGCGGATACCGCCCACGCGGCAGGCCCCACCGGCGCGCAAGGCGGCGGCGAGGCGCCGACCGTCGTCAAGAAATACGCCAACCGGCGGCTCTACAACACGGCGACCAGCAGCTACGTCACGCTCGACGATCTCTCCAAGATGGTGAAGGACGGCGGCGAGTTCGTCGTCTACGACGCCAAGACCGGCGAGGACATCACGCGGTCGGTGTTGACGCAGATCATCGTGGAGGAAGAGCAGAAGACCGGACAGAATTTGCTGCCGACCGCGTTCCTCCGCCAGCTTATCGGGCTTTACGGCGACAGCATGCAGTGGCTGGTGCCGAAATATCTCGAACACGTGATGGCGGCGTTCGGCCGCAACCAGGAGCAGATGCGCAAATCGCTCCAGGACGCATTCGGCGGCATGTTTCCGTTCGGCCAGTTCGAGGATATGGGCAAGCAGAACCTCGCCCTCTTCGAGCAGACGATGAAGATGTTCACGCCGCCCTTCGCCGGCGGTGGCGCGGGCCCGGGCGCAAGCGGCAGCGCGGGCGGCGGCGACAAGCCGGCCGAGAAGGACAAGGACGCGGCGATGGCCGACCTCAAGGAGCGCATCAACGCGCTCCAGCACCAGATCGAACAGATCAGCAAGCCGAAGCCGTAGACTTAAAGGGCACGAAGACTCCCTCCGGCTAAAAGGCCGCCGCGAAAATCGTCGCGCGGGATTCGATCACTTCATCGGCGACGCCGTTGGGGAAGCACGGCGTCAGCGCCTTGAGCATGTCGGCGCGAAAGTCCTGAATTCGCGATCCCAGGATTGCGGGCGAACTGGTCGACCGGGTCAAGGCGCGCTCGACCAAATCTTGCGGGCCAATCGCCTGGCGGTGGGTGGTCGTTACTTTGGCGACCTCGGCAAAGCGTGTGCCCTCGAACCAGTTTTCGTGCAGCCGGAAATGCCGGCCCTCGCGGTGATCGCCCCAGGCGACGAGCACGGACTCATAGGCCGGACGCCAGGGATTCTTCTCGTCGGCAAGCGGGCTCGATCCGCAAATCAAGATGCGGCTCTTCGGCGCCAGAATGCGATCGAACGTCGCCAACGTCGCGTCGCGATCCAGCCAATGCAGCGCGCGGCCGATGGCCACCAGATCGAACGGGCCGAGATCCGCCGGCACGTCTTCGGCGCGCCCTTCGATCACCGGAAACTTGACCTTTGCCGCGGCCGCGGCACGCCGCGCCTCCGCGATCATTGCCGGCTCCGGATCGACGCCGACGATGCGGCCGACATAAGGCGCGAAACCCAGCGCCAACAGGCCGGGCCCGGTGCCAAGGTCGATCAAGGCCTCGCGACCGGCAAGCTTGAGCGCGTCGGCCGCCGCCGCGAAGAACGCCGGCGGATACGGTTCGCGGTGCGTCGCGTAAGTCGGTGCGGTCGTTTCGAAGCGGCCCATCCGGCGATCTCCGGTCACACCATTTTCACAACGATCGCGCGCCGCGCGGTTGATTGCGCGACCGCACTGACTATCTCACGGGATCGGCCACACCAACCAAGGAGATGCTGATGACCCGCATGCTATTCGCGGCCGCGGCCCTCATCGGGCTGACAACGGCGGCCATGGCGCAGGACTACCAATACAACAGCCCATCGCCGTACGCGTCGTATTACCAGCAGGAGCGGCCGATGAGCTATGGCAGCCCGTACGACCGGCCGACGCCGGCGGTGGGTAACTAACGCAATGGGCTCGGCCGCCGCCAAGCGGCCGTGACTCTCACGAAAACGGCCGAACCCGGGCGACACAATCGCCCGGGTTTTGCCGTGACTCAGAAACGAGAGCTTAAGACGCCAGACCGGCGTGCGCGCGGCTGTTGCGCAGCCAGGGCTTTTCGAGCGTCGGCGCGCCGAAGAAATAGCCCTGGAGGAATTCGACGCCTTCGCTGCGGAGGATTTCGGCTTCGGCGGCGTTCTCGACCCACTCGGCGACGATCGTCAAGTTGAGGCCTTTGGCCAAACCCACGAGGTGGCGCAGGAAGACCTGGTTCTCGGCGTTGGTCGCGAGGTTGCGGACGAACGAACCGTCGATCTTGACGGTGTCGACCGCGAGCTGCTGGAGGTGACGGAGAGACGTAAATCCGGCGCCAAAATCGTCGAGCGCGACGCGGCAGCCGAGATCGCGCAGCGTGCGCACGAAGCGCGCGCTTTCGGCGATGTCGTGCAGCGCGGCGGTTTCGGTGATCTCGACCACCAGGCGGCTGGCGACGGCCGGCCGGTTCTTCAGGATCGAGGTGATGGCGCGCAGCCACGAGCGGTCGGTCGCGGTCAGGCCCGAGATGTTGAAGCCCAGCGTGACGCCGGGATGCTCGGCGACGTCCTGCACCGCCTTGTCGAGCACGTAGCGGTCGATCAGGCGGATGAATCCCAACTGCTCGATCGCGGCGACGAAATCGCCGGCCGGCACGATCTTGCCGTCCTCGGCGATCATGCGCAGCAGGCACTCGCTGAAATCGACCGCGCCGGTCTCGGCCGAAACCACCGGCTGATAGGCGAAGACCAAGCGGTTTTCCTTGAGCGCGCGCTGCACGCGTTCGCCCAGCGCCAGGCCGTGACGATGGCGGCGGCGCTGCTCCTCGGAAAGGCGATAGGGCACGAAGCAGTCGCGGCCGGCGCGCTTCGCTTCGGCGAGCGCGGTCTCGGCGTTGGTCATGACGTCGTGCGAGGTCTTGGCCTGCTCCGGAAACGCGGCCGAGCCGATGGACACGGTCGCATAGACGGGGCCGGCGGCGGTGTCGATCGGCACCTGGCTGACGGCGGAGAGAATCTTCTCGGCGGCGACGGCGACATGCTGCTCGGCGCAATCGGCGAGGACGATGCCGAACCGGTCGCCGCCGACGCGGCCGACGACGTCGCTGACCCGCAGGCAATGATCGAGCCGCTGGCCGACCTCGATGATGACGCTGTCGGCGGCCTTGTAGCCGTAGGCGTCGTTGATGGTGCCGAGCTTGTCGATGCCGACCGCGAGATAGGCGCCGGCGCTGCCCGAGCGCATGCTGCCGGCGATGATCTGGTCGAGCGCTTCGCGCAGCCGCTTCTTGTTGAAGTGGCCGGTGAGCTCGTCGTAATGCGCCAGTTGCTCGAGGCGCTGTTCCGCGGCCTTGCGCGACGTGACGAGGCGCAGCACGCCGGTGACGCGCGCCAGCTTGCCGGCGACGACTTTCGCCGTGCCGCGGTCGTGCACCCAGGCATACTCGTCGTTGTCGAGGCGGACGCGGTATTCGCAATCGAATTCGCCGCCGCGCTGCACGTGCGACTGGAGGCGCTGATCGCGCAACGGCACGTCGTCGGAATGGATGCGCTTGGTGAGCGCCTTGCCGGTCGGCACCATCGACAGAGTCAGGCCGTCGATCGCGCCGTGCCATTCGATGCGGTCGCCGGCGGCGTCCCAGATATAAGCAACGTCACCCGCAGCGGCGAGCGCGGCGAGTATCGTCTCTTCGTCGGTCTTACGCGGTTTTTCCATCATCGGAACAAACTAGGGTCTCAAGACGCGGCACAGCTCGCCGCGCGCTTCCTATAGTCGGTTCGAATCCTGAAAGAACAATTTAAACCGCGAATTCGACATAACTTTTAACGACCGATGAAGACCGCGGCTTTGACGCCGGACACGCGCCATCGGCGCCGTCCAATTCGTACGCTAGCTCCAGTCAGACGGCTGATTTTAAGGCGAATCGCGCCCGAACGGGCGGTTCAGGCGGTGCGGCGGGTCGCGGCGGGCGTATGCGCGGCAAGGAAGGGCAGCACCGCGTGATTGAACTCCCGCGCCATGGTGTGCGGGAACGAGTGGCCGCCTTGCGCCAGAAACTTGGCTTCGGCGCCGGGAATGGCGCGCGCCAGTTGTTCCGAGAAATAGGCCGGCGTCACCGCATCGTCCTGGGCCGCGACCACCAGCGTCGGCGTACGGATGCGGCCGAGATCGGCCGTGCGGTCGAACGCCAGGATCGCGTCGATGCGGCTCATGACGATTTCCGGCGGCGAGAACGTGGCGAGATGCTGTGCCTCCATCTGGCGGAGCTTCTCGTTGTTCTCGGCGATGTAGTACGGCGGATAGAGGAAAAGCGAATTGGCCTGGACGTACGCGGCCGGCCCGAACTTGTGCAGGATCTCTTTGCGGAGGGCGAACAGCCGACGGAAATAAGCGTCGGCCTTGGGCCAGCTGGCGCAGATGACGAGGCTGGCGACACGCTGCGGATGTTCGAGGCCGAGAATCTGGGCGATGGCGCCGCCAGTCGAATGACCCACAATGTGCGTGCGCGCGATACCGAGCGCATCGAGCAAACCGATCACGTCGGCCGCCAAGCGATCGACGGTGTAGGAGATACGGCTGTGGTCGCTCTGGCCGACGCCGCGATGGTCGAACGTCACGACATCGAACGACTTGGCGAAGGCGGGAACCTGCTGGCGCCAATAGTCCGCATGACCGCTGAGGCCGGAGATGAACACCACCGGATATCCGCCGCCGGCGCGCTCGTAATGCAGATGGCAGTCGCCAACCGAAATCCGCGGCATGGAATCGGAAAACCTCCTGACGGCGCTGGTATCATCCGCGGTCGCCCCTGTCAAACCCGCGGACCGTTGGCTGCTGCGCGACCGTTGCATGGATCGCCGACACGCACCAGACACAGCATGATCACGCTGCGTCGGGTGCGACCTGCGTATCATTCGCACCACTCACATTGCCCCGACAATTTATCCACCGTAGGGCGTTTCGCAGCTCAACGTACCGTTTGCCAAAGGTCGGCGACGTGCTATGAGAGATTTTCCGCTCGGACCGCGGTTACGACCGATCGATGCTGCCGGTCCCGTCCATTCTTCTCGTGCCGCCGCCCGGCGGCCGTTCCTGTCCATCAGTGAACACAGGGGACCACGATGTCTTCTGCGACGGCGAATACCGCACGCATGATTGCCAAGCTCCTGGCGGAGCGGCCGACGGCGCATCAGGAAATTCCGCAACTGATCGACGTTGTGCATCGCGCCCTGTCCGGCCTGAACGGCACGCGGCCAGTCGAGAGACCCGCGCCGCAAAACGGCCAAGCCGCGCCGGATCACGCCGACGCCATATCGGTCGCACCCAAACGCCGCGGCCGCAAGCCGCGCACCGAGGCCGAGCCGGCTGCGGCGACTCCGGCCGAAACCAAAACCGCGCCGGCGCCGGCACCAACGCTGCTGCGCCGCGCCGAAGTTAAGGACAAGGAGCCGGTCCAGGTTGCGCCGCTGATGCCGCCGCCAAGCCGCGAGCGGTTGACGCGTGGCGTCGTCCGCTGGTTCGACCCGCAAACCCGTCGCGGCGCATTGCGCCTGCAAGGCGTCAGCGGCGATCTGCCGTTCGAGCCGCCGTTGCTCGAGCGCGGCAACATTACCCGGCTGTTCAAGGGTCAAGAGGTGGAGGCCGAGCTGGGCGGCACCGCCGACGCACCGCAGCTGATCGGCTTCCGGCTGCTCGCGGCCGGACCTGCGACGCACGTCAATCCCGGAATGGTGCGCGCGCGGCAACAGAAGCCGGTGATGGTCGAACTGAAGCGCGAGGCGCTGACACGCGCCGCGGCGCGCGACGCGGCCGAGGCACTGCTGCCCGACCGGAACGACTGAGACCGGCCACCCGGAACCGAGAGCACGCGTGCCGGAGACCGCCCTCATCGTCGGCGCCGGCAGCGGCTTGAGCGCCGCCCTCGCGCGGCTCTTCGCCAAAGAAGGCATGCGCGTCGCGTTGGCGGCGCGCGATATCCGCAAGCTCGAAACGTTGTGCGCCCAAACGGGCGCCCGCGCCTATCCCTGCGACGCCACCAAGTCCGCCGACGTTGCGGCGCTGTTCGCGCGCGCGGCGACCGAACTCGGCGAACCCGACCTCGTGGTCTATAACGCCGGACAACGCGTGCGTGGCGGCATCGCCGACGTGGACGCCGCCGCCGTGCAGCAATCGTTGATGAGTCTCGCCTATGGCGGCTTCCTGGTGGCGCAGCAGGCGGCGCGTGCGTTCTTGCAAAAGGGCGGCGGCACGCTGCTCTTCACCGGCGCATCGGCGAGCGTCAAGGGCTACCCAAAATCGGCGCCCTTCGCGATGGGTAAGTTCGCCTTGCGCGGTCTTGCCCAGGCGCTGGCCCGCGAACTGCAGCCGCAGAACATCCATGTCGGCCATATCGTGATCGACGGCGCCATCGGCCGCAGCGACGACGACAGCCACCTCGATCCCGACGCCATCGCGCAAACCTACCTTCAGCTCCATCGCCAGCCGCGCAGCACTTGGAGCTGGGAGATCGAATTGCGGCCCTGGCGCGAGACGTTTTGAGTCCCATCCGGCGCGCGCTATTATGATGCCGCCGTGCTGAAACTCGCGCAGAACGAACTCCTGACCCGTACCGGGCCCGGCACCGGTATGGGCCGCATGTTCCGCAGCTATTGGCTGCCGGCGCTGCTCGAGGAGGAGCTGCGGGAGAATGATTGCCCGCCGGTCCGTGTCCAGCTGCTCGGTGAGCGTCTGCTGGCGTTGCGCGACAGCGGCGGGCGCCTCGGCCTGATCGAGGAGTTCTGTGCCCATCGTCGCACCTCGCTGTGGTTCGGGCGCAACGAGGAAGGCGGCATCCGCTGCGCCTATCACGGCTGGAAATACGACGTCACCGGGCAATGTATCGAGGTGCCGTCCGAGCCCGAAAGCGGGTTCTGCAAGCGCATTAAGCTGACGTGATACCCGCTGATCGCGCGCGGCGACATCCTGTGGACCTATATGGGGCCGCCGGGAAAACAACCGCCGCTGCCCGAATACGAATTTGCGTTGGTGACGCGCGAGCAGCGCTTCGTCTCGAAACGTTTGCAAGAATGCAATTGGCTCCAGGCGCTCGAAGGCGGCATCGACTCAAGTCACGTCTCGTTCCTGCACCGCGCCACGCTGAACACCGATCCGCTGTTCAAGGGCGCCAGGTCCAATCAATACAATCTCGACGATGCCCGGCCGCATTTCGAGGTGGTCGAGGCGCCGGGCGGCTTGTTCGTCGGCGCCCGGCGCAAGGCGGAAAACGGCAACTGGTACTGGCGCGTCACGCCGTGGGTCATGCCGTGCGTCACCATCGTGCCGCCGCGTTCCGATTACCCGGTGCACGGTCACTTCTGGATCCCGATCGACGACGAGAATTGCTGGGCATGGAGCTTCGACTATCACCCGACGCGCGCACTTGCCAAGGCCGAGGTCGCGGCGATGCGCGACGGCCATGGCGTCCACGTCAAATACGTGCCCGGCACCTACCGCCCGCGCGCCAACAAGGACAATGACTATTTGATGGACCGCGCGGCACAGAAGGCCGGCCGCAGCTTCAGCGGCGTCGAAGGCATCTCGATGCAGGACGCCAGCCTGCAAGAGAGCATGGGACCCATCGTCGATCGCAGCCGCGAAAACCTCGTTTCGACCGACAACGGCATCATCATGGCGCGCAATCGCCTGCTCGCAGCAATCATGGCGCTTACCGAACAAGGTACCGTGCCGCCCGGCGTCGACCCGGCGCACCACCATGTGCGGTCGGCGGCGGTGATCTTACCGGATGCGAAAGCGTTCCTGCCGGCGGCGGCCGAAGCACTGACGGCACGCCTCGGGATGCCGCACGCCTCCGTATAACGGCGTTATGCGCTGACGCGCTCGCACTCGAGCATCACGGTCGACGTCAACACCCGACCCTGCGGTCCTGGTTCCGGCAGTAGCCGGGTGCATGAATCCAGGCATGGCGGCTCCAGACCGGTGCATCATGCGGCAATGAAGCGTGAGACAATCGCATCGATGTTCGGCTAAATATCGGCATCCGACGTGCGGCTCAACCGAAATAACCGGCGATGGCAACCCAAAGCGGCCTAAAAGCAACCGGTGCGTGTAACGCGCTGCGGCACGCGCGGGCTCATCGCATAGACGGGGTCTGAGCGATGGTCGCAAGAGCATCGACGGCACCGGGCGAATCGGCGGGCATTGTCGAGATCCCCGACAAGGATTTGCCGCTGCGCAACGATATCCGGCTCTTGGGACGGATTCTCGGCGAAACGCTGCGCGCTCAGGAGGGCGAGGCGATTTTCGAGATCGTCGAGCGCATCCGGCGCTCATCGATCCGTTTCCATCGCGACGCCGACGAAGCCGCCCGCGGCGAGCTTGAAACGACCTTGAACCGGCTCACCCGCGACGAGACCACGCGGGTGATCCGCTCATTCACCTATTTCTCGCATCTCGCCAATCTCGCCGAGGATCAGCACCATATCCGGCGGACGCGCGCGCACGCGATGGTCGCGTCGGCTCCGCGTGAAGGCACCGTCGCGCGCGCTGTCGCTGCCGTGCGCGAGTCCGACCGATCGCCGGCGGTTTTGCGCGCGTTCTTCGAGCGGGCGCTGATCTGCCCGGTGCTCACCGCGCATCCGACCGAGGTGCGGCGCCGCAGCACGCTCGACCGCGAGCGGGAAATCGCCACGCTGCTCGACGAGCGCGATCGCATCGCGCTCACGCCCGAGGAGCTGGCAGTCAACGAAGAAGCGCTGCGTCGGGCCGTGCTTACTCTGTGGCAGACGGCGCTGTTGCGCCGCAGCCGGCTGGCAGTGATCGACGAAGTCGCCAACGGGATCGCCTACTACGATTACACGTTCCTGCACGAGCTGCCCCGCCTCTATGCGACCTTCGAGGATCTGCTCGCCGAGGCGATTTCGGGGCCGTTGCCATCGTTCCTGCGGATGGGCAGCTGGATCGGCGGCGACCGTGACGGCAATCCCTTCGTCACGGCCGACGTACTGCGCCAGGCCGTTCTGATGCAGAGCGACCGGGCATTGGGATTCTATCTCGACGAATTGCACGCGCTTGGCCGCGAGCTGTCGCTGCACGCTCTCTTGGTCCGCACGACGGCCGAGCTCGATCGGCTCGCCGCGCGTTCGCCCGATCATTCGGCGCATCGCGCCAGCGAGCCTTATCGCCGCGCCATCTCGGGGATCTACGCGCGCGTCGCCGCGACCGCCAGGACGCTCAACGACGCCGAAGTGCATCGCGTTCCGGTCGGCGAGGCCGCGCCTTATGGCAGTGCCGGCGAGTTCGCCGCCGATCTCGCGGTGATTCACGATTCTCTGGTCGCCAACGGTTCGGCGGTGCTGGCGCGCGGCCGGTTGCGCGATCTGCGGCGCGCGCTCGACGTGTTCGGGTTCCATCTTGCGGCGCTCGATCTGCGCCAGAATGCCAACGTGCACGAACGCGTCGTCGCCGAGCTGTTCGAAGCCGCGGCGCCGGGAACCGATTACCGCGGCCTCGACGAGGACGAAAGGATCGCCGTGTTGACCGCCGAGCTCGCGACCGCGCGGCCGCTGGTATCGCCTTCGGTTGCGTATTCCGAGGAAACCGCTTCCGAACTCGGCGTCTTGCGCGCGGCCGCCGAGGCGCAACGGCGCTACGGCAAGAGCGCGATCGCCAACTACGTCATCTCCATGGCGAACGGCGTTTCGGACGTTCTCGAGGTCGTTCTGCTGCTGCGCGAGGTTGGTCTCTATCGGCCGCAGCCGCACGAGATCGACCTCGACATCGTGCCGCTGTTCGAAACCATCGACGATCTGCGCCGGTGCGGCCAAATCGTCGATCGCCTTTTGGCGCTGCCGATTTATCGGCGCCTCATTGACAGCCGCGGCGGCGTGCAAGAGGTCATGCTCGGCTATTCCGACAGCAACAAGGACGGCGGCTACCTCACTTCCGGCTGGGAGCTTTGGAAGGCCGAAACCGCGCTGGTCGAATCATGCCACCGTCACGGTGTGCGCCTGCGGCTGTTCCACGGCCGCGGCGGCACCGTTGGCCGCGGCGGCGGCCCCAGCTACCAGGCGATCCTGGCGCAACCTTCGGGCGCGGTGGACGGCGCCGTCCGCATCACGGAACAAGGCGAAGTCATCGCCGCGAAATATTCCAATCCCGAGGTCGGCCGTCGCAACCTCGAGGCGCTCGCCGCCGCAACCATCGAGTCGAGTTTGCTGTCGAACGCCGCGCCGCCGCCGCCGGCCTTCATCGCTGCGATGGAGAAATTATCGGCGTCGGCCTATCGCGCTTATCGCGGCCTGGTTTACGAGACGCCGGGCTTCGAGGATTATTTTTGGGAAGCGACAGTCATTGGCGAGATCGTCCATCTCAACCTGGGCAGTCGGCCGGCGTCACGTCGACCGTCACGCCGCATCGCCGATTTGCGCGCGATCCCGTGGGTGTTCAGCTGGGCGCAATGCCGCCTCATGCTGCCGGGCTGGTACGGCTTCGGTTCGGCGGTGCGCGCATGGCTTGCCGAACATCCGGCGGACGGCATGGCGACACTGCGGATGATGTATCGCAAATGGCCGTTCTTCGCCGCGCTGCTGTCCAACATGGACATGGTTCTGGCCAAAAGCGATATCGCGATTGCCGAGCGCTATGCCAGCCTGGTGACCGACACGGCGCTCGCCGAGACCATCTTCACGCAGCTGCGCGGCGAGTGGCAGGCGACGATTGCCGCGCTGCTCGACATCATGGAGCAGAAGTCGCTGCTCGAAAGCAATCCGCTACTCAGCCGTTCGATCCGCAACCGTTTTCCGTATCTCGATCCGTTGAATCACGTGCAGATCGAGCTGCTCAAGCGCCATCGCGCCGGCGACACCGATGAGGACACCGTGCGCGACATTCACCGCACGATCAACGGCATCGCCACCGGGCTGCGCAACAGCGGTTGAGCCGCGTCGGCGCGCAGCGCCGGCCGCTAGGCGCGCCGCACCAGCCGGATGATCGCGACCAGGATCACCGCGCCGATGGTCGCGCTGATGACCAAGCCGATCAGGCCCATGCCGATGAAGATGCCGAGCGAGGCGAAAATCCAGTTGCCGATGAAGGCGCCGATGACGCCGACGACCAGATCGCCGATCAGTCCGAAACCGCGACCGCGTACGATCTGGCCGGCGAGCCAGCCGGCGACCAATCCGACGAGCAATAGAACGAGGATGCCGCTGCCATGCATGATGCTTGACCCCCCTTTGAATTCACTGGTGCCCCTGGCCGGACTCGAACCAGCACGAGATTGCTCTCAACAGATTTTGAGTCTGCCGCGTCTACCAATTCCGCCACAGGGGCAGCGGCGGCCACTATAGCCGGGGGTCGCGCGCGGTCAATCCAGCTTCGCGCTTGCGGCGACGACGCGGATGCGGCTAGATCGCGGCTCCTGCGGCGACGTCATTCGAGACCGAAACCATACCATGCTCGCCAAGATCGTTCCGTCGCTCGCGGGCTTCATCGTCGCGACGATTTCGAGCCTCGGCTATGGCGGTGTTGTCGTCCTGATGGCGATTGAATCCGCCTGCATTCCGCTGCCGTCCGAAATCATCATGCCGTTTTCCGGCTACCTGGTTTTCACCGGCCGGTTCAACCTGATGCTGGTGGCGACTGCCGGCGCGCTTGGCTGCAATCTGGGTTCAACAATCGCCTATGCCATCGGCCATTACGGCGGCCGCCCGTTCATCGAGCGTTGGGGCGGCTACGTGCTGATGGGCCGGCGCGAACTCGACTGGGCGCATGATTTCTTCGCGCGCTACGGCATCATCACGGTTCTCATCGGCCGGCTGTTGCCGGTGGTACGCACGTTCATCGCGTTGCCGGCAGGTATTGCCGGCATGTCGCAGATCAAATTCCAGATTTATACCTTCATCGGCTCGTGGCCGTGGTGCTTCGCGCTTGCCTATGTCGGCTACAAACTGGGCGAACAATGGGACCACGACCCGCGCCTGCGCGCCGTCATGCAGCGTTTCGACATCGTGGTTGTCGGTCTCATCATCGTCGGCGTCGCCTGGTACATCTGGTGGCATCTGAAGCATCGCCTGCGGCCCAACGATTAAGCCAAGCCAGGAACAATATGAAATCGGTGCGCCAACCCCTGATAATTATCCTCGTCGCCGCGCTGGCCGTGATCGGCGCGGCGCTGGCCTCGCAATATTGGGGCGGTTTGCAGCCGTGCGAATTGTGCCTGATGGAGCGCTGGCCCTATTACGCCGCCATCGCGATCGCGGTTTTGGCCCTGGCCTTTCCGGCAGTCGGCTGGTCACGTGCGGCCTTGCTGCTGCTTGCCGTGGTGTTCGTGGTCAGCGCCGGTCTGGGCTTCTATCATGTCGGCGTCGAATACCATTGGTTCCGCGGTCCGACCGCTTGCACCAACAACGGCGGCATGCCGCAGACCTTGGAGCAGCTGAAGCAAATGCTGGCGCACACGCAGGTCGTGATGTGCGACCAAGTGCAGTGGTCGCTTGGCGGCATCTCGCTCGCCGGCTGGAATTTCATCGCTTCGGCGCTCATCGCCGTGTTCGCGTTCTTCGCATGGCGGCAGCGCGCATGAGCCGGCGGCGCGCCAAGACGTCCGCGCGCAAGGCCGGTGCGCGGTTGCCGGGCGATCGTGCCGGCGCCAGCGCCGTCGCGCGCATGATCCGGGTCGATCACGCGGGCGAATATGGCGCCGCCCGCATTTACGATGGGCAACTCGCGGTACTCAAGGATTCGCCGGCGGCCACCGCGGTGCGCCGCATGGCGGCACAGGAAAAGCGTCATCTCGAGCGGTTCGATGCCCTCGTTGCCGAAAGACGTGTGCGGCCAACGGCGTTGTCGCCGCTCTGGCACTTCGCCGGCTATGCGCTCGGCGCCGCGACGGCGCTCATGGGTGAACGCGCGGCGATGGCTTGCACCGTCGCCGTCGAGGAAGTCATCGACGAACATTATCGCCACCAGCTCGAAGCGCTCGGCGATGCCGACACCGGCCTTGCGGCGATCGTCGCGGATTTTCGCGCCGACGAAATCGAGCATCGCGACACGGCACTCAAGCACGGTGCCGCCGAAACGCCGGGCTATCCCGTGCTCTCGGCGGCGATCAAGGCAGGATCACGGCTTGCGATCTGGCTGTCGACACGAATTTAAGGTGGGAGCAGCGCGTGGCGGAGTATCGGCTTCTGACATACCGCGACGGCAACGAGCCGACCGCGGGCGTTCTCGTCGGCGATCGGGTCTATCCGGCGGCGGCGCTGCTCCGCGGCGCCAGCGTCGACGCATCGTCGGTCAAAGCGCTGCTCGGCAACTGGCCCAAGACGCATCGCGCGCTCGCCAAGGCGGCGGGCAAGGTTCGGCCGGCCGGCGGCAAGCCTCTCAAGCGTGTCAAACTGCTGGCGCCCGTGCTCTATCCCGACGGCTTGTTCTGCGCCGGCGCCAATTACTGGGACCACATGGAGGAAATGGCGCGCGTCCAGGGCCGGACCGTCGACCGGTCGAACCGGCCTGACGGGCCATGGTTCTTCCTCAAGACGTCGCTACATTCGATCATCGGCCCGGACACGCCGGCGAAGCTGCCGGCACGATCGCACCAGGTCGATTGGGAAGCCGAACTCGGCGTCGTCATCGGCAAGGTGTCGCGCAATCTGCCGGCCGACCGCGCCCACGATGCGATCGCCGGCTATACCATCGTCAACGATTTGTCGGCGCGCGATCTGATGGTGCGCAAGGATCGGCCGCCGGTGATGGCCTACGATTGGATCGGGCAGAAATGTTTCGACGACGCCTCGCCGATGGGCCCGTGGATCACGCCGGCCGCCTTCGTCAAAGACGCCGGTAACCTGTCGGTCAAGCTGTGGGTCAACGGCGTGCTCAAGCAGAATTCCAACACCAACCAGCTCATCCACAACATCGCCGAGCAGATATCGTGGCTCAGCGAACAGCTGACGCTGCGGCCGGGCGATGTGATCGCCACCGGAACGCCGGCCGGCGTCGGCATGCCGCGCGGCGAATTCCTGAAGAAGGGCGACGTCGTGAAGATCGAGATCGAAGGCTGCGGCACGCTCGTCAACCGGATGGCCTGAACCGGCCGCGCGGCTAAAGCGCGCGCTGCTTCGCCGTCACGCCCGACGCAGCGATCACATCGGGAATGTCAGACGGATTGAGCGGCGCCATCACGTGCGCGCCAGAAATGCCCGGAACCTCGACCAACTGCTGCAACAGCTCAATGCAAATGCGCTTGCCCTCGGCGCGCGCGTCCGCCGCTTTCTCGATGCGCTCGACGATGGCATCGGGAACGATCGTGCCGAAGAGCTTCTCCTTCATCCACCGTGCGGAACGCACCGACGGGATCGGCGCAATGCCGATCAGGATTTTGAGCCGCGGCGCGAGACCGAGTTCGACCAGCCGCGCGGCGTAGCGCCGGACCACGCCGATATCCATGCAGAACTGGGTTTGGATGAAATCGGCGCCGGAATCCGCCTTGCCTTTGAGGCCTTTGGCGTCCCAATCCGGCGGCGGATCGGCCGGCAGGTCCGCGGCACCAAGGAACAGATCGAACCCGCCTTTGATTTCGGTGCCGGGCAGCAATTTATGCTCGCGCCGCATCTTTTGTGCCGTCGCCAACAAGGTGCGGCTGTCGAGATCGAACACCGCCTTGGCCTCGGGCTGATCGCCGGCCTTCGGATCGTCGCCGCCGAGGATGAGCACGTTGCGGATGCCGAGCGCGACGGCACCCAACAGATCGCTCTGCAACGCGATGCGGTTGCGGTCGCGACAGGTCATTTGCAGGATCGGCTCGATCCCGTTCTGCACCAGGAAATGCGCGGCGGCCATGCTGGCCATGTGCGATTTTGCGCCGGCGCCGTCGGTGACGTTGACCGCCACCGTCACACCCTTCAGCGGCAAGGCACGCGCGATGAAGTCGGCGGGATCGGCCGTGAGCGGCGGCGTGACTTCGGCGGTGACGCAGAAACGACCCTCATCGAGGCGGCGTTGCAGCGTGCTGACCGGCGACGCCGAAGTGCGAGATTCATTGAGAGGAGTCATGCGAAGCGCCGCCGAGTATAAACAGGCCGCCATCCGCCTCCAGCGGAATCTTCGCCCGGATGCTTATTGCGCGGCGACCGTGGCACGGCGATCCGCGCGGATCATGTCGGCAGCCTTCTCGGCAATCATGATTGTCGGCGAATTCGTATTGCCCGACGTGATCGTCGGCATGATCGAGGCGTCGGCGATACGCAAGCCGCCAATGCCGTGCACCGCGAGCCGCGCATCCACCACCGCAGCCGCATCCCCGCCCATCTTGCAGGTGCCGACCGGATGGAAAATCGTCGTGCCGATGTCGCCGGCCGCGTGCGCGAGTTCGTCGTCGGTCTGGAGCTGCGCACCCGGACGAAACTCCTCGGGCGTGAAACGCGCCAGCGCCTTGGCGGCGACGATCCGGCGCGTCAGCCGGATGGCGGCGGCGGCGACGCGGCGGTCGGAATCGACCGCGAGATAGTTTGGACGGATCGCCGGATGTGCGGCCGGATCGGCGCTCTTGATCCGCACCGAGCCGCGGCTGTCGGGCCGCAGATTGCACACCGACGCCGTGAATGCCGGAAACCCGTGACAGGGATCGCCGAACTTATCGAGGCTCAGCGGCTGCACGTGATATTCGAGGTTGGGAGTCTCGCGCGAGGGATCGCTCTTAGCGAAGCAACCGAGTTGCGACGGCGCCATGGTCAGCGGCCCACGCTTGAACAGGAAATATTCGAGCCCCATACCGATACGGCCGACGAGGCTATTGGCGCGCTCGTTGAGCGTGCGCGTATTGGCGACCCTGAAAATCGTCCGGATCTGCAAATGGTCCTGAAGATTCTCGCCGACGCCGCCGAGTTCGTGCACGACGGGAATGCCATGTTGTTGCAACAACGCGCCAGGCCCGATGCCCGAAAGCTGGAGCAAGTGGGGCGAACCGATCGAACCCGAAGCGAGGATCACCTCGCCGCGCACTTCGACAGAGCGCCGCACGCCACCTTTCATAAATTCGACGCCGACAGCGCGCCGACCGGCCAATCGGATGCGGCTCGCCTGCGCGCCGGTGACGACGGCGAGATTGGGCCGATTCATCGCCGGCCGCAGAAAGGCGCGCGCCGTGTTCCAGCGCACGCCGCGCCGTTGATTGACCCGGAAATAGCCGCAGCCTTCGTTGTTGCCGCGATTGAAATCGTCGATCTTGGGAATGCCGATCTCGGCAGCCGCATCACGGAACGCATCGAGAATTTCCCACGTCAGCCGCATTTCCTCGACGCGCCATTCGCCGCCTTGGCCATGGAATTCGTCGGCGCCGGCGACGTTGTCCTCCGAGCGTTTGAAATAGGGCAGCACGTCGTCCCACGACCAGCCTGGATTGCCGAGCTGCCGCCAGCCGTCGTAATCGCGCGCCTGACCGCGCATGTAAATCATGCCGTTGATCGACGAGCAGCCGCCGAGAACGCGGCCGCGCGGATAATTGAGCGCGCGGCCGTTCAATCCGGCCTCGCTTTCCGTCTTGAAGCACCAATCGGTGCGCGGATTGTTTTGCGTATAGAGATAGCCGATGGGAACGCGGATCCAGAAATAGTTGTCGTCGCCGCCGGCTTCCAACAGCAACACCGAAACATCCGGATCGGCGGACAGCCGATTGGCCAAGACGCAGCCGGCGCTGCCGGCGCCAACGACGACGTAGTCGAAGTTCCCGAGTGTCTCGTTCACGACGCACCCATCGATCGATCTTGCCATAGCGACACCGCAGCCGCGACCGCGGGGCGGCCGGTGCCGCGGAATACCTCGAACCCGGCACTGGCGGCCATGTTAGGCGATTGCGGCAAATCCAGGTAATCCCGGCTTGAAAATCGACGGCCAATCTTCTAGTTTCCTGGCCATCGCTTCGCTGGGTTCCGGCCTGCGCTCGATCGCTCCACTGTGAGCCCGACCCGCCAATCCGTGCCTTTCGACAGCCGATCGGATGCGCAATCGCGCGCACTGGTAACCGCCATGGAGACACGAATGGCAATTGGCACGGTCAAATGGTTCAACGCTCAAAAGGGATACGGCTTCATCGCGCCTGAGAGCGGCGGCAAGGACGTTTTCGTCCACATCTCCGCCCTCGAGCGCGCTGGCATCGGATCCCTGAACGAGGGTCAGAAGGTCAGCTTCGACCTCGAGCAGAGCCAGCAGGGCCGCACGTCGGCCGCGAACCTGAAGCTCGTCTAACCCGAGCCCAGATAATTCGACCGGACGCCGCGGCGGCAACGTCGCGGCGTTTGCTTTTTTGCGCGAACGAATCAGAGGCCGAGAACGCGCTCGGCGTTGCGGTGGAAGATTTTTTCCATGACCTCGTCGGCATAGCCGAGCTCGCGCCATTCTTGGAACAACCGCGCGTACGGAATGCTCGGATAGTCGCTACCGAACATGATCTTGTCCTGCAACCGCGCGCGGATATCGGTCTTGAGTTGCGCCGGGAAATATTTCGGCGCCCAACCCGACAGCTCCCAGAACACGTTGCCCTTGTGCAGCGCGACGGCCGTCATCTCGTCGACCCACGGCCATCCCGGATGGGCAGCGACGATCGTCAAGTCGGGAAAATCGGCGGCGAGCTCATCGATGCATGACGGATGCGCATGGCGCAGCTTGGCGCCGAGACCGCCCGGCATGCCGGCGCCCATGCCCGTCGTGCCGACATCGATCATCACCGGCACCTTGAGCGCATTGATCGCTTCCCACAGCGGATAGAAGCGTCGTTCGTTGACCGCGAAGTGCCCCATGATCGGATGGAAATGGAAGCCCAGCATCTTGAGGTCGCGGATGGCGCGTTGCGCCTCGGCAATGGCGGCATCGCCTTTGAGCGGATCGACCGCGGCCCAGGCTTGAATGATGCGATCCTTGTGCCGTTGCTGCATGCCACGCACATAATCGTTCGAGCACGGCGGTGTTTTCGCGGTGGTCTCCAAATCGAGCGCGACCAGAACGGCGTCGACGCCGGCGGCGGCGAACTCGCGCACCACTTCGTCTTCCTGTTTCCAGGCCCACGGACGCTTCCAATATTTGGCCAGCGCGTCGACGTAAGGGCCCTGGCATTTGATCCAGGGCTCGGTATTGGGATAGCAGTGCAAGTCGATGATGCGCATGGAGCCTCAGCGCGCCATCGCCGCGGGATTTGAAATCATCTCGGCCAATGCCTTCTTCGACACTTTGCCGAAGGTCGACAGCGGAAATTCTGTCATCAGCTGCAGCCGCTCCGGCAGCTTGAACTTGGCGATCTCCTTGGCGGCGAGAAATTTCACCAACTCATCGAGCGTCAGGTCCCTGCCCTTCCGCGCGATGACGCAGGCGCACATGCGTTCGCCGAGTTTAGGATCCGGCACCGGTATGCACGCCACGTTCTGCACGGCCGGATGCTGCAGGATCAGATTCTCGATCTCCTCGGCGCTGATTTTCTCGCCGCCCCGATTGATCAGATCCTTCTTGCGGCCTTCGACCATGTAATTGCCGGACGGGTGTTGGCGCATCAAATCGCCCGAACGATAGAACCCGTCCGACGTGAACGCCTTTTTGTTGTGCTCCGCCGCGCCATAGTAGCCGCGCAACGTGTATGGGCCGCGGACGCAAAGCTCGCCGACCTCGCCGGCCGCGACTTCGTTGTCGTCGTCGTCCAAAAGCCGCACCTCGTCGTCCGGCGAAATCGGCCGGCCGACAGTTTCGAGCCGCACGTCGTCCGGATCGCCGCGGCGGACGAAGAACAGCATGCCTTCCGACATGCCGAAATTCTCCTGCACGAAGGCGGTCGGAATCAGCTCGCGCGTCTTCAGCCGGACCTCGGGCTGCAGGCGCTGCCCGCCACTTTGGATGTAGCGCACCGACGCGGTGTCATATTGGCAAACCTCGGCACTGTTGATGAGGCGGATCAGCAGCGCCGGCACCACTTTGAGGTGCGTGATACGGTGTTTTTCCACGCGTGGGAACATGTCCTCCGGTCGCGTCGTCAGGCTCAGCACGACGCTGCCGCCGTTGAAGAAAAAGCCCTGAATGCCCGGACACGCGAGCGGCAGGTTGTGTGCGATAGGCAAGGCCAGCAGCAGCACGGACCCGCCGCCGACTTCGCAGATCGACGCCGCCGTCTTGGAATTGTACGCATAGTCGTTATGTGTGCGCGGAATCAGCTTGGGAATGCCGGTGGTGCCGCCCGAAAGCTGGAAGATGCACGGATCGGTCGGATCGAGCGCGATGCTCGTCAACCGGCTCTTCCGCAGTTTCGCGGGCTTTTCGATCAGTTCGGTCAGCGACACCTCGCCCGCTCCCGGCTGGCCAAGCACCAATCGCAACTTGAGACACGGATTCTCGTCGGCGATGCGCTTGATGACCGGACCGAAGGCGAAATCGCCGATGCGTTCGGGATAGATGCACGCCGTCGCCTGCGCGATGTTCACGAACTGATTGATCTCGCTGTAGCGATGTGTGACCAGGGCGGCGATGGGAATCGCGCCGATTTTCTGCAGCGCGAAATACAGCAACACGAACTCCGCGACGTTCGGCAGCGTCGGCACCACCCGGTCGGTCGGTTTAAGACCGAGATCGAGCAGGTTGAGCGCAAGATTGTCGGTGATACGGTCGATATCGGCGTAGCTGTAACGCCGGTTGCCGTCGATGAGCGCGACGCGATCGGCGAACTTGCGCCACACCTCGGCGAACTCGTCGCGCAACGGCCGGTCGCGCCAATAGCCCTTGGCGCGATAGCGAGCGGCGAACTCGGGCGGAAACGGCACGCCGCCGGGCAGCATCAGGTCGAACTCGAAAATCCGCCGTCGACGACGACGATCTCGCCGGTGACGAAGCGGTTGCCTTCGATGAGCGACAGCATCGTCTCGGCGACGTCTTCGGCGGTCACGACACGCTTCAGCGGCGTTAGCTTGGCGCGCCGACCCATCAGATCGTCGTACTTGTCCTTGAGCATGCGCTTCATCCAATCGCCCTCCATCCAGCCCGGTGCCACGGCATTGACGCGGATTTCGGGACCGAGATTGAAGGCGAGCGTCTTGGTCAGATTGACCACGGCCGCCTTGCTGGCAGCATAAGGGAGCGGCTGCGGACCCGGGCGCAAGCCGACGATGCTGGCGGTGTTGACGATTGCCGGATGCGGCGCCTTGCGCAGCAGCGGCAGCGCCGCGCGCGTCACCGAGAATATGCCGCGTACGTTGACAGCGAAGACGCGATCCCATTCCTCGACGGTCATCGCGTCGAAATCCTTCGGCCGAATTTCAGTCGTTGTGCCGGCGTTGTTGATCAGCGCATCGAGGCGCGCAAACTTCGTCGCGACGTCGCCAAGCATCGCACGCACGGCGGCGTCATCGGCAACGTCGCACTGGCAGAGCAATGTTTGCGCGCCGAGTTTCTGCGCTTGCGCGGCAACCTCGCGGGCAGGTCCGGCGCTGCGGCTGTAATTGATGGCGACGTCGTAGCCAGCACGCGCGAGCGCCACGGCTGCCGCGGCACCGATGCCGCTCGCCGCGCCGGTCACCAATGCCGTCTTGCGCTGCGCCATTCTCTGCGCCCCCCTTGCGTCGAACGTCGGCGTCGGATTATTTTGAACGTGTTCACTTTTGGCCCGAGCCCACGCCACTGTCAAGCGCGGGCGCCGACCGACGCAAGGAGACGTCGCCCGTGGCGACACCGATGACGCGTGGCGGCGGCCGCACCGTTGAGAGCGGCCTGCGCGAGCGCAGCAAGGCCCGCCGACTCGGCAACGTCCGCCGAGCCGCGCGCGAGCTCTTCGTCGAGAAGGGTTACGACGCGACGACGACGCGCGCCATCGCCAAGCGTGCGGGCGTCGGTCTCGGCACGCTCTTCACTTATGCGGCCGACAAGCGCGATCTGCTGTTCCTGATTTTCAACGACGAGCTGATCGAACTCGCGGCGCAAGCTTTCGCGCCATCGTCGTCGGCGCCGGCGCTTGCCGACCGGCTGGTCGCGGTGTTCCACGATTTCTACGCCTATTTCGCGCGGCAGCCGAACCTGGCGCGCTTCCTGCTGCGCGAGCTGACCTTCTACACGCACGGGCCGGAGGCACATCGTTTTCAGACGCATCGCGATCGGATCGTCGCTGGCGTCGCCGCCGTGGTGGCGCGCGCCCGTGTCGACGGGATCATCACGGCGGCCAGTGATGATATGCTGGTCGCGCGCGCGATTTTCGATATCTACAGCGCCGAAGTGCGCCGTTGGCTCGCCGACGATCAGAACGAGCCCAATCTCGCGCACGGGCTGATGGCGCTCCGCCGCGTGCTGCAGGTTCTGGTCGACGGCTTGTGGCGGCAACGTTGACCCCGTCAGCTTGACAAAGCGCAGACCGGGTCCAATAGTGAACGTGTTCTAAAATACCTGCCGCGGCGCGCTCCGGCATAGGAATCGCGCGCGAAAAATGACGGCAGGCGCTCACTCTCAGGGGGGACCAATGCGTGTGATCCGTTCCGCGCTCGCCGCGTGCCTCGCGGCGACGTTCGTTTGTGCCGCGCTTTCGGCGCAGGCCGATCCGATCAAAATCCGTCTCAGCTACGTCGTCCCGGTCGCCAATTGGTCGTCACTTCTGCCGACCAAGCCAGAGCTGATGACGCACTTGGGCAAGAGCTATACGCTCGATGTGACGCGCTTCCAGGGCACGCCGCCGATGATCACGGCGCTGGCCAGCAATCAGCTCGACATCGGCGACCTGGCCTACTCGTCGCTCGCGCTCGCCATCCAGAACGCCGGCCTTGATGATCTGCGCATCATCAGCGACGACTTCCAGGATGGCGTGCCCGGCTACTACACCGATCAATATTTCGTCCGCAACGACAGCGGCATCAAAACAATCGAAGATCTCAAGGGCAAGGTGCTGGCGACCAATGCCGCCGGCAGCGCCGTCGACATCGCCATGCGTGCCATGCTGCGCAAGCATCACTTGGACGATCGGAAAGACGTCACCATCGTCGAAGCGGCGTTCCCGAACATGCGCAACATGCTCGATGAGAAAAAAGTCGCACTCATTCCCGGCGTTCTGCCGTTCTCGACCAATCCCGATCTGTTGAAGACGGCACATCCGCTGTTCACACAGAAAGAAGCGGTCGGCCGGACGCAGATGATCGTCTGGGTCGCGCGCGCCGGCTGGCTTAAGAAGAACCGCGCCGCGATGGTCGATTTCATGGAAGACACGATCCGCGTCATGCGCTGGTTCCAGGATCCCAAGAACCACGCCGAGGCGGTGCAGATCGCGGTCAACCTGACCAAGATTCCGGCGCCGGTGTGGGACTCCTGGCTCTTCGTCAAGGGCAAGGACTACTATCGCAGCCCGGACGCGCTACCCGACCTCAAGGCCTTGCAGGTCAACGTCGAAACCCAGCGCGAGCTGGGCTTCCTGACCAAGGACATCAAGATCGCCAAGTACGCCGATCTGAGCATCGCCAAGGAAGCGACAGCGCGCATCAAGCCGTAGCCGTCACATACCGGCGATCACGCGAGGGGGATAGGCGGGCCTGCGGGCCCGGGTTATAGGGATAGGGGCGGCAGTTGACAGTTTTGGCAACAGTCACTGAAAAAATATCGGGCCCCGTTACTTTGAGTTATGATTTGGTATAGCGAGATCGCTCACTATCCGAAAATACTCGCTATTCAACAGGGGCGCTAACTTGCTGGAGAACATTGCACACAGATTCTCTACGGAGACCCCATCAAATTTCTTCATAGGTTCGTGCCAGCAGCACAGAATCCAAGGGTTTCCTAACTTGTCATCTGGAAAATTTACAGAATAGCCGTGATCTCTTAATGCGGCTGCGGGAACATCTCGCGATAGCTTGCTTAAGAGCAACTCTCGATATTTTGGATTGTAAGTGAACAATACGATGAATTCAGGTTCATGCTCGATGATAAATTTGATTTTTTGCGTGCTGGGATCGTGACAAATACCGAACGAAATATGTTGTTCAGCATCATTGTGTCGGAGCGCACAGCTCACACCCAGAATTCCTTGGGCATCAAACGTTTTTCTGTCAACAATTTCCTGCGATGCCGTTCCAAGTGATGAGTAAACATCATCTTTGAGAGTCCCGACCAGGTGCCATGCTTCTTTGAAAAACTTGCCATCAGATTCACGTAAGGCAAGTACATCCCTGTGAGCTTCAACGAGCGTTCGCGGAATCATTCTTGCCCTCCATGCTTCTCCACTGCACTCGAGATACTCGGCAAATTGCTGTAGTAAGAAACGATCTAAGGGTTCGTTGCGCTATCCGCTAGCGTTTGCTCGGCCATATCAAGGATGTCATGCCAGGAACAGAATAAGACTGCTCTGTATTTCGCTCGCAGCCGCTCCCGGTCGGCGGGGTCCGTAGTGACCACCAAAAGACTATGGCGATCTCTTTGTTCAACGTGGTCTTTTAGATGGCCGCGGATTTGGTCTAGATCAAGTTTCTTCCTATGTGTTTTATTTTCAAACACAAGAACGTAATGTTGATCACCGAAATTGATGATAATGTTCCCGTCAGGTTTTCTTTCACCCGTTCCAGAAAGAAGCCGTACCTCTACTGAATGAGGATGCTCCAACATGGGTAGTAACGTGGTAATTTCAGCTCGGGCGAGCAGCTTGAGCACTGTATGAGGATTCAATTTATCGAGCAAAGAGAGAAAGCAGTAGGTCAGCCGGTTTTCCTCCTGCTGATACGCGGCTCGGAAAATGTTGGTATTATAATTCATGTGCGGCCAAGGTTTTTCTCATCGCGGCCCTAACGAATATCATGCTTAAGCCAAACGAAGCCATCTCCTCTTGATAGCAACGCGACACTGATCGAGTCATCAACCGTTTCTTTTTGCGTAATCGATATCCGTTTCCGAAACGCCGTCAGTCCCACCAGTGTTTCCGCGATCTGCGCCAACCCACGTTGCGGCATGACATCCACGGCACCAATGAGGGACGCTTCGTATTTTTCATTGATTTCCTTCTCCAGGAGGTGACGGAACTCTTTTTGTATTTTCGACAGCGCACCTCGATGTAGCCACTTGGTCCACTGCGCTAATGCCCTAGACACGCTTCGTGCCAGTAGGGTTTCCAATTTTTCATCCAACTCCGGGTCAATCCCACGGAAGAACATGTCGATCACATCCGCCTGCGCAATTGGACAGACGTGGGCTGAATCCTTGCGGCTGACGCGAGCCTCGCGGGTTTTCGCCCAACGCAGCCGGCCCAAGGCGATGGAGCCTACTTGGTATTCAACGAGGGCGGGGAATGGTTCCGCCTCGCCCATGCCTGCGAAGGCGATCCAGCTTCGGTCGAACGGGTGAAACCATTTCTTGTCATACATGAACTTGACGGTGGTTTTGAGCGTCTGTCGAATCTCTCGACTTCGCGCCTGGGAGCCGAATAATTCCTGTTCTAACCGGCCCAGCATCGCACCGTAATCCGAAAGTACTTTTCCGCCCGGGACATGGTTGGAAGCCTGGCCTCGTATCGGCATCCCTGAATATTTCCGCCAGGCGGCGTGATCTTTCCTGATAAGTTTCGCCAGAGTCGGCCGGGCTGCACCAACTTGTTTTTCCACCTGCCTCCTCGTTCCGAGCCCCAACGGGATCGCAAACTGGTCCCGCCAATAGCTTTCGACCAGCGACCGGAACCACTCCTGTTGCACCGAATCCGGAAACAGCGCGGTTGACGATTCGACGAAAGCCAAAAAATCCTGGGCGTATTCTTCGAGCCGATCAAACCGCCGGTCGCCGAGCTGGCGCGCATAGGATTTGACAATGATCTCCCACGGCACACCCATGATCTCGGGGACACCGGATATCATGATGCCGACCGGCGTTGCCGGCACGAGCGCAAACAATTTCTGGGCGTGGTGATAGATTTTCTCGCCATCGCCGACGGTGACTGCGCTATCCGCCGCGAGGGCGGCGCCCAACCGATTCATCACCACAACTTCACACGTCATTGGTTCGCTCCTGCTTTAGCTCGAGTGGCACGAGAAGGAACGGGCCGGCCATGCCAGTGCCGGTCAGCTGATTTTGCAGCGCGTCGTGGCGGCGTCGCAGACTGCGGTAGACGCGGAACATCGCGGCGACGAGACCGGCGACGAAAACCAACATCGCCCAGCTCCAGGGTGGCAGCTTGACCGATTCCGGATCAGCCAAGCTCAAGACACCAATGCCAACCATCGGCCCACTGCCGGTGAGCCAAGTCTTCCATTCCGCGATGATCTCGCACGCGAAGTCGCGCGCTAGGCACCAGAATTCGGCCTCCAACGCCGTTTCGAACGCCGCCGGCAACTGCATGGCCATCAACTCCGAATTGCAGGATCGACCTTACCGGCTCGATGCGTCAAAATCGGACGCATAGAAGGACGTGAGGGCATGCTTCACGAGAAGGCCGAAATCCTCCACCGTATCGCACTCGACATGCACGCCACGGCCGAGGGTGTGACGCTGAACGATATCTGCTCCCGCTACACCGTGAGCCGGCGCACGGCGGAGCGGCTACGCGATGCGGTCGATCGGCTCTATTCCATCGAGTACGCCAACCCGGGTGAGCAACCGAAGCGGTGGCGCTTACGTAGCAGCAGTGTCCGAACCTTGGCGAACATCACGGCCGGCGATCTGGCCGATCTCGACACCGCTACCGCGGTGCTGCGACGCGAGAACCTGCAAGTCCAGGCGCGGAACGTCGAGAAACTGGCGGGGAAGCTTCGTGCTCAATTGAAACCGCTGGAGAGGGCGCGGATCGCGCCGGATCTGGAGGCGCTGACCGTGGCCGAGGGCTTGGCGTTGCGTCCGGGGCCGCGGCCGAAAGTCGATCCTGAAATTTTCTCGATCCTGCGCGAGGCCGTCGTCGCCTGCCGCAAGATGCGGCTCCATTACCGTGCACGTGGCACGGGCACGCTCAGCCGGCAGATCGTTTGCCCTTACGGTTTTCTCTATGGCAACCGGCACTATCTGGTCGCCTTCAGCATGAACGCGGCGGTTCGCGATTACCGGCTTTATAGCCTCTCCGATATCGAGCGGGCCGAACCGCTGCCGTATCCGTTCGAGCGCGCCACGGAGTTTTCGCTCCAGGATTTCGTGAAGCGATCGTTTGGCGTTTTCCAGGAAGAGCCGTTCGACGTGGTCTGGCGGTTCTCGCCACAGGCGGCGGCCGAGGCGAGCACCTTCCTGTTCCATCCCTGCCAGAAATTCGAGCCGCAGAAGGACGGGTCGTTACTGGTGCGCTTCACAGCCGCCGGCGCGCTCGAAATGGCGTGGCACCTCTATACCTGGGGTAGGCACGTCAGGGTCGTTAAGCCAAAGGATTTTTGGGCTAGGGTCAAACGGTCCCGACCGCATGTGTTACCATGACGCATGTGAAACACCGTGCTGAGCAAATCCGACCTTCAATCTTTTCTCCAATGCCCGCGTCGGCTGTGGCTGGAAAAGCACCAGTCAGATCTGGTGTCCGCTGATGACCCATCACTGCGCCGCAGACAGATTGACGGTAACATCGTAGGCGATGCTGCTCGCAAACAGCTCGGCCAAGAATTCATATGGCCACGCGGCGTCGACGATCGAGCGGGAGCCGCGGAGCAAGCCAAACAGCTGTTACAAAAATCACCGCATCTGCCTGCAGCCGAGGTTCCCATGCTGTACGGCGAGGTTTACGCCCGGGCGGACGCGCTGATTCCAAATGGCAGCGCCTACGTCCTACGTGAAACAAAATCCTCCACGTTCCCGCTTAGAAACGACAAGGTGACCACCGGCGAGCCGAAGGACCATCACCTAAGCGATCTCGCAGTTCAGGCGTGGGTCATGACTCAAAGCGACTTGCCACTCGCGCGAGCGGAACTCAACCTACTGAACGATCAGTGGCGTTATCCTGGTAATGGTGATTACGGCGGACTCTTTCGGCAGCTCGATGTTACAGAGCAGATTAAACCCCGGATGAGTGAAGTGCGCGAGTTGCTGAACCGCGCACAGGAGGTTGTTAGCGGCGATATGCCGGTCGTCCACACCGGCCGACATTGCAGAGAGCCTTATTCGTGCCCATTCCAAGAATTCTGCGGGGAACGTGATCCACCTGGCCCAGAACATCCCATTGAATTGCTTCCGGATTTGGCCGGTAAAAATCTGGCTCGGAAGCTGCGTGAGACAAAAGGCTACGTGTCGATCCTTGATCCAGCACCCGAGGAATTATCGGGAACACAGGCGGCATTGTACCGCCGCATGCAGGAAGCGCATCGCACGGGGTGTCCGGTTTTGGAACCTGGGTCTGCTGAGTTTATGGCTCAATTTCGCTATCCGCGATATTTCCTCGATTTCGAAGGAATTGATTTCCCGGTCCCCAAGTGGCGGGGCGTGCGCCCTTACGAACACATCCCGTTTCAGTTCTCCTGCCACGTCGAAACTGAGCCCGGGCTGTTTCACCACGGCGAGTTTTTGGATCTCTCCGGTGAGGATCCGTCTCTCGGCTGCATTCGACGGATGCAAGAGCGGATAGATTCGAACGACGGCGGCCCAATTTTTGTTTATCACGCCACATACGAAAGAAGCAGGCTCGCGGAGTTAGCTGAACGGCACCCTGAATATGCCGAGCTCCTTGAAACGTACATAAGTCGGCTCGTCGATTTATTGCCGATCGTCAAAAATCATTACTACAATCCGGATATGATGGGATCATTCTCCATCAAAAAGGTACTTCCGGCCATTGCACCTGACTTGGACTATGCGGAATTGGACGAGGTGCAGGAAGGAACCGGCGCACAAGTGGCTTACATCACTGCGGCCTTTGATGACCGAATCACGCCGGAGCGCAAAGCTGAATTAGAAAAGAGACTCCGTGCGTATTGTCGTCAGGACACGTGGGCGATGGTTGAAGTTGCCTATTTCCTAGGTTGTGCTGGCAAACCTCCCAGGCCAGCGGGTATGTGAATTGACCCGGAGCATGCC
>JBOHLR010000011.1:0-28268 GCA_050729555.1 Allostellaceae bacterium
CACCGCAGCGAGCCGCGCGGCGACGGAAATCATGGCCGGATCGGACATGCGGTAGGCTCGCCAGCGCCGGCCGGCCCGTCAAGGCCGCGGACGCCGCAGGCCGGACAGGCTTGGGTTTTCAAAGGTATAGCGGGGTCGAGGGGCGCTGCGCTAAGATTGTCACACCCGGGGCTGCAAGCCCCGGGGGAGCTCCGAGGAGTGTTGGTATGGTGTTTCGTCGATCCGTGAAAGCCGGATTCCTGTGCTTTGGCACGGTTTTGCTGTTGAGTGGCTGCGGTCTGTTCAGCAGCGACCGTTGGCAGGGCAACGACCCCGATGCGCAGCAGCGGGCCGAAGACCCCTACCACACCGATCCGAAATACATCGCGGGCACGCAGGGTTCATTCAATCCGCGCACCCAAACCGACAGCAACCGCTCGGTCCTGTCGCTCTTCTTCAACAACAACAACACCGCCAGCAACAGCGGCAGCGGCGCGCCGGGCGTCGGCGTCAATTCGTTCCTGTGGCACGCGAGCCTCGACACCGTCTCGTTCATGCCGTTAGCCTCGGCCGATCCGTTCGGCGGCGTCATCATCACCGACTGGTTCAGCCCGCCGCAGACGCCGGATGAGCGCTTCAAGGTGAACATCTTCATCCTCAACCGCGAGCTCCGCGCCGACGGCGTGCGGGCGAGCGTCTTCCGCCAAGCGCGCGACAGCAAAGGCGACTGGGTCGACGCTCCGGTCGACAAGAACACGGGGACCGATCTCGAGAACGCCATCCTCGCGCGGGCGCGCCAGATCCGTCTGAGCACGGCCTCGAACCAACAATAGGCCGCGGCCCTCGCGCGATGGCGCGGTATAACGCGAAAGAAAACGAAGAGCACTGGCAACGGGTCTGGCGCGAGCGCAAGAGCTTCGAGGTCGAGACCGACCCGGCGCGCCCGAAATATTACGTGCTCGAGATGTTTCCCTATCCGTCGGGGAAACTGCACGTTGGCCACGTCCGCAATTACACGATGGGCGACGTCGTCGCGCGCTACAAGCGCGCGCAAGGCTTCAACGTGCTGCATCCGATGGGCTGGGACGCGTTTGGTCTGCCGGCCGAGAACGCGGCGATGGCGTCCGGCAAGCATCCGCGCGCGTGGACGCTGGCGAACATCGCGGTGATGCGCGAGCAGCTGAAGCGGATGGGCATCGCCTACGACTGGCGGCGCGAGATCGCGACCTGCCATCCCGACTACTACAAGCACGAGCAGAAGATGTTTCTCGATTTCCTGATGGCGGGGCTCGCCTACCGCAAGGAGTCTTGGGTCAACTGGGATCCGGTCGAGAACACGGTGCTCGCAAACGAACAAGTGATCGACGGCCGCGGCTGGCGCTCCGGTGCGCTCGTCGAAAAACGATTGCTGTCGCAGTGGTTTCTCAAGATCACTGCCTTCGCATCCGAGCTGCTCGAGGCGCTGGCGACGCTCGACCGTTGGCCCGAGCGCGTTAAGCTGATGCAGGAGAACTGGATCGGCCGATCGGAAGGCGCGCGTGTTTTTTTCGCCCTGAATGGACGCGACGATCGGCTGGAAGTGTTCACGACGCGCCCCGACACGCTCTTCGGTGCATCGTTTCTTGCCGTCGCGCCCAATCATCCGCTGGCCGAGGTGTTGGCGGAGCGCGACGCGAAGCTGCGCGACTTCATCGCCGAGTGCAATCGCATGGGCACCAGCGAGGCGGCGATCGAGACCGCTGAAAAGTTGGGCTACGACACCGGCGTCAAGGCGGCGCATCCGTTCGACGCCAAGCGCAGCCTGCCGGTCTACGTCGCCAATTTCGTGCTGGTGGAATACGGCACCGGCGCGATCTTCGGCTGTCCGGCGCACGATCAGCGCGACCTCGAATTCGCGCGCAAATACAAGCTGCCGGTGACGCCCGTCGTGCTGCCATCCGATGCCGATGCTAAAACATTTGCCATCGCCGACGAGGCCTATACCGGCGACGGCACGCACATCAATTCGAGCTTTCTCGACGGCCTCGACGTGCCGGCGGCGAAGCGGCGCGCCATCGCCGAGATCGAAAAGCGCAAAACCGGTGCCGGCGCGACGGTGTGGCGGCTCCGGGATTGGGGCGTATCGCGGCAGCGTTATTGGGGCTGTCCGATTCCGGTGATCCATTGCGGCACATGCGGCATCGTGCCGGTGCCGGAAAAGGACCTGCCGGTGCGCCTGCCCGACGACGTGACGTTCGACGCGCCGGGCAATCCGCTCGATCGCCATCCGACCTGGAAGCACGTCGCCTGTCCGCGCTGCGGCGCCAAGGCGCGGCGCGAAACCGACACCTTCGACACCTTCTTCGAAAGCTCGTGGTATTTCGCCCGGTTTTGTTCGCCCCGGTCCCCCACTGCCTTCGAGCGCCAGGACGTCGCTTATTGGATGCCGGTCGACCAGTATATCGGCGGCATCGAGCACGCGGTCCTGCACCTGCTTTATTCCCGTTTCTTCACCCGCGCGCTCGAACGCTGCGGTTATCTGGCGCTCCAAGAGCCGTTTGCCGGCCTGTTCACTCAAGGCATGGTCTGCCACGAAACCTATCAGGATGCCGCAGGAAATTGGCTCTTCCCCGAAGAGGTCCAGCACGGCGACAATGGCGCCTGGCACGACGCCAAGGGCCGGCCGGTGACCGTCGGGCGCATGGAAAAGATGTCGAAATCGAAGAAGAACGTGGTCGGACTCGAAACCATCGTCGACGTCTATGGCGCCGACACCGCACGACTCTATCTGCTGTCCGACAGCCCGCCCGAGCGCGACCTCGAATGGACCGACGCCGGTATCGAAGGCGCCTGGCGCTACGCCAATCGGCTGTGGCGGCTTGCGGCCGAGCGCGACAATCCTTTGCCGCCGCCCGGCACGCCGATTCCGGCGAAGCTCGCGACCGCCGATCAGGAGCTGCGGCGCGTCACCCATCAGACCGTCGCGCTGGTCACCGACGATCTCGATAAGTTCCGCTTCAACCGGGCGGTCGCGCGCATCCGCGAGCTCACCAACGCCATCGAAGCCGCGCCCGACGCTGCCGCCGCGGTGGTGCGCGAGGCGCTGGAAGCGGCGGTGCGGCTGATCGGTCCGATGATGCCGCACCTTGCGGAAGCACTATGGAACGCGCTCGGCCATCAGCGCTTGCTGGCGGACGAGCCGTGGCCGAAGGCCGACGCCGCGCTCGCCGTCGCCGAGACGGTGACGCTGGCGGTCCAAGTCAACGGCAAACTCCGCGGCACGATCGAAATGCCGCGCGACGTCGGCGAGGCCGACGCACGTCAGGCGGCGCTCGCGCTGCCGAACGTCATCACCGCGCTTGGCGGCAAGATGCCGCGCAAGACCATCGTCGTGCCGAATCGGATCGTCAATGTCGTGGTCTAGGCGCGGCATCCTGGCGGCTCTCGCCGCAGCACCGCTCGCCGGCTGCGGCTTCCATCCGCTCTACGGCGGCCATACCGCGGGCGAATACGATCCCAGGCTTGCCGCCATCAAAGTCGCGCCAGTCGTTTCCGAGCGAATCGGCTCCGGTTCGATGGAGCACGCCGGCGAAGGCCGCGAAGATCAGCTGCTGGAGCTGGCGTTGCGCGAGAAACTCAATCCGCGTGGCCTGACGCTGTCGACACGCTACACGTTGAACGTTACGTTGATCATGAGTCGGTCTGATCTGGGCATCCAGCGCAACGCCACCTCGACCCGCTCCGAGATCAATGCCCAGGCAAGTTACGTGCTGAGCGGCGGTGGTATCAACGTCACGGGTAACAGCCGAACCGTCGGCGCGTTCAACCTGCAAGACGATGCCTGGGCGGCGACCGTCGCTGAGAATAACGCGCGCCAGCGCGCCATCGAGGACCTTGCCGACGCGATCTACATGCAGCTATCGCTGTGGTCGCAGCGGCAGGCGGCCGCGCGCTGAGCCGGTGAAACTCGAACCCCGCCGCATCGAACCCTTCCTCGCGGCGCCCGATCCGGCCATGCGCGCCTGCTTGGTCTATGGCCCTGATCGCGGTCTGGTCGGCGAGCGCGCCGCGCGGCTGGCACGCGCCAGCGTTCCCGATCCGAAGGACGCCTTCCGGGTTGCCGCCCTGCCGGCGGATGCGTTGCTCGCCGCGCCGACGCGCATGCACGACGAGGCGGCGCAGCTGTCGCTGATGGGCGGCCGACGCCTGGTGCATGTGACCGATGCCGGCGACGCCGTCGGCGCGCTGTTCGCGCGCTATCTTGCCGATCCGCCGGCCGGCGACGGTTTCGTGATCGTCGAGGGCGGCGATCTCAAGCCGCGCTCGAGTCTGCGCCGCGCTTTCGAGGGCGCCAAGAACGCCGCCGTGATCGCGTGTTATCTCGACGGGCCGCGCGAGATCGAGGCGCTGGTGCGCGAGGTTGCACGCGCTCACCGCATCGCGTTGGCGCCCGACGTCATGCCTTATCTGGTCGCATCGTTGGGCGGCGACCGTGCCTTGAGCCGGCAGGAGCTCGAAAAACTCGCGCTCTATGCCGGCGATGGCGGCACCGTGTCGCGCGATGAAGCCGCCGCGCTGGTCGGCGACAGCGCCGACTTGTCGCTCGACGACGCCATCCGCGCCGCCGCCGAAGGCGACCCGGCCGCGTGCGAGCGGGCCTTGGCGCGGGCGCTGGCCGAAGGTGAATCGCCGATCCGCATTCTGCGCACCGCGCTGCGGCATTTCACGCAGCTCCATCGGACGGCAGCGCGGCTCGATGACGGTGCCGGCGTGGAGGAGGCGATTGCCGCCGTACGGCCGCCGCTGTTTTTTAAAATAAAAGATAGTTTCAAGCGCCAGTTGCGGCTTTGGCCGGCGCGGCGCGGCGCGGCCGTGCTGGCGGCGCTCGTCGAGGCCGAACGCCAGGCTAAATCGTCGGGCATGAAGGATGAAACTATTTGCCGTGCCGCTTTATTGCGCATTGCTCGCGGCGCCATGCAGGCGGAATCGCAACGCGCATCGTGACGCCGGCGGCGATCATTT
Organism: Allostellaceae bacterium; assembly: GCA_050729555.1. GTDB lineage: Bacteria > Pseudomonadota > Alphaproteobacteria > ATCC43930 > CGMCC-115725 > REEB95. Next base: position 4,981 of record JBOHLR010000011.1, read on the forward strand.
GATCGCGCGGGGCAATTTTGTGGCAGGATAGATATCCCAGGGCAGGCTGGCGCACCCGGAGAGCGCAATCGTTCGGGGAGAAGTTGCCTATGGACATGTCGGAAATCGATTTGGTGGTGGACTGGTTGGACTTCATCGAGGAATGGCTGACGGCGAAGCAACATCCCGAAGCCTCGCATATCGTCGGCGTCGCCAAGCTGTCGCTCGAAGATGCCCGGAAGAAGATGATGACGACGAAGGCCGCCTGAGACCGCCGCACGCGTCTCAGTCGAACGGGCGGCCGTCCTTGTGCAGGAAAATTCGCTTGCCGGCGGCGTCGTGCGTGCCGCGGATGTCGTCATCGGGATAGGCGACGTCATCCGGGACACCGTGATCGCCGACCTCGAGATAGACCACCTCGTGCATTGTGCGGTTGATCAGGTGATGCGCATCGCCCGAAGCCGCCTTGAAGCCGGCGCACATGCCCGGCTTGAGCGGCGTTTCGCCGGCGTCGGTCACCAGAACCGGCTCGCCTTCCAGGATGTAGATGAACTCGTCCTGCGTCGAATGCGCGTGCCGCAGCGCCGAGATCGCGCCCGGCGCGAGCCGCGCCAGGTTGACCCCGAAATTCTTGAGGCCGAAGACGTCGCCGAGCGCGCGTTTCTGCCGTCCGAGCACGCGCGAATAGAACGGTTCCGGATAGGCCGACGGTTTCGCGTTGGGCGCGACCGCAGCGACGACGACGGCGACAGGCGCTTTCGCGGCCATCGCCTCAGGGCTTGGCGCGCAGCTTGTTGAGCACGTCGTCGAGCTGATCGAGCGACGCGTAACGGATGGTGAGCGTGCCGCGCTTGCCGTCGAACGCGATCTCGACCTTCTGGCCCAAGGTCTCGGACAACTCGCGTTCGAGCGCGACGATGTTGGCGTCGCGCCGGCGGCCGCCGCGCGGCTTGCGCGTGACGAATTGAGTCTCTTCCGGCGGCTTGGCGGCGCGCTCGGTCTCGCGCACGCTCAAGCCGTCACGCACGATGGTCTGTGCCAAGGCCAGCGCCTTCTCGGCTTCGAGCCCAACCAGGGCGCGCGCATGGCCCATGCTCAGCCTTCCGTCGGCGACCATGTCTTTGATTTCCTGCGGCAGCATCAGCAGCCGCAAAAGATTGGCGATGTGGCTGCGGCTTTTGCCGAGCGCCGTCGCCAGCGCCTCTTGGGTGTGGCCGAATTCGTCGATCAGGCGCTTGTAGCCCTGCGCCTCCTCGATGGCGTTGAGATCGCTGCGCTGGATGTTTTCGACCAGGGCGATCTCGAGCGCCTCGCGGTCGCCGATCTCCTTCACCAGCACCGGCACTTCGTGCAGATGCGCACGCTGCGCCGCGCGCCAGCGGCGCTCGCCGGCAAGAATCTCGAAGGCGCCCGCGAATTTCGGATGCGGCCGCACCAGCAGCGGCTGGAGAATGCCTTGCGCGACAATGCTCTCGACCAGCGCGTTCAACTCGGTTTCGTCGAAGTTGCGCCGCGGCTGGAACCAGCCCGGATAGATTTGGTCGATCGGTACGGTCCGCGTGCCTTTGACCGGCGCCGCCGTATCGCGTTCCGGTGCCGAGGCGTCCTCGCCGAGCAAGGCCGACAGGCCGCGGCCGAGTCCGCGCTTTTCGATCATGACGCGACGCGCTCGATCAGCGAGCGCTCGCGCTTGAGCACTTCGCCCGCGAGATGGACGTAGGCTTGCGCGCCTGGACACCGGAAATCGTACAGCAGCACCGGCTTGCCGTGCGACGGCGCCTCGGAGATGCGCACGTTGCGCGGAATCACGGTCTCGTAGACTTTCGCACCAAAGTGCCCGCGCACGTCGGCGGCGACCAGGTCCGAGAGGTTGTTGCGCCGATCGAACATGGTCAGCACGACGCCCTGGATCTCGAGCGCCGGGTTGAGTTTGCCTTTGACGCGCTCGATCGTCTTGACCAAATGCGACAGGCCTTCGAGCGCGTAGAACTCGCATTGCAACGGCACCAGCACGGCGTGCGCCGCGACCAGCGCATTGAGCGTCAGCAGGCTCAGCGACGGCGGGCAGTCGATCAACACGTAGCGAAACGGACCGAGCTTGCCGGCCAGCGCGTCGCGCAGGCGATACTCGCGGCGCTCGGCATCGACCAGCTCGAGCTCGGCGCCCGACAAATCGACCGACGCCGGCACGATGGCGAGCCGCGGCACCGCGGTCTGCACCACGGCGGCGCCGAGCTCGCGCGCGCCGAGCAGCACGTCGTAGCTCGTCACGGTTCGGGCCTGCCGGGAAATGCCGAGACCGGTCGAGGCGTTGCCTTGCGGATCGAAATCGACCAGCAGCACGGATTCGCCGGCCGCCGCCAGGGCGGTGGCGAGGTTGATCGCCGTGGTGGTTTTACCGACGCCGCCCTTTTGATTCGCAATGGCAATGACGCGCGCTGGGGCCGCCGGTCCGGCGGCCGGCACGAGCTCGGCGGTTTGCGCCATCGGTTCCATCAAGGCCCTTCGAGACGCAGGATGCGGCCGGTGGGATCGCTCCGGCTCGGCAGAATCTGCGCCTTCATCTTTAGCGCCGGTGGCAAGTGAGTCAATTCCTCTTCGACCCCCTTACCCTTCAAAAATAAACATATAGTGTGGGTTTCGCGGAATTTGTCCACTATTAGTAGTAAATTATCCACAGGCGCCACCGCGCGGGCGACGATCGCGTCGGCAGCCATCGGCGCCATTTGCTCGGCCCGCCGACCGTGGATAGTAACGCTAGTGCCGGTCACGCGCTGCGCCTCGCGCAAAAACGCCGCTTTGCGCTGGTCGCTTTCGACGAGATGAACCTCGGGCACGCCGAGCATCGCCAGCACCAAGCCCGGCAGCCCCGCCCCGCTGCCGACGTCGATGACGACGCGGGTGCGGTCCGGGAGCAATGGCATCAACTGAGCCGAATCGAGAATGTGCCGGCGCCAAACGTCGCCGATGGTATTGGCGCCGACCAAATTGATCCGGCGATTCCACGCTGTCAGCAACGCGACGTAGGTCTGGAGCCGGTCCAGCGTTTCACGTGAAACAGCCGCAAGCTTAGCGAAGCCTTCCGGTGTCAGGCGGGTGGAAACCGGACGATCGTTGAGTTGCGGCATCATGCCGCCGGCCGCCGCACATGGCGCAGCAGCGCCACCAGCGCCGCCGGCGTAACACCCGAAACGCGGGCGGCGGCACCCAAGGTTTCTGGCCGGCTGGCGCGCAGCTTGATCCGGATTTCCGCCGACAGCGAGCCGATCGCGTCGTAGTCCAGGTCGGACGGCAGCTTGAGCGCCTCGTCGCGCCGAAAGGCGGCAATTTCCTCGGCCTGGCGCCCGAGATACCCCGAATAGCGCCCGTCGATCTCGAGCTGCTCGGCGATCGACCGCGGAATCGCGGCCAGTTCGGGCCAGATGGCCGATAACCGGGCTAGGTCGATCTCGGGATAGGCCAACAGATCGGCCGCTGACCGGCGAATGCCATCCGCATTGATCGTCAATCCATGGCGGCGCAGCTCGCTCGGCGTCATGCGCAGCCGGCGGACCAAAGCGCGGGCGCCGGCGAGCGCTTCGGCCTTGGCGGCATAAGCAGCGCGGCGATCGACGCCAACGCAGCCAAGCGCCGCGCCCATTGGCGTCAAACGCTGGTCGGCATTATCGGCCCGAAGCGTGAGCCGGTACTCGGCGCGTGACGTGAACATGCGGTAGGGCTCGCTTGTTCCACGTGAAACAAGGTCATCGATCAGCACGCCAATATAGGCGCTGGCGCGGTCGAGGACGAACTCCCGGCCGCCGCCAGCCGCCGTGAGCGCCGCATTGAGCCCGGCGACCAGCCCCTGCGCCGCTGCCTCCTCGTAGCCGGTCGTGCCGTTGATCTGACCAGCCAGGAAAAGCCCAGAAATCCTGCGGGTTTCAAGGGTTGGCCGGAGTTCGCGGGGGTCGACGAAATCGTACTCGATGGCATAACCCGGCCGCACCATACGGACGCGTTCGAGGCCCGGAATCGTAGCCAGCAGCTCGGCTTGAACCGCCGCCGGCAGCGAGGTCGAAATGCCGTTGGGATAGACCGTGTCGTCATCGAGCCCTTCCGGCTCAAGGAAAATCTGATGCCGCTCGCGTTCGGCAAAGCGCACCACCTTGTCCTCGATCGACGGGCAATAACGCGGTCCGACGCTGTCGATCTGGCCGGAATACATGGGCGCCTGGTGCAGATTGGCCCGGATCAGCGCGTGGCTCGCCGGCGTCGTCGCCGTGATATGGCAGACGATCTGCGGCGTCGCGATGCGTTCGGTCAGGAAGGAAAACGGCTCCGGCGGGTCGTCGCCCGGCTGGGCTTCGAGCGCCGACCAATCGATGGTCTTGCCGTCGAGCCGCGGCGGCGTCCCGGTCTTGAGCCGGCCAAGGGCAAAACCGGCCTGCATCAGGCTTTGCGCCAAGCGCACGGACGGCGCTTCGCCGACCCGGCCGGCGGCGATCTTGGCTTCGCCGACATGGATGAGCCCGCGCAGGAAGGTGCCGGTGGTGATCACCACGGCGGCGGCGGAAAGCCGCGCGCCATCGCCGGTTTCCACCCCGGTGCAGCGGCCGGCCATGTCGAAAATCAGCGCGGCCGCCTCGCCTTCGCGGATCTCAAGACCCGGCCGTGCCGTCAGCAAATCCTGCATGGCCTGGCGATAGAGCTTGCGGTCGGCTTGCGCCCGCGGACCCCGCACGGCCGGCCCTTTGCTGCGATTGAGCATACGGAACTGGATGCCAGCACGATCGATGGCGCGCGCCATGACGCCGTCGAGGGCGTCGATCTCGCGAACCAGGTGTCCTTTGGCCAGACCGCCGATCGCCGGATTGCACGACATCTCGCCGATGGTGGCGCGGCGATGCGTCAACAGCAGCGTGCGGGCGCCGAGTCGCGCCGACGCATCGGCGGCCTCGCAGCCAGCGTGGCCGCCGCCGATGACAATCACGTCATACCGGTGCATCGCGGCAATCTACGGATGGCGCCGCGGCGAGTAAAGTCGGGCGCGGCAGGGTTTCACGTGAAACACCGACTCCGGCCGGGCGGTTTGGTTCTAGTAATGCGAAATACTATTTTCGCGAATCCCAATATCTTGAAAATTCACCGAGACGTCACACAGTCGCCCGGAAATATTAACCCGCATCGGTTGGCATGGGCCGAAATCTGGTAAGGCGAGATCGATTCGACCCCGGAACGTCTCGCGAACAAATACTATATGATGTGGTATTAACGCTGCGAAATCACGAAATGTTCGTGTTTTTGGCTCATTTTCACTTGCCGATGCAGAATTCGCGGAACACAACATCGAGCAAATCCTCGACACCGACCCGGCCGGTGATGCGGCCAAGCGCCCGCACGGCCTGACGCAATTCTTCCGCGGCGAGCTCCGGCGCGTCGGCCTGCGGATAGCGGTCGAGCGCGGCGCCTGCCGCCTCAAGCGCCTGGCGATGGCGGGCGCGCGTAATCAACGGCGCCGCCTCACCGCCGAAGCGACGCGCGATCTCGGCGCCAAGCCGCGTCTCGAACGCCGCCATGCCGGCGCCGGTCGCCACCGAAATTTTGACCGCCGCGCCGGCGCCAAGCGCATCGGTCCACGCCGCCTCGTCGGCCGGCGCGAGATCCATCTTGTTGGCGACGACGACGGTGTCGTTGTCGATCAGCGCCGTGAGCGAAGTTTTTTCCTTGGGCTTGGTCGCGTCGACGACGACGAGTTTCAGATCTGCCGACGCGGCGTGCGCACGCGCACGGCGCACGCCTTCTTCCTCGATCGCATCGCGCGTTGCGCGCAACCCGGCCGTGTCGGCCAGCGTCACCGGAAATCCCGCGAGGTCGAGCGCGACTTCGATGACGTCGCGCGTCGTGCCGGCGGTCGCGGCTGTGATCGCCACCTCGCGCCGCGCCAGCGCATTCACCAGACTCGATTTGCCGGCGTTGGGCGGACCGAGCACGGCAACGGCGAGCCCGTCGCGCAATCGCTCGCCGCGGTGCCCATCGGCCAAAAATTTTGTGATTTCTCCTTTGATTTCAGTAAGTTGCGCGGCGGCGGCGGCGAGATCGGCCGGCAAGCCTTCGTCGGGAAAATCGATTTCGGCTTCGACACGCGCCTGCGCGCGCAACAGGCGCGTGCGCCAATCTTCGTAGAGTCGGCCGGCCTCGCCCGCCATTTGACGCAGCGCCTGCCGCCGTTGCGCCGCTGTCTCCGCCGCGACCAGATCGGCAATGCCTTCGGCCTCGGTCAGGTCGAGCTTGCCGTTGAGGAAGGCACGCTGCGAAAACTCGCCGGGCTCGGCCAGTCGCAAGCCCGGTTGCGTCGCCAGCGCCTCGATCAGCGCCGACGCGACGGCGCGGCCGCCGTGCACGTGCAGCTCGGCGACGTCTTCGCCGGTCAGGCTGCGCGGCGCCGGAAAGAACAGCGCGATGCCGCGGTCGATCGGCTCCCCGCTGCGCGGATCGCTGAAACGCGCGACCAAGGCGTGTCGCGGCGTGGGCAGCCGCCCAGCCAGCGCGCGCAGCGCGGCGCCGGCTTGCGGCCCGGAAAGCCGCAGCAGCGCGACGCCGGCGCGGCCGGGCGCCGTGGCAAAGGCGTAAATCGTGTCGCCGTCCATAAGCCGGGCGAGTGTGATGCAAAAGCCGGAACGCGGGGATATATAAGTTGGTCGTCAGCCGCGCAGCCGCCGCACAAGAGCCGCACCGCAGCCTGACCGCAGGAGGATGCGCATGTCGGTGCAGTCGCTGTTGAGTTACGCCCTCACCGTGCCCGAGCTCAAGGCCGGACAGAAATTCTATACGACCTTCGGCCTGGCGCCCGGCGAGCGCGACGGCGTTCTCGCCTTCCGCTGCGACGGTCGCGACCAGGACCAAGTGTTCCTGGTCGAAGGCAAGAAGAAGCGGCTCAACCATGTGCGCTTCGGCAGCGACGACAAAGGCATCGCCGCCATTCGCGCGCGCATGCAGCAGCGCGGCGTCAAGGAAATCGACGCGCCGCATAACGCCTTCGGCGGCGGCCTGTGGCTCGAGGATCCCGACGGCCATCCGATCAACATCCGGCCGGAAGGTCCGAAGCCATGGCGTTCCGCGCCCGCTTTCGCCATCAACTCGCCGGGCCATTACGAACGTAAGGGTCGCGGCGCGCCGAAGCGTCACGACGTGCGGCCGCATCGTCTCGGCCACGTGCTGCTGCACACGCCCAATCTCGCGGCGATGGTCGCGTTCTACACCGAGACGCTCGGCATGAAGGTGACCGACCGCGTGCCCGGCATCATCGCCTTCCTGCATCTGCCGGGCGGCGGCGATCATCACGTCATCGCGCTTTTGGCCGACGCGCGGGCTGGTTTCCATCACGCCAGCTTCGAGGTCGCCTCGCCCGACGAGATCGGCCTCGGCGCGCAGAAGATTCTCGGCGCTGGCTACAAGAACGGCTGGGGCTTCGGCCGGCACGTGCTCGGCTCCAACTTCTTCCACTACCTGCGTGATCCGTGGAACAGCCTGGCCGAGTATTTCTGCGACCTCGACCAGATCCCGGCCGACGGCTCGTGGAAGCCCGGCGATCATCCGCCCGAAGACTCGCTCTATCTTTGGGGGCCGGAACCGGGCGACTTCGCGCTCAATTTCGAAGAAGCCTAAGGCGCGAAGCGACGGTCAACGCCGGCGCGCTTGCGCCAGGCTGCCGTGGCTTGCCAGCACGACGCCGGCGCTGACGGCGAAGATCGCGGCCCACGCGACGGCGTTGGGAATCTCGCCCAGCAACGGCACGCCAACCAGCGCCACGACCACCGGCGTGAGCGCGCCGAGCACCGCGGCGCGCGATGCTCCGAGCCGGCGTATCGCATCGCCATAGAAGTACAGGGCCATGATGCCCGCGACGACGCCTTGCATGAACGCCTGCGTCACGACTTCGCCCGGCGGCGCCGACAGCACGCGCGGCCCGCAGACCAGGAAATAGACCGGCGCGATCAACAGCAGCGAATAGAAATTGACGATCGCCGCGGCGTGCCACGGCCCGATGCCGGAGCGCCGGAACGTCACGGTGAAGGCCGCGTACATCGCCCCGCCGGCGAGGAACAGCAGATGGCCGCGCCACGCGCCCGAGTGGAAGTCGAACAGCCCGTGCGCCGCGATGCCGGCGATGCCGAGAACGACAAGCAGGAAGCCGAAGACGCGGATCCGGTCGAACCGTTCGCGGCTGACCAACGCCGAAAACACCGCGACGAACACCGGCATCGTTCCCACCATGACGGTGCCGACGTCCGACGCTGGCGCGAACTTCATGCCCGTCGACGCCACGAGCAAGAACGGCAGGCCGGCGCCGGCGACCAGCATCGCCGTGCGTGCGACGCCGATCTGCCGCGGCCCGAAGCCGCGACGCACCAGCACCGGCAGCAGCACCACGGCCGGCGCCAAATAGCGCAAGAAGGCGACGTCGACCGGCCGCAGTTGTGTCGTCACGGCAAAGCGCGTCGCCACCACCCATCCCGCCCAGCACAACACGACGAGCAAGCCGGAGACGACGCCCACAATCAGGTTCCGGCGGTCGGCCGCGCTGCGCGCCGTGGCGGGCATACCAGCCGGCAGGGCGATCACGATGTTCGTCGAATTGGCCATCTTCTTCACCTGCGCACCACGCCGGCGCCTGGGCGTCGGCTGTATAACCATCGATATGGTTATAAGCGCCCGAATTGGCCTTGTCAACCACATGGGTGGTTAGTATGTATAGGGGCATGAGCGAGGCCGGCCGCCTACGGGATCGAATGCGCCTGGTTGCGGCGCCGCCCGAGGACCTTTGCCTCGTCTTCGCCAATAGCCGGTCGTGGCGGCCGAGCGATCAGCCGGTCGAGAAGCTCCATTCCTTCGCCGACCTGCTGGCTTGGTGCCAAACCACCAAGTCGCTCGACCCGGCCAGCGCGGACCAGATCAGGCAATGGGCGCAGCACAACGCGCGCGTTGCGGCCGGTCTCTTTGACGAGGCGATTGCGACGCGCGAGACGATCTACCGGCTGTTCAGCGCGACCGCCGAAAATGCCCGGCCCGCAGTGACGGATGTCGAGACGCTGAACCGTTTGCTCGGCCGCACGCCCGGCCGCGCGGCGGTAATGGTCACCGCGGCCGGCAATCGCTGGCGGTTGCCGCCCGCTGCCCCGGCTGTCGCCAGCCTGCTGGCGCCCGTGATCTGGTCGGCGGGCGATCTGCTGACCGGCGAGCGATTGGCGCGGGTGCGGCTGTGCGCCAACGAGAAATGCCGCTGGCTCTTTCTCGACGACAGCAAGGCCGGTACGCGGCGCTGGTGCGCGATGCGCGCCTGCGGCAATCGCGCCAAAGCGCACCGTCATTATTTGCGTAAGACCAAGCCGGCGCGGACGCAGGCGCCCCAATGACGCCGGAAACCCAACCGGCCGCGACGAGGTTGATAGACGTATGACCGCAAATGCGCTGGCGCACGAGACCAGCCCCTACCTGCTGCAGCATCGCGACAATCCGGTGCATTGGCAGCCGTGGGGTCCCGCGGCCCTCGCGCGCGCGCGCCACGAGGACAAGCCGATCCTGCTCTCGGTCGGCTACGCCGCCTGCCACTGGTGCCACGTCATGGCGCATGAGAGTTTCGAGAATCCCGAGATCGCCGCGCTGATGAACGACCGCTTCGTCAGCGTCAAGGTCGACCGCGAGGAGCGGCCCGATCTCGACGCGATCTATCAACACGCGCTCATGCTGATGGGCGAACAAGGCGGCTGGCCGTTGACCATGTTCCTGACGCCGGCGGGCGAGCCGTTCTTCGGTGGGACTTATTACCCGCCGACGGCGCGTTGGGGTCGGCCCGGCTTTCCCGAAGTGTTGCGCGCCGTGTCCGACGCCTATGGGCACGAGCGCGACAAGCTGCTCCAGCATGCCGGCCTGCTAAGGGCCGAGCTCGGCAAGCTCGCGACGCCGGCGACCGGCGCCGGTATTCCGGCCGAGCTGCCGCTCAAGGCGGCCGAGGCGTTGATCCGCGTTGTCGACGGCGTCAACGGCGGCATCGGCACGGCGCCCAAGTTTCCCCAGATACCCTTGCTCGATCTCATGTGGCGCGGCTGGAAGCGCGGCAAGAACCCGGCGTTGCGCGATGCCGTGCTGCTGACTCTCGACCACATCTGCCAGGGCGGCATCTACGACCATGTCGGCGGCGGCTTCGCGCGCTATTCGACCGACGCGCGCTGGCTGGTGCCGCATTTCGAAAAAATGCTTTACGACAACGCGCTGCTGATCGGGTTGCTGACGGAAGCCTGGCGCGAAACCCGCCAGCCGCTTTACGCCGCGCGCGTCGCCGAAACGGTTGCCTGGCTCGAGCGCGAGATGCGCCTCGCGGAAGGCGGCTTCGCTTCGAGCCTCGATGCCGACAGCGAGCACGAGGAAGGCAAGTTCTACGTCTGGTCCGCAGACGACATCGACAAGCTGCTCGGCAATCGCGCGGCGCGCTTCAAGGACATCTACGACGTCACGCCGGCGGGCAACTGGGAAGGCCGTGTCATCGTCAACCGCCTCCATCATCTTGACTGGCGCGGCGACGAGGAGACCGAGCTCGCACAAGACCTTGGAATCTTGCTCGCGGCCCGCGCCAAGCGGGTCCGGCCCGGTCTCGACGATAAGGCGCTCGCCGACTGGAACGGTTTGCTGATCGCGGCGCTGGCCGAAGCGTCGGCGGCGTTCGGCCGGCCGGAATGGCGTGCGCTTGCCATCCGCGCCTTCGATTTCGTCGTCGCCTCGCTCGGCGATAGCGACCGGCTCAAGCACGCGTTCCGCGCCGGGCGCGCGGCGCATGCTGGCATGCTCGACGATTACGCCCAGATGATCCGCGCGGCGCTGACGCTGCACGAGATCACCGGCGCCGACGCCTATCTCGATCGCGCGCGGCGCTGGCTCGCGGTCGCGGACGCGCATTTCTGGGATAAGCACGGCGGCTATTGCTATACCGCCGATGACGGCGAAAGCCTGATCGTGCGGACCAAGCCGGCTTACGACGGACCGGTGCCGGCGGCCAACGGCGTCATGGCGCAAACTCTGGCGCGGTTGTTCTATCTGACCGGCGAGGCGCGCTACCGCGAGCGCGCCGAGGCGCTGTTCATCGCCTTCGCCGGCGAAGTCGCGCGCAATCCGATCGCGCATGCGGCGCTGCTGTCGGCGCGCGACGCGCTCGACCACGGCTTACAGATCGTCGTTGCCGGCGCGCGCGGCACGGTTGAGGCCGAGGAACTGCTTGCCGCCGTGTTCGCCATCAGCCTGCCCAACCGGACGCTGACGGTCGTGCCGCCCGGCGGTAAACTGCCGGACGGCCACCCGGCGCAGGGTAAGGGTCCGGTTGCCGGTCGTGCCGCCGCCTATATCTGCGAGGGACCGACATGCTCCCTGCCGATCACGACCCGGGACGCGTTGCGCCAGGCGCTGACGACGCGCTGAAGCGCCTGCCGCTCGACAGCCCATTCGGTTTTCTGACGCTCGTCGAACGTGACGGCAAGATCGTCGCGCTCGAATGGGGCGGCCGCGCCAGCGGCAAGCCGGACGCTGTGCTGGTCGAAGCCAAACGCCAGCTCGAGCAATATTTCGCCAGGAAGCGCACCCATTTCGATCTGCCGCTGGCGCCCGAAGGCAGCGACGACGAGAAACGCCTGTGGACGCGGATGACCAAAATTCCTTATGGCCAGACCGCGACCTATGGCGAACTGGCGCGCGAGCTCGGTCAGATGCCGCGCGCGCTCGGCCAAGCTTGCGGCCGCAATCCGATTCCGATCATCGTTCCCTGCCACCGCGTGGTCAGCGCCGACGGCGCGCTCACCGGCTACAGCGCGCCGGGCGGCGTGGAAACCAAGCGCCGGCTGCTGCAATTCGAAGGCGCGTTGCTGCTATAACGCCGGTAACGGCGGGTAGCGGCCATGGACCTGTACATCGCATTTTTTGGCGACAGTTTCGTCAACGGCTTCGGCGATCCCGACGCGCTCGGCTGGACCGGGCGCGTTTGCGCCGCGGCGATCGCGCGCGGCCACGTCGTCACCGGCTACAATGGCGGCATCCGCCGCAACACCAGCGCCGACGTGCTTGCGCGTTGGCCTGACGAAGCCGCGCATCGGTTACTCGCCGAGCGTCCGCGCGCGCTGGTCTTTTCCTTCGGCGTCAACGATTGCATCGTCGAAAGCGGCCGGCGGCGCGTCGAGGTGGCGGCATCGGTTGCCAACGCCCGGCACATCCTGGCAGACGCGAAGGCGATGGCGCCGACGTTGATGATCGGACCGCCGCCGATTGCCGATGCCGATGTGAACGCGCGGGTCGCGGCGCTCATTCCAGAACTGCAGGCGGTCTGCCGTGATCTCTCTGTGCCGTTTCTCGATGTTTTCGCCACGCTCCAAGCGTCGGCCTGGGTCCGCGAAGCCGCCGCCAACGACGGCGCGCATCCGGGACGCGGCGGCTATCAGGCGCTCGCTGCGCTGGTCGATCGCTGGCCGCCGTGGCGCGCATGGCTGCCCTGACCGCGGCCGGCGCCGATGACAAGCCGCGGCCGCCCGGCTAGGCTTGCCGCCAATAAAGCCTAAAGGGAGGCACCATGGCCGAAGTCACGGTCCGCGCCGCGGATGGCGGCAGTTTTTCCGGTTATCTCGCGGCGCCCAAATCCGGCAAAGGTCCGGGCGTCGTCGTCATCCAGGAGATTTTCGGCGTCAACGCGGTGATGCGCCAGATCACCAACGGCCTCGCCGGCCAGGGCTTCACGGCGTTCTGTCCCGATCTGTTCTGGCGCTTCAAGCCCGGCATTCAGATCACCGACAAGACCGAAGCCGAATGGAAGCAGGCGGTCGGCTATTTCCAGCGTTTCGACGTCGACAAGGGCGTCGAGGACTTGAAAGCGTCGCTGGCGGAGCTGCGCAACCATCCCGCATGTGCCGGCAAGGTGGGCGCGGTCGGCTTCTGCCTCGGTGGCAAGCTCGCCTATCTGATGGCGACGCGCACCAACGTTGATTGCAGCGTCGGCTATTACGGCGTCGGCATCCAGGACGCGCTCGGCGAAGCCAAGAACATCGAGGGATCGCTCTTGCTGCATATCGCCGGCAAGGACGAATTCGTGCCGCCGCCGGCGCAGGAAAAGATCCACGCCGGCCTCAAGGGCAACGCGCACGTGACGATGTACGACTATCCCAATTGCGGCCATGCCTTCGCCCGGCCCGGCGGCGCGCACTGGGACCAGGCCGCCGCCGATCAGGCCGGCAAGCGCAGTCTCGAATTCTTCCGCCGCCATCTCGGCGGCTGAGCGATCCACACACCCGAACGCGAGGAGACGACCGATGCCGCACGCCATCCGCTTCCATCAGAACGGCGGACCCGAAGTCCTCAAGTGGGAAGAGGTCCAGGTCGGCAAGCCCGGCCCCGGCGAGGCGCGCGTGCGCCACACCGCCGTCGGCTTGAACTTCATGGATATCTACAACCGCACGGGCATCTATCCGTCGCCGCTGCCGAGCGGCATCGGCGCCGAAGGCGCCGGCGTTGTCGAGGAAGTCGGCCCCGGCGTCAGCGATCTCAAGGCCGGCGATCGCGTCGCCTACGGCAATGGGCCGCTCGGCGCCTATTCCGAAATCCGCGTCATGCCGGCTGACCGCCTGCTCGCGCTGCCGAAGGGCATCGACGACAAGGTTGCGGCGGCGATGATGCTCAAGGGCCTGACGGCGCAATACCTGCTGCGCCGCACCTATCGCGTCAAATCCGGCGACACCATCCTGTTCCATGCCGCTGCCGGCGGCGTCGGCCTGATCGCCGGCCAATGGGCGAAGCATCTCGGCGCCACCGTGATCGGCACGGTGTCGAGCGACGACAAGGCCAGGCTCGCCAAGGCGCACGGTTACGACCACGTCATTGACTACACCAAAGAGGATTTCCAGAAGCGCGTGGTCGAGATCACCGGCGGCAAGAAGGTGCAGGTGGTTTACGATTCCGTGGGCAAGGACACGTTCATGAAATCGCTCGACTGCCTCGCGCCGCTCGGCGTCTGCGCCCTGTTTGGCGCCAGCTCCGGCGCGCCCGAGCCGCTGAATCTCGGCCTGCTATCGCAAAAGGGCTCGCTCTACGTGACGCGGCCGACGCTCAACACCTATGCCGCCAAGCGCGAGGATTTGGTCGCCGGCGCCAAGGAATTGTTTGACGTTGTCGCAAAGGGCGTCGTCAAGATCGCGGTCAACCAGACCTATCCGTTGCAGGACGCCGCCAAGGCGCACACCGACCTTGCGGCGCGCAAGACCACCGGCTCGACGGTCTTTACGGTTTAACGGCCGGACAGTCGGCGCCGGCCACCAGGATATCCTCGTCGCCGACGCGGCAGCGCGCGGCGTGCGCGAAGCGCGCGCCGAACTGCTTCGCCAGCGCATCGACCGCGTTGGGCTCGGCGCTGCGGAGCGCGATGCACGGATATTTTTCGGCGAGCGTCGCCGCCGGCACCGCGCCGTCCCAGTTCTCGATCGGCGCACGCCACGGCTCGGCGGAATAATCGTTCGGCGGCATCAGCGCCTTCAGCTGCGCCGCATGGCGTTGGCCGGAATAGCTGTCGTTGTAGAACCATGCCGCCGACGGCGCCGACGCCATGAAAACGTAGACATGGGCACAGCGCGGCAGATCGCGCGCCAGATCGATCGACTGCGCCGCCGCGGCGCGGCTGCGCATTTCGGCGTCCTGGCCGGCGAAAGCAATCGCCTGGGCGATGACGATCACCGCCGGCGCCAAACCGCCGAGCTGGCCGCTCAGCCGCGGCGACAACCACCCGCTTTCCGTCGCGACGAACCACGCCAGGCCCAGCACCGGGCCGGCGAGCTCGAGCGCCGGCAGGATGTGGTGGCCGCTCGGATGTTTGGCGACCAGCGCGATTTGCACGAGTTGCGCCGTCAACAGCGCCAGCAGCAGCCGCGCGCCGGGCGTGTCGCGGCGGCCGGCGATCAGCGCGGCCACGCCGGCGGCGAAGGCCGTCAGGAACAGCGGCCGGGCGAAGAACAGCTTGGCGAAATTGTGCGGATAGGCCGCCCAGGCGACGACGGTCTGCGGTCCGTGGCCATAGGCGCCGCTGCCTTTGGCGAGCGCGGTGAACCACGCCGTCATCGGCGCCAGGTTTGGAATTTCCGGCACCATCCACAGCGCAAACTGGATCGCAACCAATACAATATATGCGACACGCCGCACGCCGCCGCGCATGACGATCAGCGGCGCCAAGCCCAGCGGCGCGAAGGTGATCTTGCACGCCGCGCCGAACGCGACCGCGAAGGCCATGCCGAGAAGGCTTGCGGTCCGCGGCATCACCGCATCCTCGACCATGGTCGCCACCAGCAATGCCGTCGCGCCCAGCAGCAACGGCTCGGGCTCGACCTCGATCCCGTGCTTCAGCGTCAGCATGGTGATGAACGGCGCCAGCTGCGCGAACAGCGCCGGCAGCAGCATGTCGGCGTGCCGCCGGACGCATTTGCCCATCAGCCAAAGCATCACGGCGTCGAACACCAGCATCGCGTCGCTGGCGCGGGTCAGGATGGTCTCGGCGTCCTTGAGCCGTTCGGCGGCCGGCGTGAACCAGGCGGCAGCCGCGACCACCAACTGCACTGGCACGCCTGGATACTGGAACTGCGCCGGTGGCGCGTGCTGAAGGATGTTCAGCCCGCCGATGAGGTATGTGTAAGACGGATCGAGATTGAACCGCAGCCAGTACGGCAGGCCGTGGGCGCGCAGCACCAGCTCGGCAAAAAGGAACGCCGCCGGCAGCACCCACACCACAACAGCGTTGCGCGACCCGCTCATGCGCGCTCCAGTACGAACATCGCTCGCAGTCCGGCGAAGCGCAACAGCGCCGCTGGCAGCCGTGCTTCCATGCGGCAGAGCGTGGCGATCACCCGGCGTGGCAAGCCAAAGGGCTGGAAGCCTCCGGTCGCGGCGTAGGCGGCGATGCCGAAAAACTCGGCCCGGCGCAGCGTCAGCCCGACCTGCGCGAGCCGCGAATCGGCGGCGGCGAACAGTAGGCGTGGAATCATCGCGTTGCCGTCCATCGGATCCTTGCCTGGGGCGAACGCGGCGCGCCACGGGTCGGCCACGTGCCGGCAATCCTCGTGATGGAGATGGCGGTAGAACAGCCGGCCGAGCGGTCCGGCCCAGGGCTCGACGAGCACTACGCGGCCGGGCGGCGCCAGGACGCGCGCGACCTCGCGCAAGGCTTCGCCCGGGCGCGCCAGGTGATGCACGACGTCGACGCCGATGACATTGGCGAAGGCGCCGCCGCGAAACGGCAGGCAGTGGGCGTCGGCGCATAGCGAACCCGGCAGGCCCGGCACTATATCGAGCATCACCGCGCCTGGCCGATGCTCCGCGAAGAAGCCCGGGCCGGCGCCGAGCTCGAGGCTCGGGCCCGGCGCCATGGCGGCAACGATGCGATCGAAGATTTCCTGGCGATAGTAGAAGCGGAGCCCGGCCTTGGCACCCCAAGCCCGGCGATGGGCGGCGAGCACGTCGGACGGCGCGGACACGGGTTCAGGTGTTCATCGCCTCAAAGAAGTCGGCGTTGTTCTTCGATTGCTTGAGCTTGTCGATCAGGAACTCGAGCCCGTCCATCGGTCCCATCGGCATCAGCACGCGGCGCAGTACCCACATCTTGGCAAGGACGGCTTTATCCACCAGCAATTCCTCCTTGCGGGTGCCCGACTTGGTGATGTCCACCGCCGGGAAGGTGCGCTTGTCGGCGACCTTGCGGTCGAGAATGATTTCCGAGTTACCGGTGCCCTTGAACTCCTCGAAGATCACTTCGTCCATGCGCGAGCCGGTGTCGATCAGCGCCGTGGCGATGATGGTGAGCGAGCCGCCTTCCTCGATATTGCGCGCGGCGCCGAAGAAACGCTTCGGCCGCTGCAATGCGTTGGCGTCGACGCCGCCGGTCAGCACCTTGCCCGAGCTGGGCACGACGGTGTTGTAGGCGCGCGCCAAGCGCGTGATCGAATCCAGCAGGATCACGACGTCGCGCTTGTGCTCGACCAGCCGCTTGGCTTTCTCGATCACCATCTCGGCGACCTGAACGTGGCGCACCGCCGGCTCGTCGAAGGTCGACGACACGACCTCGCCCTTGACCGAGCGCGCCATGTCGGTGACTTCCTCCGGCCGCTCGTCGATCAGCAGGACGATGAGATAGACCTCTTTGTTGTTGGCCGCGATGGCGTGGGCGATATTCTGCATCATCACCGTCTTGCCGGTCCGGGGCGGCGACACGATCAACGCGCGCTGGCCCTTGCCCAGCGGCGTGATCAGGTCGATGACGCGTGTCGTCAGGTCCTTCTTGGTCGGATCGTCGAGCTCGAGCTTGAGCTTTTCGTCCGGATAAAGCGGCGTCAGATTGTCGAAGTTGACGCGGTGGCGCAGCTTTTCGGGATCGTCGAAGTTGATCTTGTTGACCTTCAACAGCGCGAAATAGCGCTCGCCGTCCTTGGGCGAACGGATCTGGCCCTCGACCGTGTCGCCGGTGCGCATGCCGAAGCGGCGGACCTGCGAGGGGCTGACATAGATGTCGTCCGGACCCGGCAGGTAATTGGCCTCGGGACTGCGCAAGAAACCGAAACCGTCCTGCAAGACTTCGAGCACGCCGTCGCCGTAGATCGCCTGGTCCTTGTCGGCCATCGTCTTGAGGATGGCGAACATCAGCTCCTGCTTGCGCAGGCTGGAGGCGTTCTCGATCTGCAACTCCTCGGCATAGGTGAGGAGATCGGCGGGAGTTTTGCGCTTGAGTTCCTGGAGGTTCATCGGTTGCGGCTTTCGCAAGTCATAACGGCGGCGGGAGGGGTGCGGCCCGAAGGCCGGAAGGATCGGTTCACCGGAAGAGCGGACGGTCCTGGCTCGGGCCGCGCGCGGATCAGCGATTCAGATGAAGAGACGAGAGCCGGAGACAGGCCGGTCTTCCGCTCAATCCCTTAGCCAAAACCCGGGTCCGAGTCAAACGGGCTTTGGGTGACGCACCCGGTCAGAACGGCTTAACCACCGCCAGGATGACGATGCCGATCAACAGCAATGTCGGCACTTCGTTGATCGCGCGATAAAAGCCGGCGTCGTGCGGCCGCGCGTCGGCGGCGAAGGCGCGCTGCCAGCGGCCGAAAATCGTGTGCAGCCACGTCATTGCCGCCACCAGCAACAGCTTGGCGTAGAGCCAGAACGTCGTCCAAACGACGGCGCCGGCGAACATCAGACCGATGCCGAAAACCCACGTCGCGATCATCGCCGGAATCATGATCGCGCGGTAAAGGCGGCGTTCCATCGTCTTGAAGGTCTCCGACGTCGGCGAGCCGGGCTCGCTGCCGGCGTGATAGACGAACAGCCGCGGCAGATAGAGCATGCCGGCCATCCAGGCGATGAGGCTCAGAATGTGCAGCGCTTTGAGCCAGGGGTAATAGGGCGCGAGCCAACTCATGGCGCCGCCATCGCCGGACATTGGCCGAAGCCTTCGGGACAATTGCGCCGGCCGGCGCCGGGCGCCGGCGCCGCCCGCACCAGCCGGGCGAGGCCGCCGATGAATTCAGCGGCAACGCCGACCGTCGGCGCGCGGTAATAGAACGGCACGCCGGCGGCGCGCGCGAGCTTGCGATAGTCGCGATCGAGCTCGACCAGCGTCTCGGAATGTTCGGAAACGAACGCGATCGGTACGACGATTACGCCGAAGCCATCGGCGCCGGCCTGGCGGATCTCGTGCTCGGTCGACGGGCTCAGCCATTTGAGCGGCCCGACCCGGCTTTGATAACAGACGCGCATGTCGAGCTCGGGCTGCCGCACGGCGGCGCGCACCGCGGCCGCGGTGGCCTCGGCCTGCCATTGATAGGGATCGCCGCGGCCGAGCGCGCGCAGCGGCAATCCGTGCGCCGATAACAGCACGCGCACCCTGGCATCGCGCGGCGCGTTGGCGAGCTCCGCTGCGATGCCGCGCGCCGCGGCGATGGCGAATCCGCGTTCGGTTGGATAACAGCAGACGACGCGCTCCTTCGCCTTGAGTCCGATCTTGGCGGCGGCTTCGCGCCAATCGGCCAGCGAAGATGCCGTGGTCGTGCCGGAGAATTGCGGATAAAGCGGCAGCAGGACGATCTCGTCCGGCTGCCAAGCCTTCACCTCGGCGGCCGTGACGTTGGCGCGCGGGTGCCAATACCGCATGGCGATGAAGACCCGATAGCCGTCGCCGAGTGTCGCGCGCAGCGCCGCCGCTTGCGCCCGCGTATTGGCACGCAGCGGCGAGGCGTTACCGATCTGGGCGTAGATTTGGCGCGTCAGCGGCGCGCGCCGATGGGCCATGCCGTGCGCCAACAGCCAGCGCAACGGATTGGGCAGGGCGATAATCGCCGGATCGTAGAACAGGTTGAAGAGGAAGGGTTTGACCGCGGCCCAGGAATCCGGACCGCCCAGGTTGAACAGCACCACCGCCGTTCGCGTCATGGCCCCTCGCGCACCAGCCGCACCAGCCGCTCGACGTGGGCAAGCGGCGTTTCTGGCAGGATGCCATGGCCGAGGTTGAACACGAAAGGCTTCTGACCGAGCGCCGCGAGGATATCGCCGATGGCGCGATCGAGCGCCGCGCCACCAGTCACCAAAACCGTCGGATCGAGATTGCCCTGCACCGGACCGTGTTTTTGCAGTTCGCGTGCCTGGTCCAATGGTACCGTTTGATCGATACACAGAGCCGTGACGCCGGTTTCAGCGAAATACTCCGCATAGAGCGTGCCGGCACTGCGCGGAAAGCCGATGATCGCCGCCTGCGGATGGCGGGCATGAATAGCAGCAACGATCCGCCGTGTCGGCGCAATGACGAAGCGCCGGAACTGCTCCGGCGGCAACAGCCCCGCCCAGCTATCGAAGATCTGCACGGCATCGGCGCCGGCATCGAGCTGCGCGATCAAGTGCGCGGCCGTTGCGTCGCTCAAACGGGCGATAATCGCATCGAGCGCCGCCGGTTTTTCCTGCGCCAAGCCGCGCGCCTTGGTGAATTGCGTTCGACCGCCACCGTCGATGACATACGCCGCAACCGTCCATGGTCCACCGGCAAAACCCAGAAGTGTTGTCGCGACTGGCAATGACGCTTTGACCTTGTGCAGTGCGGCATAGACCGGCGCCAACACCGACGCATCCGGCTGCGCCGCCAACGCATCCACATCCGCCAAAGTTGGCAGGCTCGGACCGTCGCCGTCACGAAACGTAACCGTGCGGCCCAACGCCTTCGCGATAATCAGAATGTCTGAAAAGAGAATGGCGCCATCGAAGCCGAACCGGCGGATGGGCTGTAGCGTTGCCTCGGCCGCAAGCTCAGGCGTCAGGCATAATTCGAGGAATCCGCCGGCGCGTTCCCGGAGCTGACGGTATTCCGGCAAATACCGCCCCGCCTGACGCATCAGCCACAGCGGTGCTGGCTGGATGCTTTGGCCTTGCAACGCGGCAAGGAGTGGCTTGGGCACGCTCATCCACTGCTCTTACCTTGTTCGTCTTAGAATCTAAAGGTAGTGAAGGTAGTTGGTGGGTGGCGAGTGGGGGATTAAAGTCGTTCGCGAACTATCCCCAATCGTTGGATGTAAGCGGCCGGCCCGCTGGCTGCGCCCGGTATAAGATACGCATAAGGTGATCGTTCGTAGCAGAAACAACGATTGGACCGGTCGATAACCGCAGACGAAAAAGCGGGGAAATCATGGAAAGCCGAACCGCGCAGCCGCGTCTTTCCCGGATCGCCGAGCGTTCCGCTGAACTATCTGCAGCCAAATCCGTTGTGGAACGAATTTCGGTCTATGGGTGTGATCGCCCCAACGGCGGCCCGACTCGAATGCAGGCCCGGTTTTCTCCCCAGGTTTGGCACATATGACGCGCTTCCATCTTCATCTGGTCTCGGATTCAACGGGCGATACCGTGCACTCGGTCGCGCGCGCATGCCTGGTCCAGTTCGAGAACAGCGAGGCGATCGAACATATCTGGTCGATGGTGCGTACCAGGGCGCAGGTCGACCGCGTGATCGGCGGCGTCGGCGCCAATCCGGGCGTGGTGCTCTACACGCTCGTCGATGAAACCTTGCGCACGCCGCTGGTCGAGGGTTGCCGCAAGCTCCAGGTGCCGGCGATCCCGGTGCTCGAACCGGTAATCGGCGCCCTTGCCGCCTATCTCGGCAGTCAGGCGCGCGGCCTGCCCGGTCAGCAGCATTTGCTCAATAGCGAGTATTTCCAGCGCATCGACGCCATGACCTTCGCCCTCAACCACGACGATGGCCAATCGGCCTGGGGCTGGAACGACGCCGATGTTGTGCTGGTCGGCGTGTCGCGTACGTCGAAGACGCCGACTTGCATCTACCTCGCCAATCGCGGCATCAAGGCGGCCAACGTCGCGCTGGTGCCCGGCGCCGATCCGCCACCCGAGATGTTTGCCCTGACGCGGCCGCTGGTCGTCGGGCTGACCAACGACCCGGAACGCTTGATCCAGGTCCGGCGCAACCGGCTGGTTCAACTCAAGCAGGAAGATCGCGGCGACTATGTCGATATCGAGGCAGTGCGGGTCGAGGTCGCCAACGCACGACGACTGTTCACCGAGCGGGACTGGCCGGTGATCGACGTAACCCGGCGCTCGATCGAGGAAACCGCTGCGGCGGTGCTCAAGCTGCTCGCGCGCAAACGGGGCATCGAGGACGCATGAAACCGCCCGAGCTGGTGCTGGCTTCGGCAAGCCCGACGCGCGCCCGGCTGCTGACCGATGCCGGCCTCAAGCCGGCCATCGAGCCGGCCGATATCGACGAAGCGCCCATTAAAGCGGCCTGCAAGGCCGACGGCGCCGATGCTGGCGCCTGCGCCCTCAAGCTCGCCGAAGCCAAAGCCCAACGCGTCGCCAGCCGCATGCCGGGCGCCTTGGTGCTGGGCGCCGATCAGATCCTGGTCTGCAACGGGCAATGGTTCGACAAGCCAGCCGATCGCAGCGCAGCGCGCGCCCAGCTGATCGTGCTGCGCGGTCAGCGCCATGTGCTGGCGACCGCGGCCGTGCTGGTCAAGAACGGCGCCGTGGTCTGGCATGCGCTCGAGCAGCCGGCGTTGACCATGCGCCGGTTCAGCGACGAATTCCTCGACGCCTACCTCGCCGCCGCCGGCGATGCCGTCCTCGCCTCGGTCGGCGCCTACCAGATCGAGGGCAGCGGCATTCAGCTCATGGCGGCGGTTGAAGGCGATCATTTCGCGATCCTCGGTCTGCCGCTGTTGCCGTTGCTTGATTTCCTGCGCGAAAGCGGTCTGCTCGCGCCATGATGAAGGCTTGCGTCATCGGTTGGCCGATCGCGCATTCGCTGTCGCCGGCGTTGCACGGCTACTGGCTCAAGGCCCACGGCATCGCCGGCGAATACGCGCGCCTGGCCGTGCCGCCCGAAGATCTGCCGGCGGCGCTCGCGCGGCTCAAGACCGACGGCTGGCGCGGCTGCAATCTGACGATCCCGCATAAGGAGGCGGCGCTAGCGCAGCTCGATCGCGTCGACGCTGCCGCGCGCCGCATCGGCGCGGTCAACACCATTGCGGTCGAAAACGGCAAGCTCGCCGGCTTCAATACCGATGGCTTCGGCTTTCTCGAGAATCTCCGGGCGGCCGCGCCGAACTTCGACCCCAAGGCCGGGCCGGCGGTCGTGCTCGGCGCGGGTGGCGCGGCGCGCGCCATCGTCGACGCGCTTGGCGCCGCAGGCGCGCCGGAGATCCGCCTTGCCAACCGCTCGCTCGACCGCGCCCGCGCACTTGCGCGCAGCCTCGGCGGCGCGATCGAGACGGTGTCGTGGGACCGGCGCGCGGCGGCGCTCGACGGTGCGGCGCTGCTCGTCAACGCCACCAGCCTCGGCATGGAGAAAAATCCGCCGCTCGACCTCGACCTCGCACGACTGCTGCCAACCGCGTTGGTCAACGACAGTGTCTACGCGCCGCTCGAAACCGCGCTGCTCAAGGCGGCGAAGGCGCGCGGCAACCGGACCGTCGATGGGCTCGGCATGCTGCTGCACCAAGGCCGGCCGGGCTTTCAATTGTGGTTCGGCGTGCTGCCGGCGGTGACGCCGGCGTTGCGCGCGGCCGTGCTGGCGGCGATGCGGTGAGATGATGAAAATCCTCGGCCTCACCGGCGGCATCGGTATGGGCAAAAGCACCGCGGCGGCGCTGCTGACCGATCTCGGCGTGCCGGTTTACGACGCCGATCGCGCGGTGCACGCGCTGCTGGCGCCGGGCGGCGCGGCCGTGAAGGCGGTCGTCCGCGCCTTTCCGGCGGCCAAGACCGGCAAGGGCGTATCGCGCCCGAAGCTCGGCAAG
>JBOHLR010000012.1:0-28210 GCA_050729555.1 Allostellaceae bacterium
GCGTTCGATCTCGGCGCCGCGCGCCTCGGCGCGCTTGCCGCCGTCTTCGACCGCACGCTCGACCGCTTTTTCGACGTCCTCGACGTGATCGGCGAGGCGTTTCGATACGTCGTCGAGGTCGCGGCTGATGGCGCGTTCGAGCGTCGCCGCTTCCGCCGACAGTGTTTCCACCAGGCGATTGATCGGCCCCACCGCCTGATCGAGATCGCTGCGCGCATATTCCGCGCGCTCCATCGCCGCGTTGACCGTGCTCATCGAGTCATTGAGCCGCGCGCCGAGATTATCGGCAGCGTTTTCGATGCGCTGCACCGTCTGGTCGACCGCGCCGGCCAACTCTTCGGCCTGGCGCCGCAAGGCGTTGAGCGCCTCGTGCGCGCGCCGGTCGCGGTCCTCCGACGGCGAATAAAGCCGATCGAGTTGGTCGGCAAGCCGCGCCGAAACCGTGGCGAATTCCGCCGCGCGGCTGCGCACGATCATTGCGCCCCAAATGAGCGGCGCCGGCAGGATGACCCAGATGATGATTGCCGCCATCGACAACGGCGGCAATGTCAGCACGGTTTGCCAGCTGGCGAAGAACTGGATGAACAACGCGCACAGCACGATCCAACCAGCGGCCAGCACCGGCCCGGATAGCCAGCGTCGCATCGTGCTCGACGACTCCAAAAACGTTCTCCCGCGCGCGCGGAAGGGTCGCCTATCCGTTCGGGCGCGTCAACGCGCGCCGCGAGTCGCGTCAGAGGATGGCGTACAGCGAATCGAGTACCATGACCGGCTGCTCGACCATCAGCATGTGGCCGCAGCCGCGCAGCACGACGCTGCGCCCTTGTGCGAAGTTTCCCGCAAAGCGATCGGCTTTCGCCGCCGGCGTCATTCGGTCCTGCGCGCCGGATAGCAACAGGACCGGACAGCGCACCGCGCTTGCTGCCGCGGCGGCGCCGGCATAACGGTCGCAAGCCGCGAGATCGGCGGCCAGACTCGCCGCCGGCGTCTGCTCGATTAGGCGCAAGGCGGCGTCCGGCATAAAGACGCCCGGTGCCGGATTGCCGCCGGTGAGGGTCTTGAAGCTCCACGCGACCATCAGCTCCGACGCCAAGTGCGCGCCGCTGCGGGCTGCGCTCAGCAGGTCGGGATGGACGCGCATCTCGGGCACGAAACCCAGCAGTGCCAACGCCTCGCACGCGGCGCCGGCGCGCGACGCGGTTTCGAGCGCCACCAGCGAACCCATGCTGTGCCCGGCCAGCCGAAATCGGCTGACGTTCAACGCTTGCAGGGCGCGCAACAGCCAATCGGCAAGATCCTCGATCGTCGCCAACGCCGGGCCGGCGCTGTTGCCATGTCCCGGAAAGTCGATCGCCAGCACGTTGCGGCCGTGATGCGCCAAGGCGCGCGCCTGCAACGCCCAGACCGTGTGGTTCATGCCGGCGCCGTGCAGGAGCACGACGGTCGGCAGGTTTGGATCGAAGGCGCGGCCGCCAATGCCGGCGAAGCCGCGCTGGCCGCCGACGGCGAATTCCATCTAGTCCGCCGCCTTGGGCGCGGCTTTCTGCGACGCGCGTAGCGCGCGGCCGAGGTCGTCGGCGAGGTCGGCGAAATCCTCGAGCCCGATCGAAAGACGGATCATGTCCTCGCCGATGCCGACAGCCTTGAGGTCCGCCGCGCTCATCTGTTGGTGCGTCGTGCTTGCCGGATGGATGACCAGCGTCTTGGCGTCGCCGACATTGGCGAGGTGCGAGATGAGCTGCAGGTTGTCGACGAACCGCTTGCCGGCGTCGCGCCCGCCTTTGATGCCGAAGCTGACGATCGAGCCTGCGCCCTTGGGATAAAGCCGCTGCGCCAGCGCGTGATCGGGATGCTCGGGCAGGTCGGGATGGCACACCCACGCCACCTGCGGCGCGGCTTTGAGGAAGGCGAGCGCTTGGCGCGTGTTGTCCATGTGCCGCGCCATGCGCAGCGGCAGCGTCTCGACGCCTTGGAGGATGTAGAACGCGTTGGCCGGGCTCAGGCAGCCGCCGAAATCGCGCAAGCCCTCCATCCGCGCGCGCATGATGAAGGCCTGCGGTCCGAATTCCTCGGCGAAGTCGATGTCGTGATAGCCGGCATAGGGCTCGCTCAAGGTCGGAAACTTGCCCGGCGCCGCCCAGTCGAACCGTCCGCTGTCGATCAGCGCGCCGCCGATGGCGAGGCCATGGCCGCCGAGCCACTTGGTCGCCGAATGCACCACCAGGTCGGCGCCATGCACGAACGGTTGAATGAGATACGGCGTCGCGAAGGTCGCGTCGACCAGCAGCGGCAGGCGCGCATCGTGCGCCACCGCGGCGACGGCTTCGATGTCGAGCACTTCGAGGCCGGGATTGCCCAGCACTTCGGCAAATACCAACCGCGTCTCGGGGCGGATCGCCGCCTTGAAGGCCCGCGGATCGCGCGGATCGACGAAGCTCGCCGTGATGCCGAAACGCGGCAGCGTAAGCTTCAACAGATTGATCGAGCCGCCATACAGCGACGATGCCGCAACGATGTGCGATCCCGCGCCCAAGAGGGTGGCAATGGCAAGATGCAGCGCCGCCTGGCCGCTCGCGGTGCACACCGCGCCGACGCCGCCTTCGAGCGCCGCCAGCCGCTCTTCCAGCACGGAAACGGTCGGATTGTTGATGCGCGAATAGATGTAGCCCGGCTCCTCGAGGTTGAAAAGCGCGGCCGCCTGGTCGCTGTCCTCAAAGACGTAGCTCGTCGTCTGGTAGATCGGCACGGCGCGCGCGCCGGTTTGCGGATCAGGCTTCTGCCCGGCGTGCAGGCTCAGCGTCGCGAAGCGCGGCAGCTTGGCCTCGGTCATCGTCTGTCGGTCACCGCTTGAACAGGTTTTCGGCGCCGCCGCGCTGCTGGCGCTTGGCGGCGATCTCGGCGCGGGCACGAGCGATCTCGCCTTCGAGCTCGGCGACGTATTCTTCGAGCTGCGCGACGCCGAGCACGGTCAGGTCGCGCGGCTTCGGCTTTTGCCGCTGCGGCAGCAGGTCTTCTTCGTCCATCGCGGACCTCCCTTGCGCCGGGGATAGTTGCCAGTGTGGCGTGATCGGGCTAAGGGTGCAATCCGCCGCAAGAAACCGGAAACGAGGCCCGCATGTCCGCTCTTCCCGCCGAAACCGCCGTCATCGAAATCCGCGAGCCGGGCGCGCCCGACGTGCTGCGCCTCGCCAAGCGGCCGATGCCGAAGCCTGGGGCTGGCGAGGTGCTGATCAAGGTCGAAGCCGCCGGCGTCAACCGGCCCGACGTGGCACAGCGTCAGGGCAGCTATCCGCCGCCGCCCGGCGCCTCCGACATTCCCGGTCTCGAGATCGCCGGCAGCGTGGTTGCGCTCGGCCTCGGTGCCAACGGATTCAAGGTCGGCGACAAGGTGTGCGCGCTGGTGACTGGTCACGGTTACGCGGAATATTGCGCCGCGCCGGCGGTGCAATGCCTGCCGGTGCCCAAGGGCTTCTCGATCATCGAGGCGGCGGCGCTGCCCGAGACTTTCTTCACCGTATGGACCAATTTGTTCGAGCGCGGCGGATTGAAGCGCGGCGAAAGCGTGCTGATCCACGGCGGCACCTCGGGCATCGGCACGACGGCGATCCAGCTTGCGCGCGAGTTTGGCGCCAAGCCCATATTCGCCACCGCCGGCAGCGACGACAAATGCAAGGCGTGCGAGAAGCTCGGTGCGACGCACGCCATCGACTACAAGCGCGAGGATTTCGTGAAGGTGGTGAAGGAGGCGACTGGCAACCGTGGCGTCGATCTCGTCCTCGACATGGTCTGCGGGCCCTATGTGCCGCGCAACATCAGCGCGCTGGCGGTCGATGGCCGCTGCGTCACCATCGCGCTCTTGGGTGGCAATCTCGCCGAGGTCAATTTCGGCGTGGTGATGATGAAGCGCCTGACGCTCACCGGCTCGACCCTGCGCGCCCGCGCGGTCGAGCAGAAGGGCGCCATCGCTACGGCGCTCAAACGCGAGGTCTGGCCCTTGCTCGACGCGGGCAAGGTCAAGCCCGTGATCCACAAGACCTTTCCGCTCAAGGAGGCGGCCGCTTCCCACGCCTTGATGGAAAGCTCGGCCCATATCGGCAAGATTGTGCTGACGATTTGAGACCCGATTTCCGCTTTTCAGGCGGGTCCCGAGCGACTATATAAATCG
The DNA here is from genome assembly GCA_050729555.1 of Allostellaceae bacterium. Lineage (GTDB taxonomy): Bacteria > Pseudomonadota > Alphaproteobacteria > ATCC43930 > CGMCC-115725 > REEB95. Next base: position 4,166 of record JBOHLR010000012.1, read on the forward strand.
CATCCAAGACATGGGCAGGTGGCCTGGAAAGCGCTTTTAGGCGCGAGTCAGCCATTGCCATCAGGAGAAACGCATGTCGCTGCCGTTGATGCCCCGCGCGACCGCCGTGTGGCTGGTCGAGAACACCCCTTTGACCTTCGATCAGATCGGCGAATTCACCGGTTTGCACGCGCTCGAGGTCCAGGCCATCGCCGACGGCGAGGTCTCGACCCAGATGCACGGCCTCGATCCGGTCGCCAACGGCCAGCTCTCCCAGGAAGAGCTCGACCGCTGCAACAAGGACCCGGAGGCGCGGCTCAAGCTCGCCAAGGAAGCGCTGCCCGAGCAGGTGGTGAAGCACAAAGGTCCGCGCTATACGCCGATCGCCAAGCGCCAGGACAAGCCCGACGCGATCGCCTGGCTCCTGAAGAGCCATCCAGAACTCAGCGACGGACAGATATCCAAGCTCGTCGGCACGACCAAGCCAACAATCCACGCCGTGCGCGACCGCACCCATTGGAACACGCCCAACATCAAGCCGCGCCATCCCGTGGCGCTGGGCCTGTGCACGATGGAAGATCTGGAGAAGGCGGTGGCGCGCGCCAACCGCGGCAAGAAGCCGGAAGAGGGCAAGCCGCTGGTGCAGCCGCCGGGCGCCGAGGACATCGCCGCGGCGTCGGAAGAGCCGGCGGCTTAAGCCGTCGCGCGCTCAGGGGGTAATATAACGGAGATTAAGAAATCCGAGGGTGTGACCGATACCGAGCGGCTCTTAGCAGAGCTCTGCGAACGGTCGTTCCTGAAATTGTGGAGTTATCCCAACCCGTTTAAGGATGATCGGGACGAGCTCTGCGACCTGCTCGCAGTTTTCGAGAATCATGTTTTCATATTTTTTGATCGAGAGGGCCGCCAGCTCAACAAACCCGGCGTGGCCCAAGGCGTCAGCTGGGACCGCTGGAAGCGCAAAGTAATTGACGCACAGATCGGTACAGCGCACGGCGCTGAGCGATACATACGGAGCGGTCGTGGAATTTTCCTTGATCCAAATTTGAGGATACCGTTTCCGATTGCATTCAATCCCATGGACGCGGTGGTTCATAAGATCATCGTGGCCCACGGCGCAAAAGAGGCGTGCGAAGCATTTTCTGACGAAAATGTCTATGGCAGCCTCGGGATTTCGTACGCCCGTGTGAACGACTGCCCACCGTTTGATTGGCCGTTCTTAGTGCACATCGACAAAGAAAATCCGGTCCACATATTTGACAGTCACAATTTACCGATCATCCTTGGCGAGCTCGACACATTCTTTGATTTCTCATCGTATCTCGACATAAAGGCCGAGACGATCAAGGGCATCGATGGCAACATTTATTGTGGTGAGGAGGATTTGCTAGCCCATTACCTCAGGAACTTCGATTCCGCTCGCAATCGCCATTTTATTGGGGCGCTCGGCAAGGATTACAATTTTCTCCACATAGGTGAAGGCGAGTGGAAAAGTTTCCTCGACTACGAGCCGTACAAACGGAAAAAGATCGAGGACGCCGGCTCTTATCTTTGGGATGAAATTATCCAGCACACCTGCCAAAACGCACTTGATGGAACGCTCCTTGGAAACGCGAATATATTGGCAGGGAAAAGTGCCGTTCACGAAATGGCGAAGGAGCCAAGATTTTCGAGGCGTGCATTGTCAAAGGCCATGATCGCCGCAATCAGAAAATTTCCCGAAGGAGTGAAGGGGGTTGTCCGGAATTTAAGCTTCATGCCCTCATTCTACGAGGGAAAGGCGTATGTGTTTTTGCAACTAAAGGCCGACGACTTTGGAGATTACGAGAAGGATTATAGACCAAAGCGACGCGCTGCCCTGAGAATCGCTTGTGGCGCAGCCAAAAATAAGTTCGATCATCTCCATAGTATTATTGGAATCGCGATTGATTCCCCAAAATACAATCAGCGAAACTCAGAAGACTTTATTCTCATGGACTGCAGCGATTGGCCGACAGAGCTGCGCGCGGAATACGAAAAGGCGAATGAAGGTTTCAAATTCTTTGAAACTCCCGGCCTTGTAATGCAGAAACTGACGATCTCTGAGTTTCCTCCGCCAGACGAAAGTGCGTCCGGCGAGTCGGGCTCGGGCGCGGCGATCTAGCCGCTCTTCGCGTATCCCGCTTCTTTGAGGTGCCCCGCGATCTCGCCGAGGATGGCGGGATCGTCGATCGTCGCCGGCATCTTATAGTCCTCGCCGTCGGCGATCTTGCGCATCGTGCCGCGCAGAATCTTGCCCGAGCGTGTCTTCGGCAGGCGCTCGACCACCAGCGCCGTCTTGAAGCTCGCCACCGGTCCAATGCGCTCGCGCACCAGGCTCACCGCTTCGGCAGCGATGTCCTTGGGCGCCTTCTTCGCGCCGGCCTTGAGCACCAGGAAACCCACCGGCACCTGGCCCTTGAGTTCGTCGCCGGCGCCGATCACCGCGCATTCGGCGACCTCGGGATGCGACGCCAGCACTTCCTCGATGGCGCCGGTGGACAAGCGATGGCCGGCGACGTTGATGATGTCGTCGGTGCGCGCCATGACGAAGACGTAGCCGTCCTCGTCCCTATAGCCGGCGTCGGCGGTCAGGTAATAGCCGGGATAATCCGCGAGATAGGATTGTACGAAGCGCTCGTCCGCGTTCCACAGCGTCGGCGCGAAGCCCGGCGGCATCGGCAGCTTGATGCACAGCGCGCCGACTTCGCCTGCCTTCATCGCCTTGCCCGCCGGATCGAGAACGTGCAGATCGTAACCCGGCGCGGGCAAGGTCGACGAGCCGTGCTTCACCGGCAGCTGGCCCAATCCCACGCAATTCGCGGTGATCGCCCAGCCGGTTTCGGTCTGCCACCAATGGTCGATCACCGGCACGTCGAGATGATTCTCGGCCCATTCGATGGTCGGCGGATCGGCGCGTTCGCCCGCAAGGAACAGCGTGCGGAATTTTGCCATGTCGTGCTTGCGGATGAGCATGCCGTCCGGATCCTCGCGCTTGATCGCACGGAACGCCGTCGGCGCGGTGAACATGGCGACCGCGCCATGCTGCGCGATGACGCGCCAGAACGTGCCGGCGTCGGGCGTGCCGACCGGCTTGCCTTCGAACAGAATTGTGGTGAGGCCGTAGAGCAGCGGCGCATAGACGATATAGCTGTGGCCGACGACCCAGCCGACATCGGACGCGGTGAACCAGGTCTCGCCCGGCGCCAACCCATAGACGTTCTTCATCGACCAGGTAAGCGCGACGGCGTGGCCACCATTGTCGCGCACGATGCCCTTGGGCATGCCGGTCGTGCCCGACGTGTAGAGGATGTAGAGCGGATCGGTCGCCTCGACCGTGACGCAAGCCGCGGGCGACGCCTTGGCGACCTCGTCGTTCCAGTCGTAATCGCGGCCGGGCGCGAGGTCGCAGGCGAGTTGGTCGCGCTGCAAAATGAAGCACGCCTCGGGCTTGTGCTTGGCGAGCGCGATCGCCTGGTCGAGAAGTGGCTTATAGGGGACGATGCGGTTGATCTCGATGCCGCACGAGGCGGACAGGATTAGTCGCGGCTTGGCGTCGTCGATGCGCGTCGCCAGCTCGGGCGCGGCGAAACCGCCGAACACGACAGAATGGATGGCGCCCAAGCGCGCGCAGGCGAGCATCGCCATGACGGCCTCGGGAACCATGGGCATGTAGAGCAGCACACGGTCGCCCGTCTTGACGCCGTGCATGCGTAGCGCGCCGGCCAGCAGCGCGACCTGATCGCGTAGCTCGCGATAACTGAAGGTGCACACCGTGCCGGTGACCGGACTGTCGTAGATCAGCGCGGTCTGCTGCGCGCGACCGCCATCGACATGGCGGTCGAGGGCGTTGAAGCAGGTGTTGAGCCGCCCGCCCTTGAACCAGCGATAGAAGGGCGGCCGGCTCGCGTCCAGCACGGTATCCCACCGCTTTTCCCAGTCGATCGCCTGGGCGGCTTCGGCCCAGAACCCTTCCCGGTCGACCAGCGAGCGGCGGTGGGCCGCGGCATAGCGGCTGGTCATGGGCGTTTTCTCCCCTTACAACTGTGCGGCAAAGGCAGCGCTTTGTGAAGCCGCAGGACGCGACGCCATGGGAAGCGCTTACGACATCGGGCTCGACCGCAATCCGGCCAATTACGTGCCGTTGTCGCCGTTGGGATTCATAGCGCGGGCGGCTTCGATCTATCCCGACCGTCTGGCGGTGGTGCACGGCACGCGGCGGTATTCATGGAAACAGAGCTATGAACGCTGCCGGTGTCTAGCCAGCGCGTTGCACCGGCGCGGCATCGGCAAAGGCGACGCCGTCGCGGTGATGGGCGCCAACACGCCGGAAGCGTTCGAGGCGCATTTCGGCGTGCCGATGGCGGGGGCGGTGTTGAACGCGCTCAACATCCGGCTCGACGCCGCCACCATCGCCTTCATTCTCGAGCACGGCGAAGCCAAGGTGCTGATCGCCGACCGCGAATTCGCGCCGGTGATCGAGAAGGCGCTGGCCGCCGTCAAGAAGCGGCCGTTGGTCATCGACATCGACGATGCCTTGGCGCCGCCGGGCAAGCTGCTCGGCGAAATGGACTACGAGACGTTTCTCGCATCCGGCGATCCGGCATTCGCCGGACCCGAGCCGGATGACGAATGGGACGCGATCGCGCTCAACTACACCTCGGGCACCACCGGCAACCCGAAAGGCGTCGTCTATCACCATCGCGGCGCCTATCTGAACGCGCTCGGCAACGCGATGGTTTGGAACCTGCCGCCGCATCCGGTCTATCTCTGGACGCTGCCAATGTTCCATTGCAACGGCTGGTGCCTTCCGTGGACGGTGACTGCGCTGGCCGGCACGCATGTCTGTTTGCGCCGCGTCGAAGCCGGTGCCATCTATACGGCGATCGCCGAGCACGGCGTCACGCATCTCTGCGGCGCGCCGATCGTCATGAGCCTGCTGTTGAACGCGCCGTCGCAGCTCAAGCGCGATTTCGGCCGGTGCATCGCCATGATGACGGCCGGCGCGGCGCCGCCGGCCGCGGTGATCGAAGGCATGGAAAAGCTCGGCTTCGCCATCACGCATGTCTATGGCCTGACCGAGGTCTATGGCCCGTCGGTGGTCTGTGCCTGGCACGACGAATGGGACGCGCGGCTGGCGCCGGAGCGGGCCGCGCTCAAGGCGCGCCAAGGCGTCAACTATCCGGTGCTCGAAGGTCTCATGGTGGCCGATCCGCGTTCGCTGGCGCCGGTGCCGCGCGACGGCGCGACCATGGGCGAGGTCTTCATGCGCGGCAATATCGTGATGAAGGGCTATCTCAAGAACCCGAAGGCGACGGAAGAGGCCTTTGCCGGCGGCTGGTTTCACACCGGCGATCTCGGCGTCGCGCATAGCGACGGCTACATCGAGATCAAAGACCGCTCGAAGGATATTATCATCTCGGGCGGCGAGAACATCTCGACCATCGAGGTCGAAAGCGTGCTCTATCGCCATCCGGCGGTGATGGAGGCGGCGGTGGTGGCGCGGCCGGACGAGAAATGGGGCGAGACGCCATGCGCCTTCGTCACGCTCAAGGCCGAGGCGCAGGCCACCGCCGACGACATCATCGGTTTCTGCCGCGCCAACATGGCGGGCTACAAGGTGCCCAAGTCGGTGGTTTTCGGTCCCTTGCCCAAAACCTCGACCGGAAAAATCCAGAAATTCGTGCTGCGTGAACAGGCCAGGAGCCTCAAATGATCCGTTCCGTTTCGCTTGCCGCCGCGTTGCTCATGGCAACCCTCGCGCCGGTTTGGGCGCAACCGGCGCCGCCGCCCGCTCCTGCGCCATCGGGGACGGCCCTGACGTTGTCGACGCACGCGGACAAGACCCTGCCGCGCGACCAGCTCGAGGCCGAGCTGCGGGTCGAGGCGATGGATGCCAATGCGGCGCGGGTTCAGGCCGACGTCAATCGCCGCATGGCCGCGGCGCTGGCCCATGCCAAGACGGTGGCTGGCGTGACCGCCGAAACCACGGGTTATTCGGTCTATGAGGAACGCGACGCCAAAGGGAATCCGACGCGCTGGCACGGCAGCCAGGCGCTCCGCCTCAAGTCGGCCGATTTCCCCGCCTTGCTGAACCTCGTCGGCGTTCTGCAAGGCGAGGGCATGGCCTTGTCGAGCTTGGCGGCGGAACTCTCGCCGGCCGCGGCCAAAGCCGCGCAGGACGAGCTGACCGACACGGCCTTGAAGGACATCCGCGCGCGCGCCGACCGTATCGCCGCGACCCTCGGCACGCACGTCGAACGCTATGCCGAACTGCACGTCGGCAACGCGTCGGTGCCGGTGCATTTCATGGCCGCGCGCGTGGCCGCCTCCAGCAGCGTGCCGCCGCCCGTCGCGGCAACCGGCGATGCGACGGTCAGCGTCAACGTCGACGCAACCGTGCTGTTCGCGCCGGTACGCTAAACCGCAGCCGTCAACAGCCGCGCGAAACTAGCGCGCGTGTTCCAGCTCGGTGAGTTCGTCTTTTATTCGGAGTTTTTGGCGCTTCAGGGTGGAGAGGGACTCGATTCTGGGGGACGGTCGATGGCTTTCGCGGTCGATCTGATCTTCAAGGTTGCGGTGACGACTGCGAAGCTCCTCGATACGATCTTCCAACGTCATGGCTCCTCCAGAAGCTGGGCGGAAATGACATCAAAGAGTTCCACAAGACTAACGCCGTACGGCGGAGGCCTCCAAGTGACATTTGGTGAAATTTTCTGTCGCGACGGCATGCGCGCGTTTTAGACGCATTTTAACGCGAGTCGCGACTTCAACCGTCGCCCAGACAAATGCCGAGGCCGCGCGCCGTGCGGACCAGCGGGCTGTCGGCTTCGACGGTCTGCGGCCGATCGATGATGTCGGCCAGCGGCACGTCGACAACCCGCCGATTTTGCCACGCCACCATGCGGTCGTAACGTCCGGCCGCGACCAGGTCGACGGCATGCACGCCAAAGGCCTGCGCGATCAGCCGGTCGTTCCAGGTCGGCGGGCTGCCGCGCTGTACGTGGCCGAGCACGGTAACGCGGGTCTCGGCGCCGGTGCGCGTGGCAATCGCGTGCGCGACGATCTCGCCGATGCCGCCATAGGTGAAAGCGCCGCTCGCCTGCTGCCGGCGAACGCGCTCGCCGGTATGGTCGGGAACCGCCTCGGCCACCACCACGAGCGCGAAATTGCGCCCGTTGCGGCGAAGCGCTTCGATATGCGCGGCCACGCTTTCGATCCGATAGTTGATCTCCGGAATTAGAATCACGTCGGCGCCGCCGGCGATGCCGGCGGCCAACGCGATGTGGCCGGCGTCGCGGCCCATCACTTCGAGCACCATGACGCGCGCGTGACTTGCCGCCGTCGGCGTCAGCCGGTCAAGCGCTTCGGTCGCCACCATCACCGCCGTGTCGTAACCGACCGAGCGCTCGGTCGCGCCGACGTCGTTGTCGATGGTCTTCGGGATGCCAACCAAAGGTATGCCGCCCTGCTGCGCCAGCCGGCGCAAGATCGCGAAGCTGCCGTCGCCGCCGATGCCGATGACGGCGTCGAGACCCATCAGCCGCACGCCCTCGATCACCTCGGCCGACCGGTCCTTGGTGGTGCCGTCCGCTGCCGGAAAGGCGAACGGATTGCCGGTGATGGTCGTGCCGAGGATGGTGCCGCCGTGATGCAGGATGTTGGCGCCGGCGCGCGTTTGATCGAGCGTGGTGAAGGCGACCGGCCGCCGCATCAGGCCGAGCGTGCCTTGATGGATGCCGTGCACGGTCCAGCCAAGTCCCTGCGCCCGCGCGACGACGGCTCGGATGACGGCATTGAGACCGGCGCAATCGCCGCCGCTGGTCAACAAGCCAACGGTGCGGCGCGAGGGTGAGGCGGCAGAGGCGGCTTGCATCGCAGGTCCTCCCTTGGGAAATTCGTACTACCGACAGCCGATTCGGGCGGTTGAGCGTGGGTTGTGGGCCGTCGCCCGGCTCAACCCCGGCTGGGGTTTTTGCTATACTAAATGATCCTTGCGCAGCAGGGTTTCCGACCTCCGATGGACCTCGAGATCGAAGCGATCAAGACCAAGATCACGGAACTCAAGGCCGAGCACCGCTTGCTCGACGACGACATTCGCCGTCTGGAAGAAGGCGCCCCCTTCAATCCGATCGAGATGCAGCGGCTGAAGCGCCGCAAGCTGGCGCTCAAGGATCTGCTAGCGCGCCTCGAAAGCAAGCTGCTGCCCGACATCATCGCCTGAGCCCGCGGCGCTTGCCCGCAGGCCTCGCATTCCTATAATGCGCGCTTCCTGCATCGGGGGCGGGAAAAATGAAGCGCGCCAAGCCCGTCGGCATCATCATGGGCAGCCAATCGGACTGGAAGACCATGCGTCACGCGGCGCGCATGCTCGACCGGCTCGCCGTGCCGTACGAGACGCGTGTGGTTTCGGCGCATCGCACGCCGCGGCGGCTTTACGATTACGCGCATGGCGCCAAGGCGCGCGGTTTACGCGTGATCATCGCCGGCGCCGGCGGCGCGGCACATCTGCCGGGCATGACGGCGGCGATGACGATTTTGCCGGTGCTCGGCGTGCCGGTCGAAACCCGCGCGCTCAAGGGTGTCGACAGTTTCCTGTCGATTGCGCAGATGCCGGGTGGCGTCCCCGTCGGCACGCTGGCGATCGGCAAGGCCGGCGCCACCAACGCGGCGCTGTTGGCGGCGGCGATCCTGGCGCACGGCGACGCCAAGCTGGCGGCGCGGCTCGAACGCTTCCGCAAGGTCCAGACGGCTTCGGTGCCAAAGCGCCCGCCGCGCGGATGATCCTTCCCAGTGCGACGATCGGCATTGTCGGCGGCGGCCAGCTTGGCCGCATGACCGCGCTTGCCGCGGCGCGGTTGGGCTATCGCTGCCATATCTTCTCGCCGGACGCCGACGCACCAGCCAAGCAGGTGACGCCCTACGCGACGACGGCCGCCTACGACGATCGCGCCGCGCTGGAGCGCTTCGCCGCCGCCATCGATGTCGCGACCTACGAATTCGAGAACGTGCCGCTCGACACCGCCAAGACGTTGAGCGCGCTCAAGCCGTTGCGGCCGGGTGCCGGCGCGCTCGAGATCGCGCAGGACCGTCTCAAGGAAAAATATTTTCTGCGCGGCATCGGCGTCGCGACCACCGCGTTCCGGTCGATCGAGAGTCCGGCCCAGTTGAGCCGCGCGTTTGCGGAGATCGGCCCGCGCGGCGTGCTGAAGACGGTGCGGCTTGGCTACGACGGCAAGGGCCAGGTCATGATCGGCCGGGAGACCGACGCGGCGGCGGCGTGGAGCTCGCTCGGCACGACGGTTGCCGTGCTCGAAGGTTTCGTGGATTTCACCTGCGAACTGTCCTCCATCGTCGCGCGCGGCGACAAGGGCGAGATCGCGGCCTATCCCGTGGTCGAGAATCGACACGTCAACCACATCCTCGACACGACCGTAGCGCCGGCCGAGGTTCCGGCCGCGGTTGCCGCCGAAGCCGAGCGCATCGCCCGCCATGTTGCCGAACGGCTCGATCTGGTCGGGCTGCTGGCGGTCGAGATGTTTCTCACCAAATCGGGCGAGTTGCTGGTCAACGAGCTGGCGCCGCGGCCGCACAATTCCGGCCATTGGACGATCGATGCCTGCATGACCAGCCAGTTCGAACAGCTGGTGCGGGCGATCTGCGGCCTGCCGCTCGGGTCGACCGAACGCCACTCCAACGCCGTGATGAAGAATTTGATCGGCGACCAGGTCGAAACTTGGCGCGACGTGCTTACCGATCCGACGGCGCATCTGCATCTCTACGGCAAAGGCAAGCCGTCGCCCGGCCGCAAGATGGGCCACGTCACCCGCCTGCTGCCGAAGCGCTAGGCGCGACGCAAACGGGCGAGGAGGCCGAGCGCGCCCAGCGGGTTCGGCAGGCGGCCCAGCGCCGCTGTCGCGCGGCCGCGCAGCTTGGGGATCTGCATCACCTCGGCGATCCGGCGGTCGAGAAACGCCGCGGTCGCCGCGTGGTCCGTCGATTTGTCGTCGAGCCAATAGAGCGTCGTGGTGGCATAGATGCCGGCCAACAGGCCGCGCTTGGTGTAGAAGCTGAAATCGGTCGAACGATCGCCGGCGGCGTGCCACAGCGTGTCGACGGTACGATAAAGCAGCCGCGGGCCGAGCGGCAGGTTGGCCGGCAATGCCAGGAACGCCAGCATGCGCCGCACCGCCTCGCGATGCGGCTCGAGGATGGTCAGTCGCGTGCGGACGCCAAGGGCGATGCGCTCGCGGAGCTTGAGCCGCGTCGCGCGCTGCTTGGCGAGTGCGGCTTCGGTCGCGCGATCGGCCCATTCGTTGAACGCGGCGACCGCGTCGCGCACGCCATGGGGGAAGAGCGAGCTCAGCTCCGCTTCGGTCAGGTCGACGCGCTTGGCGGCGTGCCGCAGCGCGCGCCGGCTCCAGCCTTCGAACGGAACATCCGGCAGCATCGCCAAGACGATTTTGTCTTTGAGTGCGCGGTCGTCCATGTCACTCAGCCGCGTCGGCATCGGCAACGCCGATATCGATCGGAAAACGCAGACCCTCTTCCAGGTAGGTCAGCAGTCGCAAATCGGTCATGCGTTGCAGATAAAGCATGCCGTCGAGATGGTCGCATTCATGTTGCAAGACGCGGGCGTGGAAGCCCTCGACCGTGCGGTCGACCGGCGCGCCGTCGAGACCGACGCCGCGATAGCGGATACGCGTGAAGCGCGGCACCGCGCCCTTGAGGCCGGGGACCGACAAGCAGCCTTCCCAGCCGAGCTCGGTTTCGGTGGTCAGCGGTTCGATCACCGGATTGATCAGCACGGTGAGGGTCTGCGGCCGGTCGAGCGGCCGGCCGGTCAATCGCGTCTCGCCGACCTCGAAGACCACGACGCGCTTCGGCACGTGGACCTGTGGTGCGGCCAGGCCCGTGCCGCCGGCGTCGTGCATGGTCTCGATCATGTCGGCGACCAGGGTGCGGATTTCCGGGGCCTGCGGATCGGCCACCGCCGCCGCCTTTTCCCGCAGCACCGGGTGTCCCATACGGGCGATCTTGAGAATGGCCATAACCTCACTATAAGCCGATTCAGCCTGGCAATGCGGTGCAAAGGCACGGCCGGCGGGATTGACGACCGTGCCGCCGGCGCAGCCTTCACAACCGCCGGATTTGGTGATATTCAGCCTGCCCTTGAGCCGGCTCCAGGGTGCCGGTTCGGGATGTGACCACAACCTCGGTTTTGCGAAAGGCGCAACGTTCTCGTGCAGATTCTCGTCCGCGACAACAACGTCGACCAGGCGCTTCGCGCGCTCAAAAAGAAGATGCAGCGCGAAGGGCTTTTCCGGGAAATGAAAGTCCGTCGCAATTACGAGAAGCCGTCCGAGCGCCGCGCCCGCGAACGCGCCGAAGCGGTTCGCCGCTATCGCAAGCTGCTGCGCAAGCGCATGGAGCGTGAAGGGTATTAACCCTGTTTCGTGCAAAGCAAAAAAGCCGCCCGGTGGGCGGCTTTTCGTTTTCTCGGGCGGCCTTCTTAGGCGCCCAACGCCTTGACGATCTGCTCGCACATTTTCTTCGCATCGCCGAACAGCATCATCGTGTTGTCGCGGAAGAACAGCTCGTTCTCGACGCCGGCATAGCCCGACGCCATCGAGCGCTTCACGAACAGCACCGTCTTCGCCTTCTCGACGTCGAGGATCGGCATGCCGTAGATCGCCGATTTCGGATCGGTCTTGGCCGCCGGGTTGGTAACGTCGTTGGCGCCGATGACGAAGGCGACATCGGTCGAGGTGAAGTCGCGGTTGATCTCGTCGAGTTCCATCACGTCCTCGTAGGGCACGTTGGCTTCGGCCAGCAGCACGTTCATGTGTCCCGGCATGCGTCCGGCCACCGGATGGATGGCGTAATGCACGGTGACGCCTTCCTTCTTGAGGATGTCCGCCATCTCCTTGAGCGCGTGCTGCGCTTGCGCCACCGCCATGCCATAGCCCGGCACGATGATCACCGAGCTGGCGTTCTTGAGGATGAACGCGGCGTCGTCGGCGCTGCCCGATTTGACGGCCTTGTCGCCCGCGCCGCCGGCGGCCGCCGCCGCGCCGCCTTCGGTGCCGAAGCCGCCGAGGATGACGTTGAAGATCGAGCGGTTCATCCCCTTGCACATGATGTAGGAGAGGATGGCGCCCGACGAGCCAACCAGCGCTCCGGTAATGATCAGCAGCGAATTGGCAAGGGTGAAGCCGATGCCGCAGGCCGCCCATCCGGAATAGCTGTTCAGCATCGAGATGACGACCGGCATGTCGGCGCCGCCGATTGGCACGATCAGCAGCAAGCCCAAGAGCAGCGACAAGGCGACGATCGCCCAGAACGTCACCGGCAGCTGCGCCATGACGAACCAGACGATCAGCGCGACGAGCACGAGGCCAAGCAGCGCATTGAAAACGTGCTGGCCCGGGAACATCAGCGGCTTGCCGGTGATCACACCCTGTAGCTTGCCCCAGGCGATGATCGAGCCGGTGAAGGTGATGGCGCCGATCGCGGTGCCGAGGCTCATCTCGATCAGACTATGCGCCTCGATCGCGCCGAGCTGGCCGATACCGTAGGCGGCGGGCGCATAGAACGCCGCGGTGGCGACGCAGACCGCGGCCAAGCCGACCAGGCTGTGGAAGGCGGCCACCAGCTGCGGCAACGCCGTCATCTGGATTTTGAGCGCGATGAACGTGCCGATCGTGCCGCCGATGATGATGCCCGCGGCGATCACGCCGTAACTGAGGACGCCGGGCGAAGCGAGCGTGGTGCCGATGGCGATCACCATGCCCACAATGCCGAAGATGTTGCCGCCGCGTGCGGTCTCGGGCGACGACAGGCCGCGCAGCGCCATGATGAAGCAGATGCTGGCGACGAGGTAGAGCAGGGCGGCAAGATTCGCGGTCATTTGCCGACCTTCTCCTTGGGCACCTTCTTCTTGAACATCTGGAGCATGCGTTGCGTCACGATGAAGCCGCCGAAAATGTTCACGGACGCGAGCGTCACCGCGGCGAATCCCATGACCTTGGAAAAGCTGAATCCGGCCGGACCGGCCGCGATCAGCGCGCCGACGATGATCACCGACGAAATGGCATTGGTGACGCTCATCAAAGGCGAGTGCAGGGCTGGCGTCACGCGCCAGACCACGTAATAGCCGACGAAGACCGCCAGGACGAAGACGGTCAGGAAGAATACGAAAACGTCGGCGTGGGCGCTGGTTTCCATCGTTCAGGCTCCCGCCAGTTGCGGATGGACGACCTTGCCGTCGCGCGTCAGCAGGCTCGCCTTCACGATCTCGTCGGCTTCGTCGATCTTGAGCGCCTTGTCCTTGTCCACGATGAGGCCGAGGAAGGCGAAAAGGTTGCGCGCGTAAAGCGCACTGGCGTCGACCGCGATGCGCGCCGGCATGTTGCTGTGGCCGATGATTGCGACGCCGTTCGCGGTGACGACGGTCTCGTCGGGCTTGTTGCCTTCGACGTTGCCGCCCTGCTCGACGGCGAGATCGACGATCACCGAGCCGGTGCGCATCACGCCGACCATCGCCTTCGTGATCAGGATCGGCGCCTTGCGGCCCGGAATGAGTGCGGTGCAGATGACGATATCGGTCTTTTTCAGCGCCTCGGTGACGTGCTCGCGCTGGCGCCGAGTGAAATCCTCGCTCGCCTCTTTCGCATAGCCGCCGGCGGTCTCCATCGCCTTCATGGCTTCGAGATCGACCGTGAGGAACGTCGCGCCGAGACTTTCGACCTGCTCCTTCGCGGCATAACGCACGTCGGTTGCCGAAACGACGCCGCCGAGGCGGCGCGCAGTGGCGATCGCTTGCAAGCCGGCGACGCCTGCGCCCATGACCAGGACGCGCGCCGGCGCCACCGTGCCGGCGGCGGTCATCATCATCGGCATGGCGCGGCCGAAATAATCGGCGGCGTCGAGCACCGCCTTGTAGCCGGCAAGGTTCGCCTGGCTCGACAGCACGTCCATCGTCTGAGCGCGCGTAATGCGCGGCACCAATTCCATCGCGAACGCGGTCACGCCCGCCTTGGCGTAGGCCTGGACCTCGTCCTTGTGCTGCAACGGCGCCAGCATCGCGACCAGCACCGCGCCGGATTTCATTTCCTTGAGTTCATCGGCGGTCGGCCGTTGCACCTTGAGCACGATGTCGGCACCGAGGGCGGCCGAAGCATCGGCCAACTTGGCACCCGCGGCACCATAGGCATCATCGGTATAGGCCGCGCCGGCACCGGCCCCGCGCTCGACGACGATGGCGAGGCCTTGTCCGGCCAGGCGTTTGACCGTGTCAGGCGAAGCCGCGACGCGAAGCTCGCCGGCTCGGCGCTCCTTGGGTATGCCGATAATCATCCGGTACTACGCTCTCCGGGTTGCCGCGCTTCCTCCGCTCAGGCCGAGGCAGCGGGCGGCACAATGCCGCGGTCGGGCCAGCCTCTCAAGTTTTTTAGGCTGCGGCTATTTGACCAATTGCTGCGCGTGCTGCAGATCGTCAACGCACAGATTGGCGCGGCCGGCGGCATTGTCGTCCTCCGCCTTGGCGAGCAGCAATTCGAGCTCGTGCTGCTTCACCGGGTCGTTGAGGGTCGCGATACGGCTGCGCAGGGCGGCAATTTCCTGACTGCAATCGGCGCGCGCGACCGTGGCGGTGGCCAGCAGCGTGGCAACCACCGCGAGGCACGGCAGCACTCTTCTCATGTCTTTCCCCCGAAACTAAGATAGCGCCAATCCGTTCGCTGGGGTGCCGCCGCATTTGCGCCGGCTGAACCACCAGCCATTGTGGCGCCCAATTTCGGGACCCCCAAGGAATAATTCACATCCAAACCCGTTGTTATCACGTCAGGTTCAATCGGGCGTCCCGGCCCAGCCAGGGACGGGCGCGATGAGCGCGTCGTTCAACGATCAGCTTGTCGCGGTTCTCCCTCGGTTGCGACGGTTCGCCCGGGGCCTGACCGGTTCCGCCGTCGAAGCGGACGATCTCGTCCAGGCGGCTTGCGAGCGGGCCTTGGCCCGCGCGGAACAATTCCAGCCCGGAACGCGCTTCGACAGCTGGATGTTTCGCATCGTGCAGACGGTCTGGATCGATCAGCTGCGCGCGCGTGAGACGCGGCGGACCGAAAGCGAGGACGAGGCGTTGGGTGCGGGCACCGACGAGCCGTCGCGGCGGGTCGAGGCCCGAATGGCGCTCAAGGAGGTGCAGGCGGCGATCGCCGTCCTGCCGGCCGAACAGCGCGTCGCCCTTCTCCTCGTGACGGTTGAAGGTTTGAGTTATCGGGAAGCAGCGGAAGTTGCAGCAGTGCCGGTGGGCACCATCATGAGTCGGTTGGCGCGGGCGCGGATGGCGTTGCTTGCGAAGCTGGGTGGTGATGCTCTCCGGGGGAGCACGGAAGATGCAAAGGCCAAGTGACGAGATCCTGATCGCCTATCTCGACGGCGAGTTGGGCGAACACGAAACCTTGGAAGTCATCAAGGCGCTGGCGCGCGACGACCGCCTTCAGGCCTATGCCGAGCGGCTGAACGCGAGCGCACGCCTGATCCGTGCCGCGTACGACGACGTGTTGCGGGAATCGGTGCCCGAACGCCTGATCGCGGCGGCGCGCGGCGAGCGGGGGCTGAACGCGGTTCAGCGCGCGCTGGCCTGGCTGGCGCGCTGGCGGATGGTGTTGGGCGAGCGGCCGTGGTGGGTTGGCGTGCCGGTGGCGGCCGCGTTGGCCGGCCTCATGATCGGCGGCGGCCTCGGCTATGTCGCCGGCACGGAGCAGAGCGCGAGCCTGACCGCGCAACAGGATCTGGTCACCGCCGGCGCCGGCGCCAACTGGCTCGACAGCATCGCCGGGTATCACAAGCTGTTCGTGAAGGCTGGCGCCAATGACCGCGCGCTGATGGACGTGCCGGCCGATTCCAGCGGCGACGCGGCGCGCAAGGTCGGGCAACTGCCCTCCGACTTCCGCCTGCCGAACTTGAAGCCGTGGAGCCTCGAGTTCCAGGGCGCCCGGCTGCTCATGATCGACGGCCAGCCGGCGACGCAGCTGTTCTACACCACCGACAACAAGAGCCTCGGCGCGCTGACCTTTGTCGAGGCGGAGTCGTCGAAAGCCGATCTGGCGCCGACCTTCGACCGCCGCGAAGACCTCAACATCCTCTATTGGCGGCACCACGGTCACGCCTATGCGCTCGTCGGCGCGGCGGATATCGGCTATCTCTGGAACATCTACAACGACATCGCTTGGCAGCTCGACGCCATCTAGGCGCGGATCGCCGGTTTTCGGCGCTTATCCGCCGGGCGTCAGCCTGAGTCTCGCCTTGCAGTCCGCCGCCCGATAGAATCGCCGGCGTGGACGCGCACGCTCCCATGGCCGAGGCCGCGCCGACGCCGCAGCGCGGAGCGGCCAAGGCGGAGCGCGATCTCCGCCTCGATTTCTTCCGCGGTCTGTCGCTGTTCTTCATCTTCATCGACCACGTGCCGGGCAATCTGCTCGCCTACGCGACGTTTCACGGCCTGGCATTTTTCGATGCCGCCGAAGTCTTCATCTTCATTTCCGGTTTCACCGCGGCGCTGGTTTACGGCCGCAGCCTGATGCGCAACGGCGCGCTCCTAGCGACGGCCCAAATCTATCGCCGCGTCTGGCAACTCTACGTCGCGCACGTCTTCCTGTTCGTGCTCTTCGTCGCCGAGGTGTCGTACAGCGTCATGGTCGTACACAACGCGATGTATGTCGAAGAAATGCGCGTCGCCAATTTCCTCCAGACGCCGCATCTGGCCGTGATCCGGGCGTTGCTCCTGAATTTCCAGCCGCAGTTCCTCGACATTCTCCCGCTCTATATCGTCTTGCTCGCCGGGTTCCCATTGGTGCTGCTCGGCCTGCGCGTGCATCGGCTGCTGCCGTTCGCGGTTTCGGGAATATTCTATGGCGCGACCCTGTTCTGGGGCTGGACGCCGCACACCTATCCGGCGGGCGCGCCGTGGTACTTCAATCCGCTTGCTTGGCAATTCCTCTTCGTCACCGGCGCGACTGCCGGTTACTCGCGCGTTACCGGCATCTGGCCGTTTCCTTCTTGCCTATGGTTCCGTGTGCTGGCAGCCGGCATCGCTGGCTTTTGCGCCGTGGTCAGCCTCGATTGGACCATCCACTGGCTCTATGACCCATTCCCGGTGTTTCTGGCGAAGCTTCTGTGGACGCACACGCTCGACAAGACGAATTTGGCGCCGTTGCGCCTGGTCGATTTCCTTGCCATCGCCGCCACCACCATGATCTTCGTCAAATCCGGCAACCGGTTTCTGCGCATGAAATGGGCGCGGCCGCTGATCGTTTGCGGCCAGCACTCGCTCCATGTCTTCTGTCTCGGCATCGTTCTGGCGGTGCTCGGCCATTTCATCCTTTCCGAATTCGATAGCGGCGTGATCATGCAGGCCGTCGTCAATCTCGTCGGCTTCGCGGCGATGATCGGCCTCGCCTATCTCCTCGAATGGTACAAGGTCGCCGTCCGCCAGGCGTCCGGTCCGCGCGCCGCCACGGGCGCGCCGGAGTGACCGCGATGAAGGGACGGATCGCTAAGCTGGCCGCACTGTTGATCGTCGTGCTGTTTGGCGTTGCCCCGGCAGCTGCCCAGGCGCCGGCGCCGCCGAAAGCCAACCAATGCGCGGTGCCGCCCGATCTCATCGCCGGCGATCCGACGTTGCCCGGGCTTGCCAAGCGTTTTCACGATCGGCAGCCCGTCGTCATCGTCGCCATCGGCGGCGCCTCGACCGCCGGTGTCGCCGCCGGTGGCGCCCCCAACGCCTATCCGCAACGCTTGCAGGAGGCGCTGGCGCGTCGCCACCCGGGTGTTCCGATCACGGTGATCAACAAAGCGATTCCGCGCCAGACGACGCGCGACATGATCGCGCGATTTTCCACGGACGTGCTCGCAGCCAAGCCCAATCTGGTGATCTGGGAAACCGGTACCGTCGACGCAGTCCGGGCGGTGGAAGTCGATGAATTCGCCACCGCACTCGACGAAGGCATCACGAAGCTCCGCGCGGGCGGCGCAGCGGTCATGTTGGTCAACATGCAGTACAACCCCAGCCTCGCGTCGGTCATCGATTTCGGCCCCTATCTCGATGCTCTGAATCGCGCCGCGGATCTGGACGACGTGTACCTGTTCGACCGTTATCAGATCATGCGCTACTGGAACGACAACGGCCGATTCGAGATGCTCGATGTTCCGAGCAGCAAGCAAACCGCTTTGGCGGCCGCGGTCTATCGCTGCCTCGGCGAGACGATGGCCGGCGCGATCGACCGCGCCGCCCGTTAGGATCGGCTCGCGGTGCTGCGCGACAGCCTGAAATCGGTTCCGCCGGCGCCCGCGTTGCTGCGGCGCAAGCATTCGCTCATGGCGTTGACCGTGTTCGGCCTCATTGCCGTTGGCTTGCTGATGATGACGCCGATCGGCCGTCGCACCCAGGCCGCAATCGATCGCTGCGGCATCAGCGACGATCTAGCGGCGCTCGATATGAACCTGCCGCACGTGGCGCAGTCGCTCGTCGCCGGCGGGCCGGTCGTCATCGTCGCTTTCGGTTCGTCCTCGACCTATGGCACTGGCGCGTCGGCGCGCGACAAGACCTATCCGAGCCGCCTGGCCACGCTGCTGGTGCGGCGTCTTCCAGGTGCGAATATCGAGGTTCTCAATCGCGGTATCGGCGGCGAGGCCGCCGCGACCACGCTCGCACGCATCGATACCGACGTCATCGCCGCGCATCCCGATCTCGTCATCTGGCAGGTCGGGACCAACGACGTCCTGCGCGACGTCGACCCGGCCGCCGCCGCCGCGGTGATCCGCGAAGGTGTCGTGCGCATGCAGCGGGCCGGCATCGACGTCGTGCTGATGGACGTGCAGTTTGCACCGTCGGTCATTCGGCATGCGACCTTCCGCGAGATGGAAACCGTCATCGCCGCCGAAGGCCGCGACCTCGGCGTGCCGGTTATCCGGCGCTTCGCGATGATGCGTGAATGGGTGGAAGAGGGGCGCATGCCGCTCTCGGTCATGCTCGCCCGCGATCGCCTGCACATGACCGACGCAAGCTACGACTGCCTGGCACGCAACATCGGCCGCAGCATCGCTCTCGTGGCGCGGATTTCAACCCCCTGACGCTTAGGGCGTCAGCATGGCGCGGCCATAGATGCGGCCGGCGCGAAGCTCCTGCAGCGTCTCGTTGACGCGCGCGAGCGGCCGTTCGATCAGCGGCATCGGCTCGACCTTGCCGGTCGCGACCAGGTCCATCACCTCGCGGAATTCGGCCAGCGTGCCGACCAGCATGCCTTTAATGGTGATCGAACGGATCGGCAGCAGCGGCAGCGATAGCGTGATGTCGCCGCCCATCAGACCGACGACGACGTATTTGCCGCCGCGCGCGAGCGCGTCGATCCCGAGCCGCGCGGTCTCGCTGGCGCCGACAAGGTCGATCGCCGCCGCGATCGCGCCGTTCGCCGCCGCTCGGATGGCGCGGCCGGGCTTGTCCGCTTTGGGATCGATTGCCGCCAGCGCGCCAGCAGCGACCGCCGCATCGCGCTTTTTGGCGTCGAGATCCACCACGATCGCACCTTTGCCGCCGAGCGCCTTCAGCAGTTTGATACACATCATTCCCAGCCCGCCGGCGCCGAAGATCAGGATCGGTTGCGCGGTATAGACGGCGGCGCCGACGCGTTTGAGCGCGGCATAGGTCGTGAGACCCGAGCACGCATAGGGCGCGGCCGCTTGCGGCGATAAGCTGCCGAGCGGATAGAGATAGCGCGGATGCGGCACGAGCACGTAATCGGCATAGCCGCCCGGCTTGAGGATGCCGAGCGTGCGCGCGTCGCTGCAAAGCTGTTCGTTGCCGGCGCGGCATACCGTGCACGTGCCGCACCCGATCCACGGATAGACGACATAGCCGTCGCCCGGCCGGACGCCTTTTGCCTCGGGTCCCGCGGCCACCACCGCACCGGCGATCTCGTGACCCATGGTAATCGGCGGCGCGATGCCGCGGTCGGAGAGGGTGAAGCGCTTGCCGCCGCCCAGCTCGTAATAGCCGTCGTGCAGATGGAGGTCGCTGTGACAGACGCCGGCCGCCAGAGTCTTCAGCAGCACTTCGGAGCCTTGCGGCTGCGGCGTCGGCGTCTCGATCGCGGTGAGCGGCTTGCCGAACTCGGTCAAGACGTAGCTTTTCATGGGCCGGCCTCGCGTTCCGTTGGACGAGCTTAGTCGCGCGTCGCAACGCCGCAAGGGGTGATTTCCGCGTCCGGGCGCGCTATAGAGGCGCGTCGCAGTGGGGGATTCGCGTCTCGCATGACCGTGCTCGTCACCGGCGCTGCCGGCTTCATCGGCTACCATGTTTCGGCTGCGCTGTTGGCGCGTGGCGAGCGCGTCGTCGGCGTCGATAACCTCAATCCCTATTATTCGGTGGCGCTGAAACGCGCGCGGCTGAAGCGGCTCCAGGCGCATCGCAATTTCGCCTTCCATCGGCTCGACTTGGCCGTGGCCGGACGCATCGAAGGCGTGGCGAAACGCGCGCGCGGCATCGATCGGGTGGTGCATCTCGCGGCGCAAGCCGGCGTGCGCTATTCGCTCGATCATCCGCGCGCCTACGCGGCGTCGAATCTGATGGCGCAACTCGAAGTGATGGAAGCCTGCCGCGCACTCAAAGGCCTGAAGCATTTCGTCTATGCCAGCTCGTCGTCGGTCTATGGCGCCAACAGCAAGCTGCCGTTTTCGGAGGACGACCGGGTCGAGATGCCGCAATCGCTTTACGCCGCGACCAAGCGCGCCGACGAGCTGATGGCTTATTGCTACGCGCATCTCTATCGCATTCCGACCACCGGCCTGCGCTTCTTCACCGTCTACGGCCCCTGGGGCCGCCCTGACATGGCGGCGTGGCTCTTCGTCGAGGCGATCGAGCGCGGCAAGCCGATCAAGCTGTTCAACGACGGCCGCATGCGCCGCGACTTCACCTATGTCGACGACATCGTCCAGGGCGTGCTCGCCGCGCTCGACCGGCCGCCATCCGACGGCGCCGCCGGCGCGCCGCCGTACCGGATCTACAATCTCGGCAACAACCGGGCCGAGGATCTCGGCAATTTCGTCGCCGCGCTCGAGACCGCATTGGGCAGGACCGCCAAGCGCCAGAATCTGCCGATGCAGAAGGGCGACGTGCCGGCGACCTATGCCGACATCGCCGCCGCCCGCCGCGATCTCGGCTTTGCGCCGCGCACCAGCATCGACGTCGGCTTGCGCCGGTTCGTCGACTGGTATCGCGACTATCACAAGCGCCGCTAGCCGCCGCCGGCCTTCTCGTACAGGGCTGACAGCGCTTCGTCATAGGCCTGGCGAATGACGTGGCGCCGGATTTTGAGCGTCGGCGTCATCTGGTGATTGGCGGTCGTAAACGGCTCGTTGGCGACAAGGAAGCGACGAATGCGCTCGAATGGCGCCAGCGACGCATTGGCGCGCGCCAACGCCGCGGCCAGCGCCTCGCGAATGTCGGGCCGGTCGGCCAACGGCGTGTTGGCGGCCCGGTTTCGTCGCGCGCTCTCGTCGATCACGTGCTGGCTCGGCACCAGCACCGCGACGAGATAGGGTTGGCGATCGCCCGCCACCATCGCCTGGCCAATCTCAGGCTGTAGCGTCAGGCAGCCCTCGATGCGCGCCGGCGCGACCATTTCGCCGCCCGAGGTTTTGATGAAATCCTTCTTCCGGTCGGTGATGACCAGGAAACCTTCATTATCGAGACGGCCGACGTCGCCGGTATGGAGCCAGCCGTCGGCGAGCGCGCGGGCCGTCGCTTCCGCGTCGTTCCAATAGCCCTTCATCACATTGTCACCGCGCACCAGGATCTCGCCGTCCTCTGCGAAGCCGACCTGAACCCCAACCACCGGCAGGCCGACGGTGTCGATCTTGATGCGGTCCGGCGGATTGGCGCTGATCACCGGCGCCGCTTCGGTCTGGCCATAGCCCTGCAGCAGCCGCAGGCCCAAGGCGAGGAAGAACCGGCCGATTTCCGGATTGAGCGCGGCGCCGCCCGAAACCATCGCCCTGAGACGGCCGCCGAAGCGTGCCTTGAATTTGCGGCGCACCAGGATGTCGAGGATCGCATCCGCAACACGCTCGGCGACGTCGAGGCCGTTCGGCTGCTCGTACCGTTTGCGGCCGAGCGCCAGCGTTTTAAAGAAGAGCTTCGCCTTGAGGCCGCCTTCACGCTCGACGGCGCGCAGAATGCGCTGGTGGAAAGCCTCATAGAGCCGCGGCACCGCCGTCATGATTGTCGGTCGCGCCTCGATCAGGTTTGCCGCCAGCGTCTCCGCGCCTTCGGCGAAATAGATTTCGGCGCCGAGCGAAATCGG
Organism: Allostellaceae bacterium; assembly: GCA_050729555.1. Classification (GTDB taxonomy): domain Bacteria; phylum Pseudomonadota; class Alphaproteobacteria; order ATCC43930; family CGMCC-115725; genus REEB95. The sequence continues at coordinate 26,524 of JBOHLR010000012.1, forward strand.
AAACATCATGCCGGCGGTGTGCTCGTAAGAATGCGACAACGGCAGGAACGACAGGAAGATCTCGTGGCCAAGCCCCAGTTTCTCGAGCAGGCCGAAGCACGAGCGGCAATTGGCAAGAATGTTGCCGTGGGTCGTCATCACGCCCTTGGGCGCGCCGCCGGTGCCCGAGGTGTAGATCAGGCAAGCGATGTCGTCGCGACCGATCGCGCCGATCCAATTCTCGACGTCGCCAGGCGAAGCGGCGCCAAGCGCGCGGACCGCCTGCCACGACCGCGGCGCGATCCGCGCCGGCATATCGGCGTCGGGCGTGTCGATCGTCACGACGGCGGCGATGCTCGGCGATTGCGCTGCCGCCGGCAGCACCCGTCGCGCCAGCGCCGCGGCCGAGACGATCACGGCCTTGGCCGCGCAGTTGGTCATGACGTGGCGATAATCTTCGACCGTATGAGTCGTATAGGCGGGCACGGTGATGCCGCCCGCGCTCATGATCGCGAAATCGGCGACGACCCATGCGGGCCCGTTCTCGGCGACTAGAACGACGCGATCGCCGCGAGCGATGCCGAGCGCGCGCAATCCTTTGGCGAGCTCCGTGACCTGTTGCTGCGCGTCGCGCCAGGTCAACGCATGATAGGCGCCTGCCTGCTTCGCCCATAGGAACGGCCGGTCGCCTTGGCGCGTTGCTTCGGCGAAAAACATCGCGGCGAGGTTGGGGCAGGTGTGATAATCCATCGGTCCCCGAATCGACGCCGTTCTGGCTCGCGGGCCCCTGCGAAATACAGGGCTTGCGCCTTGGCGTCAATTTCCCGGTGATCTGGGTTGCCGGGCGATCCGACGGGTAGACGCAGCATTGCAAACGAGGCGAAACATGGCGGCGCAACGATCGGCGACGAAACAGAAGGGCCCTGCGCTCGGACGCTTACCGGAATGGGACCTGAACGATCTTTATCCGGGCCCGGACAGCGCAGAATTGAAGCGCGACCTGGCGGAAGCGGACTCGTCGGCGCAGCGCTTCCAAGCGGCGCATGCCGGCAAGCTCGCCACGATGTCTGGCGCAGAGCTCGGCGCTGCGGTCCGCGAATACGAGCGCATCCAGGAATTGCTCGGGCGCGTGCTGAGCTACGCCTCGCTGCGTTATGCCGACGATCAGAGCGATCCAGAAAACGGCCGCTTCTTCCAGAACATGCAGGAGAAGGCGACCGACATTTCGACCCGGTTGCTGTTCTTTACGCTCGAGCTCAATCGCGTCGGCGACAAGGCGCTCGACGACAAGCTGCGCGCGTCCGAACTTGCGCATTATCGGCCATGGCTACGCGATCTGCGTGCCTTCAGGCCGTATCAACTGACGGACGATCTCGAAAAGCTGCTGCACGAGAAGGCGGTCGCCGGCCGCGCGGCCTGGACGCGGCTCTTTGACGAGACGAACGCCGCTTTGCGCTTTCCGGTGAAAGGCAAGCGGCTCACCGGCGCCGAGGCGCTCCATCTGCTCTCCGAGCCGAACGGCGCGACGCGCAAGGCGACGGCCAAATCGATTGGCGCGGTTTACGGCGACAATGCGCCGCTCTTCGCACTCGTTACCAACACGCTCGCCAAGGACAAGGAGATCGAAGACCGCTGGCGCGGCTTCAAGCGGCCGATCTCGTCGCGCAATCTCGCCAACTATGTCGAGGACGACGTCGTCGACGCGCTG
>JBOHLR010000013.1:0-27756 GCA_050729555.1 Allostellaceae bacterium
CGCTTTGGCCGGCGCCTCGGCAAGCAGCGTCGTGAAGGACAAGCGGCCGGCCGGCGCCGCGCCGGCGATGATGACATGCTCGAGCGCCGGTTGGTTTGCCAACGCCGGCGAGAGTTTGTCGTACAACGCATCGGAGACGATGAGCGCGCGGGCGCGGCTGTCGCGCAACATGAATTCATAGTCGGCAGGCGTCAGCAGCGTATTCACCGGCACCGGCACGATGCCGGCCTTGATCGCGCCGAGGAACGCCGCCGGAAAATCCACCGTATCGAGCAGACACAGCATGACGCGCTGCTCGGGTTGTACGCCCAGCTGGCGCAATGCGCCGGCGGCGCGGTCGACACGTTCGGCGAGCTGGGCATAGGTCAGGCTGCCGCGGCCGTCGACGAAGGCAAGCTTGTTGCCGCGGCCAGCGGTCAGATTGCGGTCGAGCAGATCGACAGCCGCATTGAAATCGCGTGGAATGGCGACGTGCGGCGCCGATGCGGAAGACCCGTCGGCGGTCATGCCTTCCTCCCTGCGGCGCGGCTCTTTACGCGGCCTGTTCGGCGCCTTGAAGGTCGATGGTTGGCGAGGGGCACACGCCCGTCAAGCCCCTCCCGCCGGTTGCAGCGTGCGCCGTTAGCGCCAGCTCACGCCGGTCATCACCATGTCGATGTTCTCGCCGTCGTGCGCCAGCGGCAGGGCCAAGGCTTCGCAGTTGAGCACGGTGCGATCGGTGACCTCCTGCTCGTGACGGGCGGCGACCGGGCGGCGCTCGTCGAGCGTGCGCAGGTAGTGATCGAGGATCACGGACCGGAATCGGGCGTCGGGGCTTTCGTCGAGGAATTTGCGCGTCATGTCGAAGCCCACGCGTGCGGCGACGTTGCTCGCATGCACGCGGAAGAAGAAACGGAGCGGATGCCGGCGCACTTCCACCAGCGACAGGTTGCCGAGGATGTAGTCCATCTCCACCGGATCGAAATTGGCGCGTGCCGGAAAGTGCCGGCCGCGGCAGCGGCTTTGCCATTCGTCATGCAGGCGTTTGAGCGCCGCATTCGTCAGCATGCCGACGTCGATATATTCCTGGCTCTGCGATTCCACGCCGCAGTATAGGTGCGGCGCCATTAAGCGATCGTTAGGACTGTTCGGTAGAGGGCGGCGTAGGTCCTGGCGACGGCGGCCATCGAGTAGTCGCTGGCTGCCTTGGCGCGGGCGTTGCGGCCGAGCCGTTCGGCCAGGGCGTCGTCCGATTCGACCCGGTGAAGGAGCGCGCGGTACTCGGCCGGCGTATCGAACAGCAGCCCCGTATCGCCGTCCGCCAGCACGAAATCGGTGACGCCTTCGAGGCGGCGCGCGACGATCGGCAAGCCGTACGCCATCGCCTCGGCCAAGACATTGGGGAAACCTTCGAGCCACGACGCAAAGACGAAGGCGTCGGCCATGCGATAGAACGGCGCCGGATCGTCGCGATAGCCGACAAAGCGCAGACGATCGCCGACGCCGAGCGCGGCGATCGTCGCGTCGAGCTCGGCGCGATAGTCGGGTTCGAGCGCGGGACCAAGCATGACCAGGTAACGCGGCTTGCGGTCGGCGTTGAGCGCCGCCAGGTTTTCGATCAGGAACAGCACGTCCTTGCGGCGCGAGACGCTGCCGACATAAAGCTGCACGAAGGCGTCGCGCGGAATGCCGAGCGCGTCGCGCGTCGCGCCGTCGTCGGCGATCCGCTCCGGCACGGCGACGCCTTGCGGCACGATGACGACGTGGCCGGGCGCGCCCATGAAGGCTGCGCTCTCGTCGTAGAGGCGCCGGTTGAGCACCACGAGCCGCGTGATCGTCTTGCGCATCGCCCAGGCGGCGAAACGCCAGAAGCTCGGGCGATAGGTCTTGAGGATGTAAGGCGGCGAATCGTCGAGCGTCGCCGAATAGATGAATCGCACGCCGGCGAATCGGGCGATCCAGTTCGACACGAAGAAGCGGTCGATATGCGTGCGCGCGTGAATGACGTCGTAGCGCCGGATATTGCGCAGTAGCCACAGGTAATAGCGCAGCAGCACCGCCGGCGCCGATTCGGTTTCCGACCGGCGCAGATAGATCAGGCTCATGCCGCGCGGCGCGACGTGCGGGATCTCGGCCGGCATCGGTGTGGTGAAGACCAGCACGTCGTGCCCGCCGTCGCCGGCGGACAACTGCGGCCACAACTTTTCGAAGTAGAGACCGTCGCCGGCGAAATTGGGCCGGAAACGCGGAAAGAGATGAAGCACGTGCACGGCGCTAGCCACGCTCCCGGCAATGACGCGACACGGCGCTCAAATGATCCCCGCTCCTTGACGGGTGGCGAGTATGCACTATCGTCCGGCAAAAGCGCACGTTTTGCGCCGCCGGCCGAGGGAGGCAGCCTTGATCACCTTCGACACCAGCCCGGAGCGCTACCGTCATTGGAAGCTTGCGGTCGACGGCTCGGTCGCGACGCTCGCGCTCGACGTCGCCGAGGATGGCGGCCTGGTGCCGGGCTACAAGCTGAAGCTCAACTCCTACGACCTCGGCGTCGATATCGAGCTTGCCGATGCGCTCAATCGCATCCGGTTCGAGCATCCGTCGGTCAAGACCGTCGTGCTGACCAGCGCCAAGGAGCGCATGTTCAGTGCCGGCGCCAACATCTACATGCTGGGATCGTCCTCGCACGCCTTCAAAGTGAACTTCTGCAAGTTCACCAACGAGACGCGCAACGGCATGGAGGATTCGAGCCGGCATGAGGGCCTCAAGTTCCTCGCTGCGGTTAACGGCGCCTGCGCCGGCGGCGGTTACGAGGTTGCGCTTGCTTGCGATGAAATCCTGATGATCGACGACCGCTCGTCGACGGTCAGCCTGCCCGAAGTGCCGCTGCTGGGCGTCCTGCCCGGCACCGGCGGCCTGTCGCGGCTTACCGACAAGCGCAAGGTGCGGCGCGATCTCGCCGATCTGTTCTGTACGACGGCCGAAGGCGTGCGCGCAGACCGCGCGCGGCAATGGGGCCTGGTTGACTCCGTGGCGACGCCGCAAAAATTCGCGGCCGCTGTGAAGGAGCGCGCCGCGGCGCTGGCACAGACAAGCGACCGGCCCGATAGCGTGGCGGGCGTCAAGCTGCCGCCGCTCGAACGCGCCGTCGACGAGACGGGCTACCGCTATCGCACCGTCGAAGTCGCGTTCGACCGCGCCGCGCGGGTCGCGACGCTGACCGTCAAGGCACCCGACAACGTGGCCGCGTCGCCGGCCGCGGCCTTGGCCCAAGGCGCGGCGTGGTGGCCGGTGCAAATGGCACGCGAGCTCGACGACGCCATTCTCATGCTGCGGCTCAACGAAACCGAGATCGGCACCTGGATGGTGAAGACGCGCGGCGACGCCGCTTCGGTGCTTGCCAGCGACGCATTGCTCGCCGACACACGGCATTGGTTGGTGCGCGCGGCGCTCGGCCACTTGCGCCGCACGTTGCAGCGTTTCGACGTGTCGTCGCGCAGCCTGATCGCCGTGATCGACAAAGGATCGTGCTTCGCGGGCTCGCTATTCGAGCTCGCGCTCGCGGCGGATCGCACGTATATGCTCGACGATCCGCAGGCCAACGTTCCGCCGCGCGTCGTCCTCGGCGCCGTGAATTTCGGCACGCTGCCGATGGTCAACGGCCAGACTCGGCTCATCACCCGCTTCTGCGGCGATGCTCCGCCGGTCGCGGCGGCGCAGAAGAAAATCGGCGCGCGCCTGGCGGCCGCCGAAGCGAGTGCGCTCGGCCTGGTGACGGCGACGCCCGATGCGCTTGACTGGGACGACGAATTGCGGATGGTTCTGGAGGAACGCGCGAGCCTGTCGCCCGACGCGCTCACCGCGCTCGAGGCCAATCTGCGCTTCGCCGGTTCCGAGACCATGGCGACGCGCATCTTCGGCCGGCTGTCGGCCTGGCAGAACTGGGTGTTTTCGCGGCCCAATGCCGTCGGCGACGACGGCGCCTTGAAGCGCTTCGGCACCGGCGCGCGGCCGCGCTTCAACTGGGAACGCGTCTAGGCATAGAATCGGCCATGGCCATCGATTACCAGGAACGCATTCCCAACAATATCGATCTCGCCGGCAACGCGACGCTGCAACGCGCGCTCGAGCACTGGCAGCCGCGGTTCCTCGATTGGTGGCGCGAGATGGGGCCGAGCGATTTTCTCGAAGCCGATGTCTATCTGCGCACCGCGACGTCGGTCGACGCCAAGGGCTGGGCAAGCTGGGGTGCGGTGAAGATGCCCGACTATCGCTGGGGTATCTTCCTCGCCGAGCCCGAACCCGATCGCAAAATCGGCTTCGGCGACGTCATGGGCACGCCGGCGTGGCAGCAGGTTCCGGGCGAGCACCGCACGACGCTGCGCCGGCTGATCGTGACGCAGGGCGATACCGAACCGGCCTCGGTCGAGCAGCAGCGGCTGCTCGGCCATACCGCGCCGTCGCTCTACGATCTGCGCTCATTGTTCCAGGTCAATGTCGAGGAAGGCCGCCATCTTTGGGCGATGGTCTATCTGCTGCACGCCTATTTCGGCCGCGACGGCCGCGAAGAGGCCGAAGCGCTGCTGGCGCGGCATTCCGGCGATGCCGACCGGCCGCGCATCCTGTCGACCTTCAACGAGCCGATCGCGGACTGGCTGTCGTTCTTCCTGTTCACTTATTTCACCGACCGCGACGGCAAGTTCCAGCTCATGAGCCTGGCCGAAAGCGGCTTCGATCCGCTGGCGCGCACCTGCCGCTTCATGCTGATGGAAGAGGCGCATCACATGATGGTCGGCGTCAACGGCGTGACGCGCATCGTCGCGCGCACGCTCGAAGCGATGAAGGCGCTGAAGACCGAGGCGCCCGACACGTTGCGCGCCGCCGGCGTCGTCGATCTGCCGACGTTGCAGCGCTATCTCAATTTCTGGTTCAGCTCGTCGCTGGATCTGTTCGGCGCAGAAGTGTCCACCAATGCCGCCGCCTATTTCGCGACCGGCATCAAGGGCCGCCCCGACGAAGGCCGTTACGACGATCACGTCTGCCGTGACGGCGCGCTCGCGGTTGAGACCCCGGAGGGCGCTCAGAATGTGCCGCTCAGGAACGCAATGAACGAAGTGACCCGCCAGGCCTATATCAAGGATTGCGACAGCGGCGTGCAGCGCTGGCGCAAAATGGTGGCCGACGCGGGTTTCGCGTTGCGCCTGGCGCTGCCGAGCCCGCGCTTCCATCGCACCATCGGCGCGTGGGCTAATCGGTTCGTCGATCCATCGGGCAAATCCGTCGGCGAAATCACGTGGCAGGCGCGGCGCGACGAATGGCTGCCGTCAGCCGGCGACAGGGCTTTTGTCAAAAGCCTGATGTGCCCGGTCACGGTGCCCGGCAAGGTCGCGGGTTGGATCGCGGCGCCGGAGCGCGGCGTCAACCGCCTGCCGGCGGATTACGAATACGTCCGCCTCGCCTGAGGCGGACATGCCCCTGTCCATCGCCATCGTCGGCGCCGGCCCCGCGGGACTTGCGGTTGTCGAGCGCATCGCCCGCAAGGCGCCGCAAGCGCGTATCGACCTCGTCGAGAAACTGCCGGTGCCCTACGGTTTGGCGCGCTACGGCCTGGCGCCCGATCGCGCGCTCGACAAGAAATTGACCGCACTATTCACGCGTGCGCTGAAAGCGAAATCCGTCGCCTTCTGGGGCAACGTCGCGCTCGGCCGCGAGTTCGACCTCGCCGATTTGCGCATGCTCTACGACGCCGTCGTCGTCGCGACCGGCGCCGGCGCCGACCGGCCGCTCGGCATCCCGGGCGACCAAACGCCGGGCGTTTGGGGCGCCGGCGCATTCCTGCGCTGGGTCAACGGCGATCCCGAAATCGCCGCGCCGCCGCCGGCGCTCGACCGCGTTCGCAACGTCATCGTCGTTGGCCAGGGCAGCGTCGCGCTTGAAGTCGCGCGGCTGCTGGCGCGCTCGCCCAAAGAACTGGCGAAGGCCGATCTCGATCCCGAAATCGCCGCGAAGTTGGCCGCCATGCCATTGCAGGCGATCCACGTCATCGGCCGCAACGACCTGCTTGCCTCGCGCATCCAACCCGCCGATCTCGCCGAACTCAAGAAGCTCGCGCGCGCGCAAGCGGTCATCGACCCCGAAGCGCTGGCGCAAGCCGAGGCTGTCGCCGATGATCTCGATCGCGACCGCAAAGCGCTGCTGAAGGCGTTCGCCGCGCTGGCCGCGGTGCCGCGCGACGAATCGCGCCTTCCGATTCGGTTCCAGTTTCACCTGCGGCCGCTGCGTCTCGACGGCGCCGCTGGCGTCGAGCGGGCGCTCTTCACCCGACCCGACCGGCTCGGCCAGAATCTGGCGCTGCGTGCCGAGTTGGTGATCGCCGCGACCGGCCTGGAGCGCACCGCGGCCTACGATCGGCTGCACGACGATCGCGGCTTGATTGCGCCGGGCCTTTACGCCGCCGGTTGGGCAAATCGCGGCGCGACCGGAAGCATAGAGGAGATCATCGCCGACGCGCGGCTGGTCGCCGACCGTCTGCTCAAGGAAGCGGGCACCACGCCGTCGACCCGGCCCGGCCGGTTCGGGTTGGCGCGCCTGCTCGAGGCGCGCGGCGCCGCGACGGTCAATCTCGCCGGCTGGCAGCGCATCGACGCCGCCGAGCGCGCCGCCGCCGCCAAGCCGCGGCCGCGGCGGCGCCTGCGGGCGCTCGAGGCGCTATTAACCACGGCCGCCGAGCCGGCCCGGTTGCTTTAACGTCCGTTCATTTTCCTTAGCCATACTGCCGGCATGAATGGGTTCGTCCTTGCCGCGGTCGTTCTGGCGTCCGCCCTCGCCGGCGGCGCGCTGGCGTGGCCGATCGCCAGGCTCGGCCAGCGCCAAATGATGCGTGAACTACAAGCGAGTGCCGCTGCGATTGCTGACGAGCGTGCGCGCCGCATCGCTGCCGAAGCAACACTGCGCCAGAACGAATCGGCTTCTCTCGCTACGACGCCGGTCGCGAGTTGGGAATGGGATATCGCCAGCGGCGCGGTCAGCTGGTCGCCGGCGATGTATTCGCTGTTCGGTCTCGACGCCGGCAGCGCGCCACCGTCGCGCGCGCGGCTGATGGCGATGATTCACCCGCAGGATCGCGGCCGCGCCGCCGCCTGGCTCGCGATCTTGGTGCGCGCCGAAGCGCCGCCGCCGCTCGACGTGCGCGCACTCCGCGCCGACGGCGCGGTGCGGCTGTTGCGCTCGGAATGCCTCGGCATCGGCGACGATACCGGCCGGGCCCGCCGGCTGCTGATCACCGTGCGCGATATGACCGACCGCGCGCCGGTCGGCTTTCGTAACGCGCGGCCGCCCGACGCCCAGGTCGCGCTCGCCGCTCTGATTGGTGCCGCAATTTGCCTGGTCGAAACCGAAGCCGATGCCGCCGGCGTCACCTTCGTCGCGGCGGTTCCACCCGATATCGGCGTCTATGCCGGCTCCGACCGGGCGCTGACGGAGATCATCGTGCGGCTGCTCGGCAATGCGGTGGCGCGTTCGCAACGCGGCGGCCGCGTCACGCTGCGCGCCGCGCGCCTGGCCGCCGGCGTGATCGAGCTCGAGGTCGCCGACATGGGCGCGGGTTTGACGGCCGACGAGATCGGCGCGCGCAGCGTGCTCGGCCAGGCCAAGACGCTGGCCGAAGGCGAAGGCGGCACGTTGCATGTCACGAGCCTGCCGGGCGCCGGCTTGGCGGTGACGGTCCGGTTGCCGGCGACCGGCGCGGCGCAAAAAGTCGCCTAAAGCGAAGACCACTCCGTTCGGACGCCGCTATCGTCCTCGCGCGCCAGATACGCGTCGCGCAGCGACACGGCCGTCGCTGAATCGAGCCGCCGCAAGGCCCACACTGCCATCGCGCGCACCACCGGCGATGGATCGTCGAGGTTGGCGCGCGCCGCAGCGGCAAGCGCCGGATCGCCGCTGTTGCCGATCGCAATCATCACATTGCGCAGGAAGCGATCGCGGCCGATGCGCTTCACCGGCGAGGCGGAAAACAATTTGCGGAACGCCGCGTCGTCGAGCCGCGTCAGCTCGGCGAGCGCCGGTCCGGTCAGCGCCTGGCGCGGCTGCAAACCGCTTTCGCGCGCCGCGACTGCGAACTTGTTCCACGGACAAACCGCGAGGCAATCGTCGCACCCGTAGACGCGCGTGCCCATCAGCGGCCGGAGCTCGGCGTCGATCGGTCCTTTGTGCTCGATGGTGAGATACGAGATGCAGCGCCGCGCATCGAGCCGATAGGGACCGGGAAAGGCGTTGGTCGGACAGGCGTCGAGGCAACGGCGACATTCGCCGCAATGATCGGCCTCGGCGGCATCGGGCGGCAGCGCCAGATCGAGATAGATCTCGCCCAGGAACAGCCACGAGCCGAAATCGCGCGACACCAGATTGGTGTGCTTGCCTTGCCAGCCGATGCCGCCGGCCTGCGCCAGCGGCTTTTCCATCACCGGCGCGGTATCGACAAACACCTTGAGTGCCGAACCCCAGCGCGACGCGATCTTCTGCGCCAGCGTCTTGAGCCGGCCTTTGATCAGATCGTGATAGTCGCGACCGCGCGCATAGACCGAGATGTAGCCGCGATCGCGCGCTTCGAGTTCGGGCAGCGGATCGCGCTCCGGCGCATAGTTCAAACCCAGGACGACGACGCTTTTGACGTCGGGCCACAAGCCCATCGGGCTGGCGCGCTGCTCGGCGCGGTCGGCAAGCCAATCCATTTCGCCGTGAAAACCTTGCGCCAGGAAATCGGCGAGGCCGGCGCGCGCTGCCGCCGCGGTTTCCGGCGCGGCGAAGCCGACGGCGTCGAAGCCGAGCTTCAGCGCCTCGTCGCGGATCGTCGCCTTGATCCGCGCCGCGTCCATGTCAGCGGCCGCGATACGGCGGCACGCCCTGGTCGGGCAGCCACAGATCCTTCGGCGGCGCGCCGGTCTGGAAAAAAATGTCGATCGGCATGCCGCCGCGCGGATACCAATAACCGCCGATTCGCAGCCAGCGCGGCTTGATCGCGGCGCGGAGGCGATTGGCGATCAGCAGCGTGCAGTCTTCGTGGAAACCGCCATGGTTGCGGAATGAGCCGAGGAACAGCTTCAACGACTTGCTCTCGACGATATGTTTCGTCGGTACGTAGTCGATGACGAAATGCGCGAAATCGGGCTGGCCGGTGAGCGGGCAGAGGCAGGTGAACTCCGGCGCGTTGAAGCGAATGAGATAGATCGTGCCGGGGCACGGATTGGCGACGCGTTCGAGCACCGCGTCGTCGGGCGAAGCGGGCAGGGTAGCTTTCCGTCCGAGCAGCGTCAGGTCGCGGTAAGGATGCTTGGTTTTCGGCATGGCTAGCAGGGCTCGATATCGCCGCGCGCCCAATCGCGCGTCAGGCGGTCGCCAAGCGCGGCGAGCTGCCGCGCTTCGATGGAAGCGCGCATTTGCTCCATCAGCCGCGCATAGTAGCGAAGATTGTGATGGGTCAACAGCATGCTCGCCAGAATCTCGCCGCCGCGCGCCAGATGGTGCAGATAGCCGCGCGAATAGAACCGGCAGGCCGGACAATCGCAGCCGTCTTCGAGCGGCCGTGTATCGTCCTGGTGACGCGCGTTGCGCACATTGACCGTGCCGAAGCGGGTGAAGGCCTGCGCCGTACGGCCGGACCGCGTCGGCAGCACGCAATCGAATAGATCGATTCCGCGCGCCACCGCACCCAAAAGATCGTCCGGCTTGCCGACGCCCATCAGATAGTGCGGCCGATCGTCCGGCAGCGCCGGCACGGTCGTATCGAGCACGGCGAACATCGCCGCCCGGCCTTCGCCGACGGCAAGACCGCCGATGGCATAGCCATCGAAGCCGATGCCGGTCAGCGCCTTGGCCGAGGCAAGCCGCGGCGCGGCGTGTACGCTGCCCTGGTTGATGCCGAACAGGCCATAGCCGGACATGTCGCGGAACGCGCGCTTGCAGCGTTCGGCCCAGCGCATTGAGCGCTCCATCGATTGACGCGCCTCGTCTTCGGTCGCCGGAAACGGCGTGCATTCGTCCAGCACCATTGCGATATCCGCATCGAGGAATCGCTGGATTTCGATCGCGCGCTCGGGCGTGAGCTCATGGCGGCTGCCGTCGAGATGCGACTGGAAGACGACGCCGTCCTCGGAAAGTTTGCGCAGCTTGGCGAGCGACAACACCTGGAAGCCGCCGGAATCGGTGAGGATCGGTCCGGGCCAGTGCATGAACTTATGCAGGCCGCCGAGCGCAGCGACGCGCTCGGCGCCGGGCCGCAGCATCAGGTGATAGGTGTTGGCGAGGATCATGGCGAAGCCCGCCTGCGCTACGTCCTCGGGCCGCATCGCCTTGACGGTTGCCGCCGTGCCGACCGGCATGAACGCCGGCGTCTCGACGTCGCCGTGCGCGGTGGCGAGGCGGCCGCGCCGCGCCGCGCCGTCGCGCGCCGTGATCACAAAGCCGACGCTCATGGTTGTTCCGGCAGCAAGAGGCACGCGTCGCCGTACGAGAAGAAGCGATAACCCGCCGCCACAGCGTGGGCATAGGCGCGCTTCATGCGGTCGAGACCAGCGAAGGCCGAGACCAGCATGAAGAGGGTCGAACGCGGCAAGTGAAAGTTGGTGAACAACACGTCAACCGCGTGGAAGCGATAGCCGGGCGTGATGAAGAGATCGGTTTCGCCCGTAAAGGCCTTCACGGGACCGTCGACGGCCGCGCTTTCGAGCAAACGCACCGCAGTCGTGCCGATCGCGACGATGCGGCCGCCCGCCGCCCGCGCGGCGTTGAGCTGCGCCGCCGCCTCGGCGCCGACCGTCCCCCATTCTCCGTGCATCACGTGATCCGCCGTGTCGGCTACCTTGACCGGCAGGAAGGTACCGGCTCCGACGTGCAAGGTCACGGTCACCCGCGCGATCCCGGCGCGATCGAGCGCGGCAAGCAGCGCCGGCGTGAAGTGCAGCCCGGCGGTCGGCGCCGCCACGGCGCCTTCGTGCACCGCGAAAATCGTCTGGTAATCGGCCCGATCGTGCGCGTCGCCACCGGGCGGCCGCTTGATATAAGGCGGCAGCGGCATGGCGCCGTAGCGTTCGAGCGCCGCGCGCAAATCATCGCCGCCGCAATCGAAATCGAGGCTGAGATCGCCTTCAACATGCCGCGCCGCGACGACGGCGGAGAAATCCGCGGCGAATTCGATGCGGTCGCCGGCTTTCAGCCGGCGCGCGTTCTTGACGAAAGCACGCCAGCACGTCGGCGTCTCGCGGCGGTGCAGCGTTGCTTCGATCGCGGCTTGGCCGCGATTTCCGTAAAGCCGCGTCGGGATCACGCGCGTATCGTTGACCACCAGCACGTCGCCGCGGCGCAAGAGCGCGGGCAGGTCGCGCACGCCTCTGTCGGCGAAGTCGCGGCCGACGACGAGCAGGCGTGCGGCGTCGCGCGGCTCGATCGGACGCGCGGCAATCAGCCGGCGCGGCAGCGGAAAATCGAAATCGTCGACCCGCATCGCGGGAGGTCCGCGCGCCTCAGGAGGCGAGCGGCGGCAGCGGCGCGGCGCCGGGCGGCAGCGGCGTGCGATCGGTGTTGAGGACGAGGCCGATCAGCCCGTAATAGCCGACGCAGACCGTGAGCTCGACCACGCCGGTCTCGCCGAAGGCCTGCTTGGCGCGTGCAAAGACCGGATCGCTCACAGCTTTGGTAGCGAGCAGTTCGCTGACGAAATCGTAAGCGGCCTGCTGCTCCGGCGTCAGGCCGGCTGGCTTCTCGCCGCGAGCAATCGCGTCGCACACTGCCGCCGGCAAGCCGACGTCGAGCGCGAAGCCGCGATGCGCCGCCCATTCGAATTGCGCGCCCCAATGACGCGCGGTGACCAGGATCGCCAGCTCCTTGACCGTGTCGGGCAGCGTGTTTTCGAAGCGCAGATAGCGGCCGACGTTCTGCACGCGATCGCCGAGCGCGGGATGCCGCAACAGCATGTGGAACGGCCCGCGCAGCGCCTTGCGGTTCTCGGCGATCGCCGCCGCGACACGCTTCTGCTCAGCCGTCATCGCGCTCTCGGCGAGCGGCGGAAACCGTTGTTCGCTCATGTCTTCGGCGGCTGCGCTCGCGGCGTTCAGCTGCGATCGTGCGCCGGCCGGTCGCCGGCGGATGCGGCAGGCGGCTGCACCTGCTGTTGCGGCTTGGCCTCGGTCTCGGTGTCGTCTTCTTTCATCCCCGCCTTGAAGGCCTTGATGCCCTTGGCGAAGTCGCCCATGACCCGCGGCAGTTTGCCGGCCCCGAACAGCAGGACGACGATGACGAGAACGACCAGCCAATGCAGCAGGCTGAAGGAACCCATGGTAAAACCTCGGAAAATGGTCCGGTTGAGGTAAGTTTAAGTCCCAGATGGCACAGACGTAACGGCTTTATGTCAAGCGAAAATCACCCCGTCCGCAAGGCGTGGATCCGGCACGCGCGCAATCTTTCGCTGCGCAAGTGGCTCGTGGTCGCGCTCGGCGTTGCTCTCGTCGGCTCGGCGACGACGCTGATCGTGCGGCATCACAAAGCGGCGATCCAAAGCGCCACGGTCATGCCGCCGCACCCGAGGCCCGAGCCGGAGGCAGCCAAAACAGTGCCGCCGTCAGGCAACACTCCGCCGCCATCGGCGGTGCCGGAGCTGCCGACCGTTGCGGTGGCGCCCCCCATCGTTCACGCCGTGCCCAGCGATCGCGACACCAAGCAGTTCGGCGCAGTGACGATGAGTGACCGGAAAGGCCGGACCTTCACCATCGTTCCGGCCGCGTCGCTGCCCACGGCGTCGCCCGCACCGCAGCGGACGGCGTCGGCGGCACCGCCGGTCCAACCGTCGCCGCCGCGACCGGCCGTGTTCGCTCCGGTCGGCCGACCGGCGGTGTTCAGCGGCCACGCCCGCGTGGCCGGCCCGTTGACGCTCAGCGTCGAAAGCCAAACGGTGCAGCTGTTCGGTGTTGCATCGGCCGGGCCCGACGATCGCTGCGCCGGCGCCAAGGGAACGGTGAAATCGTGCGCCGTCGTCGCGGCGGCGGCGCTGACCCAGAAGCTGGCCGGCCATTCCATCGTCGCCTGCCGCGTGCCGCCAGGTCAGCGCGGCACGATTGGCGCGATCTGCCTCGACGAACAAGGCAACGATCTCGGCCGCTTCCTCGTCATCGAAGGCCTGGCGCTCGCCGATTCGAATCAGAGCTACGATTATCTTCCGGCCCAAGGCGCGGCGCGGTCGGCAAAACGCGGCCTATGGTATTTCCGCTGAAACGCGGACGCTCCCGGCGTTGCCGCCGGGAGCGTTCGGTCGACTCGTCTCAGCGGGATTCAGGCTGCGTTGTGGCTCTTCGGCCGTACGTACGCCATCGCCGCATGTTCGGTGCAGTACGGCTTGCCGGCGAGCGTGCGCTTGCCGCAGAAGCCGAAATCCTTGTCGCCCGGATGTCCGGTCGGCCAGGAGCAGTTTCCGCTGCCGGTTGCCGCTGCTGCCGGCGCGGGACGACGCATCGGCGGGCGCTTCAGCGGCGATGGCCGCGGCGTCAGCGCCAGCCGATGTGCCTTCCCCACCACGGCATTCTTGCTGACTCCGAGTCGGCGGCCGATTTCAGCCGTCGAATGTCCTTCGTCCCAGAGTCGGGCAAGGTTCTGTACGAGTTCAGCGCTCCAGATCGATTCCATAAGCCGTCCCCCCGTATATCGTGGTGAAAGATCGTCCAACCACTAAATACGGTATCATGGGCGACCGAACCGGCCAATACCTGCGATTCGGATATCCCCGGGATTCACAGCAGCCCGGCTCACCGCACGGTCGCTCGACGCCATGCTTGTCCTGATCGCCACGCTCGCCATCCAGGCGCTGGCCACCCTGATGGTGCTGGCGCCACCGGTTTTCGCCGGTCTCGCGGCGCCGGACTTCGGCGTCAGCGCCAACCATATCGGCGTCTTCACCGCGGTGGTTTATGCCGCGGCGTGTCTGTCGACCGGCATGTCGGGCGGACCCCTGCGACGCTACGGTGCGATCCGCGTCAGCCAGGCTGCGCTGCTGATCGGCGCTGCCGGATTGGCGCTGCTGGCCAGTGCGTCGATCTGGCTTGGTCTCGTTGGTGCCGTCTTCATCGGCGTCGGCTATGGACCGATGACGCCGACGAGTTCGCATCTGCTGATCCGGCAGACGCCGCCGGCGCGGCGCGCGCTTGTCTTTTCGATCAAGCAAACCGGCGTGCCGCTCGGCGGGGCGCTGGCGGGAATCGTCGTGCCGCCGCTGGCGATTCCGTTCGGCTGGCGCGGCGCGGCGCTCGCGGTCGCGGCAGTCAGCGTCTTGCTCGCGATCGTCTGCGAGCCGTTGCACAAGAGCCTCGACGACGATGCGGACCCAAAGGCAGCCGGCGGCAGCCATATCGTCGCCGCCGTCAACATGGTGCTCGGCGAGCCGGTGCTGCGCCGCCTGGCGCTCGCCTCGCTCAGCTATTCGGCGATGCAGCTGTGCGTCAGCGCCTTCGTCGTCAATTTCCTGACCGAGCGGGCCGGCATGGCGCTGGTCGCGGCCGGCGTGGTGATGGCGGTGTTGCAGGCCGCCGGCATTGTCGGCCGCATCCTGTGGGGCTGGATGGCCGACCGGCTGCTCAGCGCGCGGCAGGCGTTGAGCCTGCTTGGCCTGACCATCGGCGCCGCCGGTGCCGTCCTGGCGCTGATCGGACCGGGATGGCCGTTGGCTCTCGTGCTCGTCGTGGCGGCGGCGCTCGGCGCCGTGGCGCTGGGTTGGAACGGCGTGTTTCTCGCCGAAGTCGCGCGCCTGGCGCCGGCCGGGAGCGCCGGCATGGCGACCGGCGGTGCGCTGGCGCTGACGTTCGTTGGCGCGCTGCTTGGGCCGCCGATATTCGGCGCGATCATCGATATGACCGGCAGTTACCGGGTGGCGTTCTTCGTTGCCGCGGCGGCCGCGGCGCTCTCCGGCATCGCGGTCAGCCGACGGATGCGGTGACGGAAATCGTCAGCCGTTGTGCGGCAGCAATTCGAGGGACGAGGCTTCGCGTCCGCGGCGCTCCTGCGACACCATCATGCGGACCGGCTGGCCAGGCTCAAGCCCGTCGATGCCGGAGCGGCGTAACGCCGTGATGTGCACGAAGATGTCCTTGCTGCCGTCGTTCGGCAGGATGAATCCGAAGCCGCGCGCCGGGTCGTACCATTTGACGACGCCGTCGAGCGATTCAGCCGGACCGGATGGCATGTCGTCGCCACCGCCACCGCCACCACCACCACCTCCACCACCGTCGCGCGATCGGAAGCCTCCGCGTTCGCCCCCGCGTTCCCTGGGCGCTCGCGGCGTGGCGGTCGAGGCATCGAGGTCGAGGACCTGGGTCGCGGCGCGGCCTTTCGGCCCTTGTACCCATTCGAAGGTGATACTGGCGCCGTCGGGCGCCTCGCCGAAGCCGGATCGTTCGAGGACGGCGAGCGGCAAGAACACGTCGCTCGTGCCGTCATCCGGAACGATGAATCCGAACCCCTTGCTGCGATTGAACCATTTAATTTTACCGGACAGCCGTGCGGCTTCGCCGGGCTGCGACGCAAATGCGTTCATGGATGCACCATCGGAAATAACCCCCCACATTCCATCCAAGACCGACGGTTGAGTTCCGTCTTTGGACTGGTGAAATGCCCTCACTCCCGAACTGATCTAGTCCGAGACTCGGCACAATACATAAGATTATTTCCCCGCCGGTTTGCTGGCAAATAGTAAATAATTGACGTTTGGCCGCCCGCCGAGCCGCCAACCGCCGCCGTCCGGCGCGTAGTTCAAGGCCGTGACGGTGCGCGTTTCGAGGCCGCTTTTACGAAGCATTTCAGCCACTTCCGAGGGGCGCACGAATTTCGACCAGCGATGGGTGCCGCGCGGTACCCAGCGCAGTAGGTACTCCGCGCCGACAATCGCAAAGAGAAAAGAACGGAGCGTGCGGCTGAGTGTCGACAGTGCAAAAGCGCCGCCCGCCGCCATCAGCGATGTCGCCGTGGCAAGAAACAACGCGGGATCGGCGCTGTGCTCGATCACCTCGAGCGCCAGGACGACATCGAAACGCTTCCGCGCCCGCGCCAGATCCTCGGCGGCGGCCTGCCGGTAGTCGATCGCGAGGCCGGCGTCGGCAGCGTGCGCACGCGCGATCCGGATCGCCGTCGCGTCGGCGTCGATTCCGGTAACCGCGAAGCCGAGCCGCGCCAGCGGTTCGGCGACAATGCCGCCGCCACAGCCGATGTCGAGCAGCGTGAGGCCCTTGAACGGGCGGGTCGAGGTCGGATCGCGACCGAAATGACGCGCCAACTGATCACGCAGGAAGGTCAGCCGCACCGGGTTGAGTCGATGAAGCGGACGAAACTCGCCATTGGGGTCCCACCAGGCGGGCGCCACGGCAGCGAAATTGGCGACCTCGCCGGCGTCGACTGTCGACCGTCGGCGCGGCGCGGCAACCGGCCGCCGCCGGCCCGGCCGACGCCTCCGTTGGCGGCGCGGCGCGGCAGTCATCGGGGTCCCAAGAGCGGCGGTGCGGGCGGTGTGTCAGTTGCGTCCATGCCGTCGTTCCTTCGTCGCCTTGCCCCGGTCTCGCGGGAAAGAGTATGTATACCCGCCCTTTTGCCGGCAACCTCCCAGCCTACGGGCTCTTTTCGTCATGGCGCGTATCGTACAGAAATTCGGCGGCACCTCCGTCGCCGGGATCGACCGGATCAAGAACGTCGCTCAGCGCGTCAAGCGCGAGGTCGACGCTGGCAACGAGGTCGCGGTCGTCGTCTCGGCGATGGCCGGCGCGACCAACCAGCTCGTCGACTGGACGAACCAGATCGCACGCCTGCACGACGCGCGCGAATACGACGTCGTCGTCGCCTCGGGTGAGCAAGTCACTGCCGGTTTGTTGGCGCTCGCGTTGCAGGATCTCGGCATCGACGCGCGTTCGTGGCTCGGCTGGCAGATTCCGATTCAAACCGACGGCATGCACGGCCGTGCGCGCATCGCCGAAATCGCGGTCCAGGAGTTGAGCGCCCGGCTCGCCCGCGGCCAGGTCGCAGTGGTCACCGGCTTCCAAGGACTCGGCCCCGATTCACGGGTGACGACCCTCGGCCGCGGCGGCTCCGATACGTCGGCGGTGGCGCTTGCGGCGGCGCTCGAGGCCGAGCGCTGCGACATCTTTACCGACGTCGACGGCGTCTATACGTCGGACCCGCGCATCGTTGCGAAGGCGCGCAAGCTCGATAGAATAACCTACGAGGAAATGCTGGAATTCGCCTCGCAAGGCGCGAAGGTCCTGCAGACGCGTTCGGTCGAGATGGCGATGAACCATCGCGTGCGCGTGCAGGTGCTGTCGAGCTTCGAGGATACGCCGGGCACATTGGTCGTGGACGAGGACGAGATTTTGGAAAAGCAAGTGGTGAGCGGCATCGCCTATAGCCGCGACGATGCCAAAGTGACGCTGGTCAAGGTGGCCGATCGGCCGGGCGTGGCCGCCGCGATCTTCGGGCCGCTGGCCGACCACGCGATCAACGTCGACATGATCGTGCAGAACATCTCCGACGACGGGCGCACGACCGATCTGACGTTCACGGTCAGCAAGGCCGATCTCGCGCGTACGGTGAAGGTACTCGAGGCGCAGCGCAAGGCACTGGCCTATGCCGAGCTGAAGCCCGACCCCAACGTCGTCAAGATCTCGGTCATCGGCGTCGGCATGCGCAGTCACGCCGGCGTCGCGCAGAAGATGTTCTCGACCCTCGCCGACAAAAACATCAACATCCAGGTGATCTCGACCTCGGAGATCAAGGTGAGTGTGCTGGTGGCGGAGGAATACACCGAACTCGCCGTGCGCGCGCTGCACACCGCCTACGGGCTCGACGCCGAATGACCGCCCCCGACCGGACCCGCGCCGCGGACTGGCTCGGCCGGCTGTGGGCGCGCGGTTGCCGCTTTCTCGGCACCGAACGCGCCATCATGGGCGGCGCGATGACCTGGGTATCGGAGCGCAATCTGGTCGCTGCGATCTCGAACGGCGGCGGATTCGGCGTCATCGCCTGCGGCTCGATGAACCCGACGCAGCTCGACGCCGAGATCGCCGCGACGCAGGCGCTCACGACGAAGCCGTTCGGCGTCAACCTGATCACGCTCCATCCGGCGCTCATGGACCTGATCGATGTCTGCACGCGGCGCCGCGTCAGCCACGTCGTGCTCGCCGGTGCTTTGCCGCCGGCGTCCGCGGTCGCGCGCGTCAAGCAATCCGGCGCCAAGCTGCTGTGCTTCGCGCCGGCGCTGTCCATCGTCAAAAAGCTGGTGCGCATGGGCGCCGATGCCATCGTCATCGAGGGCATGGAGGCCGGCGGCCATATCGGCCCAGTTACGACGAGCGTGCTGGCGCAGGAAATCCTGCCGCAAGTCAACGATGTGCCGGTTTTCGTCGCCGGCGGCATCGGCCACGGCGCGGCGATCGCCTCCTATCTTGAAATGGGCGCATCGGGCGTGCAGCTCGGCACGCGTTTCGTCTGCGCCCATGAGTCGATCGCCCATCCGAAATTCAAAAAGGCCTTCATTCGCGCGGCGGCGCGCGACGCCGTGCCGTCGGTACAGCTCGATCCGCGTTTTCCGGTGATCCCGGTGCGCGCGCTGGCCAACGAAGGCACCCGTGCCTTCATGGAGAAACAGCGCGACGTCGTCGAGCGTTTCACCAAGGGCGCCTTGTCGCAAAAGGACGCCCAGCTCGAAATCGAGCACTTCTGGGTCGGCGCCCTGCGCCGCGCGGCGATCGACGGCGACGTCGAGAGCGGTTCGGTGATGGCCGGGCAAAGCGTCGGCATGGTGACGCGCGAGCAATCGACCAAGGACATCCTTGACGAGCTGGTGGCGCAGGCCGTCGACGCGCTGCAGGCGCGCACCGGCGCGACCTCCGGACGCGAGGGAGAGCGGGCCGCCGCCGTGCGCTCTCGGGCGGAAGCCTGATGGAACCCGGCGCAGCGGCCGCTGGGTCCCGCCGCGTCCTCCGTCGTTTGCGCGACGTGATGGCCGGAGAAGGCACGGCCCAGCAAAAACTCGACCAGGTGGTGCGCATCGTCGCCGCGGACATGGTGGCCGAGGTGTGCTCGTGTTACATCCGCCGCGCCGGCGACCTGCTCGAGCTGTTCGCGACCGAAGGCTTGCGGCCCGAGGCGGTGCATCGCACGCGGTTGCGGATCGGCGAAGGTCTCGTCGGCGCAATCGCCGCAACCGCGCGACCGTTGGCGCTGTCCGAAGCGCAATCCCATCCCGATTTCGTCTATCGCCCGGAAACTGGCGAAGAAATCTACCACTCGCTGATGGGCGTGCCGATTCTGCGCGGCGGACGCGTCCTCGGTGTGCTGGTGGTGCAAAACCGGACCCAACGGCACTACGGCGAAGAAGAAATCGAGGCGCTGCAGACCATCGCCATGGTACTCGCCGAGATCGCGGCGTCGGGCGATCTCGTCAGCCCGGTCGAGCAGCAGCCGGGCGAAGGCAACGTCACGTTGCCGACGCGGCTCGACGGCGTTCGCCTCAATGCGGGCCTCGCCGTCGGCCAGGCCGTGCTGCATCAGCCGCGTGTTGCCATCCGCCGCATCGTCGCCGAGGACATCGCCGCCGAGCTCGAACGGCTGCGGCAGGCAACCACCGCGATGCAGAGCGCGATCGACGAGCTGCTGGCGCAAACCGACATGCCCGAGTCCGGCGAGCACCATGACGTGCTCGAGACCTACCGCATGTTCGCCGCTGACCGCGGCTGGCTGCAACGGATCGCCGACGCGATCCGTGGCGGCTTGACCGCCGAAGCCGCGGCGCAACGCGTCCTCGACGATACGCGCGCGCGGCTATCGCAGGCGACCGATCCCTATATCAAGGAACGTCTCGCCGACCTCGAAGACGTCGCCAACCGGCTGCAACGCCATCTCACCGGAAATCCGGTCACGGCCGCGAGCCAGGCGGAGTTGCCGGAGGAATTCGTCGTGGTCGCGCGCAACATGGGGCCGGCGGAATTGCTCGATTACGACCGGCGTCGTCTCAAAGGCGTCGTGCTCGAGGAAGGCTCGCCCGGCGCGCACGTCGCGGTGGTGGCGCGCGCGCTCGACGTTCCGATGGTGGGCTGCGTCAAGGACGTGTTGCTGCGCGTCGAAGCCGGCGAGGTTGTGGTCGTCGACGGCGACGATGCCATCGTCGTCCTGCGCCCGAGCGACGATATCGTGCAGGCGGCGCAGGCGCGCATCCAGGTGCGACAGGGCCGGCAGCAACAGTATGCCGCACTCAAAAACCTACCGGCGCAGACCAAGGACGGCGTCGCGGTCGAATTGAACCTCAACGTCGGCATGTTGATCGATCTGCCGTATCTCGACGAAGCCGGCGCGCACGGCATCGGCCTGTTCCGCACCGAGCTGCAATTCATGCTGCGCGACGATTTTCCGACCGTCGCACAACAGTCGGCGCTCTACCGCCGCGTCCTCGACCAGGCCGGCGACCGGCCGGTGACTTTTCGGACGCTCGATATCGGCGGCGACAAATTGTTGCCGTACATGGCGGGCGAACCCGAAGAGAATCCGGCGATGGGCTGGCGCGCGGTGCGCATCGCGCTCGACCGGCCGGCGCTCCTGCGCCAGCAGCTGCGCGCCTTCATCCGTGCCGCGGCCGGCAAGCGCCTGCGCGTGATGTTTCCGATGGTCGCGATGATCGGCGAATTCGACGCGGCCCGTGACGTGCTCAGTCTCGAGCTCGACCGCGTGCGCAAGCGCGGCGGCGTGCTGCCGTCGGCGGTCGAGGCGGGCGTGATGCTCGAAGTTCCGGCGCTCCTCTGGCAATTGCCGGACCTCCTGAGCCGCGTTGATTTCGTTTCGGTCGGGACCAACGACCTGATGCAATTTCTGTTTGCCGCCGACCGCGGCAATGCGCGGATCGCCGAGCGTTACGACTATCTGTCGCCGGCGGTGCTGCGCGTGCTGGCCGACATCGCGCGCGAATGCAACGGTGCGAGGAAACCGTTTGCCTTGTGCGGCGAAATGGCCGGCGATCCGCTCGGCGCCATGGCTCTCATCGGCCTCGGCTATCGCAACCTTTCCATGGCGCCGCGCTCGTTCGGACGCGTCAAGGCCATGGTGCGTTCCCTCGATTGCCGGACTTTATGCGACTTTCTCGCGACGTACGGCGGCGACGGCAAAAGCCTGCGGGTCAGCCTGCGCAACTTCGCCCAGGATCACGACGTGACGATCTGACGAAGCGGCCGAACCGACGACGGTTGCGGCAGCGTGCGCCTTGGGACACAATTCCGATGAGGGTCCATGTCGTCGTCTCCTGATGAAAACGCGCCGGAGGTGGAAAGCCAGGCGCCCGTCGCGCTCGAAGCCGAGCCGGCACCGACGCGTCCCAAGCACACGATTGGCGCGCTGCTGCGCGAGACCCGCGAGAATTTCGGCGGCGACGTCGAGCGGATCGCCAACGCGCTGCGCATTCGCGCTCAATACCTGGTGGCGATCGAGGAGGGCCGTTACGACCGGCTGCCGGCGCCGGTGTATGCGCTTGGCTTTGTGCGCGCCTACGCCATCCATCTCGGACTTGACGGTGACGAGGCGGTGCGGCGCTTCAAGCAGGAAGCCAGCGGTTTCGAAATTTCGCGCGATTTGGTCTTTCCGATGCCGCTCGGCGACCGCGGCATCCCGCATACGCGGATCCTGGTGACGGCGGTCCTGCTCCTGCTCGCGGCTTATGGCGCTTGGTACTACCTTTCGTCCGGCGGCCGCGTGCGTCCGGAACGCGTCGGCGCCGTGCCGGCGGCGCTATTACCGCCGTCGGCCGCGCCTTCGACCACCAGCTCGCCGCCATCGTCGTCGGCGAATCAACTGGCGCCCACTGCGACCGCGACGGTGGAATCGACGCCGAAACCCCCGCCGAGCCCATCGCCGTCGTCATCCGAATCGGCGACGCCGACCCTGACGCCGCCACCGCCGGCGGGTCCTTCGTCACCCAATACCGGCAACGCGGCGCCGGTCCTGAAGCCGCCGGTGTTGAACTCGCCGCAGACCGCAGTCGCGCCGCCGGCGCAAACCGCCGCCTTGCCGCCCAGTGATAATGGCGCGTCAGTTACGCCAGGTCCGGGCAACCTGCACGTCTTCGGCGCCACCGATGCGGCCGTGCGCATCGTGATCCGCGCGGAGGACGATTGCTGGATCAAGGTGCATGACCAAAATGGGACAACAATGTTTCAACGGTTGATGAAACCCGGTGACGTCTATCGCGTTCCGGAACAGTCGGGCCTGGCGCTTTACGCCGGCAACGCCAGCGGCCTGGCGGTGACGGTCGACGGCCAGGACGCGCCGCCGCTGACCGGCAAGGTGCGACACGATATCCGCCTCGATCCGGATCAGCTCAAAGCCGGCACAGCGGTTGTAGACTGAGGGTTTCCGGCCCCTTGGTTTGACGCGGCAAAACGCGCTATAAACCGGCCCAGCCGGGCGCCGATCCCGGAGGCTCATTTCCCGGCATTGCAAGGGTTTCGAGAGGTTCTGTCATGAGCGTGCGTCCCTATCGCGACATCATCCGCCGCAAGAGCCGGACGATCCACGTCGGTTCGGTGCCGGTTGGCGGCGACGCGCCGATCGCGGTGCAGTCGATGACCAACACGCTCACCCACGATGTCAAGGCGACGGTGGAGCAGATCCAGGCGCTCGAACGCGCCGGCGCCGATATCGTCCGCGTGTCGTGCCCGGACGAGGAATCGTCGGTCGCGCTCAAGGATATTGTACCGCAGGTCAAGGTGCCGATCGTCGCCGACATCCACTTCCACTACAAACGCGCGATCGAAGCGGCGAAGAACGGCGCGGCGTGTCTGCGCATCAATCCGGGCAACATCGGCTCGGCCGAACGCGTGCGCGAAGTCGTCAAGGCCGCGAAGGACCACGGCTGCTCGATGCGCATCGGCGTCAATGCCGGCTCGCTCGAGCGCGATCTGCTCGAACGGTACGGCGAACCGTGCCCCGAAGCGATGGTCGAAAGCGCGCTCAACCACGCCAAGATTCTCGAGGACAACGATTTCTTCGAATTCAAGATCTCGTGCAAGGCATCGGACGTGTTCCTGGCCGTCGCCGCCTACCAGCAACTCGCCGAGGCCTGCGACTATCCGCTGCATCTCGGCATCACCGAAGCCGGCGGCCTGATGACCGGCACGACCAAGTCGGCGATTGGCTTGGGCTCGCTGCTGTGGGCCGGCATCGGCGACACCATCCGCGTGTCGCTCTCGGCCGACCCGGTCGAGGAAATCAAGGTCGGCTACGAGATCCTGAAAGCGCTCGGCCTGCGCCGTCGCGGCGTCACCGTGATCTCGTGCCCGTCCTGCGCGCGGCAGAATTTCGAGGTCATCAAGACAGTCGAAATTCTCGAACAGCGGCTGGCGCACATCACCACGCCGATGACGCTGTCGGTCATCGGTTGCGTCGTCAATGGCCCGGGCGAGGCGCGCGAAACCGATATCGGTTTCACTGGCGGCGGCAATAACACGCATCAGGTCTACATTTCCGGCGTCACCGATCACCGCCTCAAGGACCAGAACATCGTCGACCATCTGGTCGAGCTCGTCGAAAAGAAAGCGGCCGAGATCGAGGCCAAGAAGCGGGACGAGAAGGCCGCCGAGTCGGCCGAGGCCGCCGCTTCTTGAGCCTGTCAGAGTGAGCCGGACGTTCCAGCCGGTCCGCGGAACGCAGGATCTTCTGCCCGCCGCGATGCGCCGCCATCGCGCCGTCGTCGAGACGGCGCGGCTGCACGCGCTGCGCTTCGGCTACGAGGAAATCGCGACGCCGATCTTCGAGTTCACCGAGGTCTTCAAACGGCCCATCGGCGAAACCACCGACATCGTGATGAAGGAGATGTACTCCTTCGCCGACAAGGGCGGCGAGGAGGTGACCCTGCGTCCCGAGAACACCGCGGGCGTGGTGCGCGCCGTGATTGCCAACGGCCTGACGCAGAGCCTACCGCTGCGGTTTTTCTATCAGGGGCCGATGTTCCGCTACGAACGGCCGCAAAAGGGCCGGTTCCGCCAATTCCACCAGATCGGCGTCGAGCTGATCGGAGTCAAGGAACCGCAAGGCGACGTCGAGGTCATCGCGCTCGCCGCCGACATTCTCGCCGCGCTTGGTGTGTTGGACCGCAGCGAGCTGCGTCTCAACACGCTGGGCGACGCGGAAAGCCGCGGCGCTTATCGCGACGCGCTGGTCAAGTATTTCACCCAACACGCACACAAACTGTCCGATGACAGCCGCAAGCGGCTCGAACGCAATCCGTTGCGCATCCTCGATTCGAAAGACCAGGCCGACATCGCCTTGAGCGCCGACGCGCCGCATTTCGAGGAATACCTCACGCCGGCATCGCGCGAATTCTTCAGCCGCGTCCGCGACGGTCTCGATAGGCTCGGCATCGGCTACAAGCTCGATGCGCGGCTGGTGCGCGGCCTCGACTACTACACGCACACCGCCTTCGAATTCGTCACCACCGAGCTTGGCTCGCAGGGCGCCGTGCTCGCCGGCGGCCGTTACGACGGGCTGATGGGCGTGATGGGCGGTCCCGAGACGCCGGGCGTCGGCTGGGCGGCGGGAATCGAGCGGCTGGCGCTGATGATCGCCGAGCCGGAGGCGGCGCCGCGAGCGATCGCCTTGGTGCCGATCGGTGCAGAGGCGGAGGCGCTCGCACTCAAGCTGGCGCAGGAACTGCGGCACGCCGGTTTCACCGTCGACCTTGCCTATTCGGGCAATCTTCAGAAGCGTATGCGTCGCGCCGACAAGATCAAGGCGCGTGCCGCAATCATCCTCGGCGAGGACGAATTGAAACGCGGCCAGGCCGCGGTTCGCGATCTCGACGCCGGCACGCAGACCGACGTGTCCCTCACCGCGCTCAAGGATCGTCTGGCGGCCTTCCGGGACTGACATGGCAGACAAGACCCCGTTCGACGCCAAGCTCGACCGCCTGGTGGCGCGCCACGCCGAATTGAGCGCCGCCATGGCCGATCCGGCGCGCACCGGCGAGTTCGCCAAGCTCGCCAAGGAATACAGCGAGCTGACGTCCATCGTCGAAGCGATAACAGCGCTGCGCCGGATCGAGGCCGAGCGGCAATCGCTTGAAGAGCTTGCCGGCAGCGGCGATGCCGAGATGAAGAAGCTCGCCGAGATCGAGCTCGACTCGGTCAAAAAGCGCCTTCCCGTGCTCGAAGAGCAGGTCAAGACGCTGCTCCTGCCCAAGGACGAAGCCGACGAAAAGAACGCCATCCTCGAAGTCCGCGCCGGCACCGGCGGCGAGGAAGCGGCGCTGTTCGCCGCCGAGCTCTTCCGCATGTATCAGCGCTATGCCGCGCTCAAGGGTTGGCGCGTCGAGTTGCTTGAATTGTCGGAAACCGGCCTTGGCGGGCTCAAGGAAGGCATCGCTTCGATCAGCGGCCGCGGCGTCTTTGCGCGCCTCAAGTTCGAATCGGGCGTTCACCGTGTGCAGCGCGTGCCGGCGACCGAAGGCTCCGGCCGCATCCATACCTCGGCCGCGACGATCGCCGTGCTTCCCGAAGCCGAGGAAGTCGACGTCAAGATCGACGACAAGGATCTGCGCATCGACGTGTTCCGGTCATCGGGGCCGGGTGGCCAGTCGGTCAACACCACCGACAGCGCCGTGCGCATCACCCACATTCCGACCGGCCTTGTCGTCTCGCAGCAGGACGAGAAATCGCAGCACAAGAACAAGGCCAAGGCGATGAAGGTGCTGCGTGCGCGGCTTTACGAGCGCGAACGGCAGGCGCGCGAGGCCGAGCGCGCCGCATCGCGTAAAAGCCAGGTCGGCACCGGCGATCGCTCCGAACGCATCCGCACCTATAATTTTCCGCAAGGCCGCGTCACCGACCATCGCATCAACCTGACGCTCTACAAAATCGCGCAGGTGATGGAAGGCGAGGCGCTCGACGAATTCATCGACGCGCTGCTCGCCGAAGACCGTGCTGCCAAGCTGGCGGAGGCCGAATGACGATCGTTGTCGACGACGAAATCACGACGACGGCGCATCAGCTCGCCGCTGCTGGCATCGCCAATCCGCGGCACGAGGCGCGGTTGTTGCACGCGCTGGCGGCGGGCGACGGCGCACGGCTGGCCGACTATGTCCGTCGCCGCGTCGCGCACGAACCCTATTCGCGGATTCGCGGCGCGCGCGAGTTCTGGAGTCTCGATTTCGCGCTGTCGCCCGACACGCTCGATCCGCGGCCCGACAGCGAGACCCTGATCGAAGCGGCGCTCGCCGTGCTGCCGAACCGCACCGCGCCGCTGCGCGTCGTCGATCTCGGCACCGGCACCGGTGCGCTGTTGCTGGCGCTGCTCAGCGAATATCCGAACGCCACCGGCCTTGGTGTCGACATTCTGCCGGGCGCCGTCGCGACTGCTGCGCGCAACGCCGCCGCGCTCGGCGTGGCCGATCGCGCGCAATTCGTCGCTGGCGATTGGGCCGCGATAAATTTGGATGCGGCCGATGTGATTCTGGCTAACCCACCCTATATAGCTTCGAGCGAGATTGTCGCCTTGCCACGCGAGGTCGTGCATTTCGATCCGCGCCGTGCGCTCGACGGCGGCGGCGATGGCTTGATGGCCTACCGCACGCTCGTGCCGGTGGTACGGCGGACCTTGAAGCCTGACGGCTGGGCGTTTTTCGAACTCGGCGCCGGTCAGGCGCAAGCGGTTGGGCGGCTCGTAACTGCGGGCAATTTGCGTGTTGCCGGCACGCGTCGCGACCTCGCCGGATGCGAACGGTGCCTTGCGATTCGTCAAGCGGAATCGGGCAAAAGCGGCGGTTAACGGCCAAAAAAACAGGTTGGCTTCGGCGGTCATCCCGTCTAGGGTTACCTCGCCAAAAGCCAAGGAGCTCCGTGCTCCGCGCCTCAGGCGCATAAACCGCCCTTTATTCGATGAACCGCCGGCAGTTGCGCCGTGCGTAATTGGTTCATACCGCTTCGGACGCGGGGCGAAGCCGAAAAGGCACGATTGAAACTACTATCGATGACTTCGACATCAAGGGACTCATGAGACCAGGCCAGAAGAATCGCGGGCGTGGCGGTCGCAACATGATGGGCGGCCACCCCCAAAACCGGCAGGGCGGCGGGCGCCCGCCGCATCGCAGTCAAAGCTTCGATTCGAGCGGACCGAGCGTGAAGATCCGCGGCAACGCCTACCAGGTGTTCGAGCGCTATATCGCAATGGCGCGCGAAGCAGGTTCGGCCGGCGATCGCATCGCGGCGGAAAATCTCTACCAGCACGCCGAGCACTACTACCGCATCATGCAGGCGAACGGCGGCTTCGATAATCAGGGCCAGCGCCCGATGACGCCGGCCGACAACGAAATGGCCGGTGGCGACGAGATGGATGGGCATGGTCAGCCAGGGCAGGGGCAAGGCCAGCCGCTACACCAGCAGCAGCAACACCAGCAACACCAGCAGGCGCAGCAACCGCAGCACCAGCCGATGCCGCCGCAGCAGCACCAACCGCAGCATGCGAATCAGCATCAGCCGCAACCGCCGCAGCCACAGCCCCAGGCCCAGCCGCCGCACCAGCCGTCGGCGTCGCCCGCCGGATCGGGCGCGCAGCCGCCGATGCCGCCGGTCGATCCCGACTACAACGCCTGACCCGCACGGCGTAGCCGCGTCTACCTGACCCGGACGGATCCCCTGGCCCGGCCGCCCTTGTCGGCGGCCGAAATCACCCCATATTTGTGTTCGAAGATGCGATTGCTGCTTCCAAGAAGGGCGGTTGTGTCGGTCA
>JBOHLR010000014.1:0-27428 GCA_050729555.1 Allostellaceae bacterium
GGGCGACAACATCCGGATGGAGGTCGAGCTCATCGCCCCCATCGCCATGGATGAAGGCCTGCGCTTCGCCATCCGCGAAGGCGGCCACACCGTCGGCGCCGGCGTCGTCGCCAAGATTATTAAGTAACGAGCGATGGCAATCGAAAATCAAAATATCCGCATCCGGCTGCGAGCGTACGACCACCGTATCCTCGATCAGTCGACGAGCGAGATCGTGAACACGGCGAAGCGCACCGGTGCGCGCGTCCGCGGGCCGATTCCGCTGCCGACCAAGATCGAGAAGTTCACGGTCAACCGCTCGCCGCACATCGACAAGAAGTCGCGCGAGCAGTTCGAGATCCGCACGCACAAGCGGATTCTCGACATCGTCGATCCGACGCCGCAAACGGTGGACGCGCTGATGAAGCTCGACCTCGCCGCGGGCGTCGACGTCGAGATCAAGCTTTAGGGCATTGGACCATGCGTAGCGGCCTTATCGCCAAAAAAATGGGCATGACCCGGCTCTTCACCGAGGACGGCAACCATCTGCCGGTCACGGTGCTGAAGGTCGACGATTGCCGCGTGATTGCCGTGCGCACGGCCGAAAAGGACGGTTACACCGCGGTTCAGCTCGGCACCGGCAACGCCAAGGTCAAGAACGTGTCGCAGGCGATGCGCGGCCATTATGCCAAGGCCAAGATCGAGCCGAAGCACAAGCTGGTCGAGTTCCGTGTCAGCGCCGACGCCATGCTCGAGCCCGGTGCCGAGCTCAAGGTCACGCATTTCATCGCCGGCCAGTATATCGACGTCACCGGCACGACGATCGGCCGCGGTTTCGCCGGCGTGATGAAACGACATAATTTCGGCGGTTTGCGCGCCACGCACGGCGTGTCGGTTTCTCATAGAAGTCATGGCTCAACGGGTCAGCGCCAGGATCCCGGCAAGGTGTTCAAGAACAAGAAGATGGCTGGCCACATGGGTGACGTGCGCGCCACCACGCAGAATCTTCAGATTGTCGCAACCGACGAGACGCGCGGCCTGCTGATGGTGACCGGCGCGGTGCCGGGCGCGGCCTGCGGCTACGTTCTGGTGCGCGATGCCGCCAAGCGTGCGAAGCCAGGCCGGCCGCCGCTCAAGGCGCTCGATCGTCCGGTCGAGAAGACTCCGAAAGCCGCCAAGGAAAAGCCGGCAGCCAAGCCGGCCGCAGGAGGCGAGAAGAAATGAAGCTTCCGGTCAAGAGCCTCGACAACAAGGCCGCCGGCGACATCGAGGTCGCCGACGACATCTTCGGCTTGCCGGTGCGTAAGGACATTCTCGCGCGCATGGTGCAATGGCAGCTCGCCAAGCGCCGCGCCGGCACGCACAAGACCAAGGGCATCAGCGACATCTCCGGCACGACCAAGAAGCCGTGGAAGCAGAAGGGCACCGGCCGCGCGCGCCAGGGTTCGCTGCGTTCGCCGCAGTTCCGCGGCGGCGCGGTCATTTTCGGCCCGGTCGTGCGCAGTCACGAATACGGCCTCCAAAAGAAGGTCCGGCGCCTGGCGCTCAAGACCGCGCTGTCGGCCAAGCAGGCCGAGGGCAAGCTCGTGGTGCTCGACAGCGCCAAGGTGAAGGACGCCAAGACCGGCGCGCTCGCCAAGAGCTTCGCCAAGCTCGGCCTGGCGTCGGCGCTGATCATCGACGGCGCGACGCTTGACGAGAGATTCGCGCGCGCCGCGCGCAACCTGCCGGGCATCGACGTGCTGCCGCAGCAGGGCGCCAACGTCTACGACATCATGCGCCGCGACACGCTCGTGCTGACGCGCGACGCCGTGCAGGCGTTGGAGGCGCGTCTGAAATGAGCCGCTTTCGCTACATCAAGCGCGAAACCCCTGCGCTCACCCACGACCAGATGTACGACATCGTGCGCCATCCGGTGATCACCGAAAAGGCGACCATGATTTCGGAGCACAACCAGGTCACGTTCCGCGTGCCGCTCGACGCTGACAAGCGTTCGGTCAAGGTCGCGGTCGAAAACCTGTTCAAGGTCAAGGTCGAGGCGGTCAATACCGTGCGAATCAAAGGCAAGCGCAAGATGATGCGCGGCCGCCGCGGCCAGCGTTCCGATTACAAGAAGGCGATCGTCACTTTGGCCGAAGGGTCGAAGATTGACGTGACGACGGGAGTCTAAACCATGGCGCTCAAGACATTCCGGCCGGTCACGCCGACCATGCGCCACACGGTGCTGATCGACCGCAGCGAGTTGTGGAAGGGCGGCCCGGTGAAGGCGCTGTCCGTCGGCAAGCGCGAGCAGGGCGGCCGCAATAATCTCGGCCGCATCACCCAGCGCTGGCGCGGCGGCGGCCACAAGAAGCGCTATCGCCTGGTCGACTTCAAGCGTGCCAAGTACGACGTGTCGGCCGAGGTCGTGCGGCTGGAATACGATCCGAACCGTTCGGGCTTCATCGCCCTGATCAAATATACCGACGGCGAGCTCAGCTACATTTTGGCGCCGCAACGCCTCAAGGCCGGCGACAAGGTCGTCTCGGGCGAGCGTGTCGACGTCAAGCCGGGCAATGCGATGCCGATGAGCAGCATTCCGGTCGGCACCATCATCCACAACGTCGAGATGAAGCCGGGCAAGGGCGGCCAGCTGGCGCGCTCCGCCGGCACCTTCGTGCAGCTCGTCGGCCGCGATGCTGGCTATGCGCTGCTGCGGCTCGCCTCCGGCGAGGTTCGCATGGTGCGGGGCGAATGCATGGCGACGATCGGCGCGGTGTCGAATCCGGACGAACAGAACGTCGTCATCGGCAAGGCGGGTCGTTCGCGCTGGCTTGGCAGGCGCGGCAACGTCCGCGGCGAAGCGATGAACCCGGTGGATCATCCGCTCGGCGGCCGCACCCGCGGCAACCGGCATCCGGTTTCGCCCTGGGGCAAAGGCGCCAAGGGCAACAAGACGCGTCACAACAAGGCGACCGACCGCTACATCGTGCGGCGGAAGCGCGACAAGTAGGAGGTCCGAGCGTGGCACGTTCCGTGTGGAAAGGACCGTTCGTCGACGGCTATCTGATGAAGAAAGCCGAGAAGACGCGCGCGTCCGGACGCAACGAGATCATCAAGATGTGGTCGCGGCGTTCGACGATCTTTCCGCAGTTCGTCGGCCTGACCTTCGGCGTCTACAACGGGCACAAGTTCGTGCCGGTGCTGGTGACCGAGCACATGATCGGCCACAAGTTCGGCGAGTTCGCGCCGACCCGCCTGTTCCACGGCCACACCGCCGGGGACAAGAAGGTCAAGCGCGAGGAAAGTCCGTAAGATGGGCAAGCAAGCTGCACCGCGCCGCCTGCACGAGACCGAGGCCTCGGCCTATGCGCGCGCGCTCAAGACCAGCCCGCGCAAGCTCAACCTCGTCGCCCAGGCGATCCGCGGCAAGGCCGCCGCGGCGGCGCTGAACGAGCTCGCCTTCAACCGCCGCCGCATCGCGCGCGACGTGCGCAAGGTGCTGCAGGCGGCGATCGCCAACGCCGAGAACAACCATCAGCTCGACGTCGACCGGCTCTACGTCAAAGAGGCGACGGTCGGCCGTGCTTTCTCGCTCGGCCGTTTCCACGCGCGCGGCCGCGGCCGCATGTCACCGGTCGAGAAATACTTTTCGAATCTGCTCGTCGTGGTGCGTGAACGCGCGCCCGAGGAACACGCCAAGGAGGCGGACGAGGACAAGGGCGCGGCAGACGCTAAGGCCGCCAACGCCGGCAAAAAGCCCAAGGCCAAAAAGGCCGGCGGCAAGGAGAAAGCGTAATGGGCCAGAAGGTAAATCCGGTCGGCCTGCGGCTCGGCATCAACCGGACCTGGGATTCGCGCTGGTTCGCGCGCAAGGACTATTCGAACTTGCTGCACGAGGACCTGAAGCTGCGCGATTTCCTGGTCGAGCGGTTGTTGCAGGCCGGCGTGTCGCGCATCGTCATCGAGCGCGCCGCCAAGAAGACCCGCATCACCATCCATTCGGCCCGGCCGGGCGTCGTCATCGGCAAGAAGGGCGCCGACATCGAGAAGCTGCGCGCCGATCTCGCCAAGATGACCAACAGCGAAGTCAGCCTGAACATCGTCGAGATTCGCAAGCCCGAGATCGAGGCCAAGCTGATCGCCGACGGCATCGCCCAGCAGCTCGAGCGCCGCGTCGCCTTCCGCCGCGCGATGAAGCGCGCCGTGCAGTCGGCGATGCGCCTGGGTGCGCTCGGCATCCGCATCAACTGCTCGGGCCGCCTCGGCGGCTCCGAGATCGCGCGCATGGAGTGGTATCGCGAAGGCCGCGTGCCGCTGCACACGCTGCGCGCCGACGTCGATTTCGGTTACGGCACAGCCAAGACGACCTATGGCACCTGCGGCGTGAAGGTCTGGGTGTTCAAGGGCGAGGTGCTTCAGCACGATCCGATGGCGCAGGATAAGCGCGCCGCCGAAGCTCAACCGGCGCGCGCCTGAGGAGAGAGTTAGGGTTCGATCATGTTGCAACCGGCATTCTTCAAATACCGCAAGGCGCACAAGGGCCGCATTCACGGCCTCGCCACCAGCGGCAATACGCTCGCCTTCGGCACCTATGGCCTGAAGGCGACCGAGCCCGGCCGCGTCACCGCGCGCCAGATCGAGGCGGCGCGCCGCGCTATCACGCGCCACATCCGGCGCGTCGGCCGCGTCTGGATCAACATCTTCCCGGACGTGCCGGTGTCGCGGAAGCCGGCCGAGGTACGCATGGGCAGCGGCAAGGGCAGCCCGGAGTTCTACGTCTGCCGCGTCAAGCCGGGCCGCATCCTGTTCGAGCTCGACGGCGTGCCGCATCAACTGGCGGCCGAGGCCTTCGGCCTCGCCGCGGCCAAGCTGCCGATCAGCACCCGCTTCGTCACCCGTCTGGGTCACACGGAGGGGCCGAGCGCATGAAATCCGCTGACATCCGCCACAAGACCGACGACGAACTCCGCGGCGAGATCGAGCAATTGACCAAGGAAGCCTTCAATCTGCGCTTCCAGCGCGCCAGCGGTCAGCTCGAGAACAACGCGCGCGTGCGTCAGGTGCGCCGCGACATCGCGCGCATCCGGACAATCATGGGCGAACGCGCCCGCAAGGCCTCCTAAGGGACAAGAATCATGCCGAAACGCATCCTGCAGGGGATCATCACCAGCGACGTCATGGACAAGACCGTGACGGTGCGCGTCGACCGTCGCTTCCAGCATCCGGTCTACAAGAAGTTCATCACGCGCTCGAAGAAGTACGCCGCGCATGACGAAGAGAACGCCTACAAGGTGGGCGACGTCGTCCGCATCGAGGAAACGCGTCCAATCTCGAAGCGCAAGAGCTGGCGGGTGATCGACGCGGTGAGGCGCGCTCCGGCGCCGACGGCGCCGCGCGCCGCCGATCCGGTGTCGGCGGAGGCGCAAGGCGGGCGCAAGCGCGTCCGTCGCGGCAAGGCTGATGCGGCCGCTGCGGCGCCGCAGAAGGCGGAAACGCCATGATCCAGATGCAGACCAATCTCAACGTGGCGGACAATTCCGGCGCTCGCCGCGTCCAGTGCATCAAGGTCCTCGGCGGCTCGATGCGCCGCTGGGCGACGGTCGGCGACGTGATCGTGGTTTCCGTCAAGGAAGCCATTCCGCGCGGCCGCGTGAAGAAGGGCGACGTGCACAAGGCGGTCATCGTGCGGACGGCGCAGCCGATCCGCCGCTCGGACGGCAGCGCGATCCGCTTCGATCGCAACGCCGCGGTGCTCATCGACAATCAGAACGAGCCGATCGGCACCCGCATCTTCGGGCCGGTGACGCGCGAACTGCGCGCCAAGAAGTTCATGAAGATCATGTCGTTGGCGCCCGAGGTGCTGTGATGTTGAAGATTCGCAAGGGCGACAAGGTCGTGGTCCTGGCCGGCCGCGACAAGGGCAAGGAAGGCGAAGTGCTGCGCGTGTTCGCGGAGGAGAACCGCGTCGTCGTGCAGGGCGTCAACATGATCAAGCGCCACACGCGGCAGCGGCCGGGCGAGCCTGGCGGCATCGTCGAGAAGGAAGGCACGATTCATATTTCGAACGTCGCGCACAAGGATCCGAAATCGGGCAAGCCGACGCGCGCCGGCTTCAAGATCCTGGCCGACGGCAAGAAGGTGCGCGTCGCGCGCGCATCCGGCGAGGTGCTCGATGCCTGAAGCCCGCAAGAACACTCGGCTCAAGGAGCACTACGAGAAGGTGGTGCGCCCGGAACTGATGAAGGAGTTCGGCTACAAGAACGCCTTCGAGGTTCCGCGGCTGGCGAAGATCGTCGTCAACATGGGCGTCGGCAAGGCCGCGGTCGTCGACGGCAAGAAGACCGAGGCCGCCGCCAAGGAACTGGCCGCAATCACCGGCCAGAAGCCGGTGGTCACGCTGTCGAAGAAGTCGATCGCCACCTGGAAGCTGCGCGAGAACCTGCCGATCGGCGCCAAGGTGACGCTACGGCGCGATCAGATGTACGAGTTCCTCGACCGGCTGGTGAACGTCGCGCTGCCGCGCGTGCGCGACTTCCGCGGTCTTTCGGGCAAGAGCTTCGATGGCCGCGGCAATTACGCGCTCGGCCTCAAGGAACAGCTCGTGTTCCCGGAGATCAATTACGACCAGGTCGACGCGGTGCGCGGCATGGACATCATCATCGTCACCACGGCGAAGACCGACAAGGAAGCCAAGGCGCTCCTGCGTGGCTTCCAGATGCCTTTCGTCAACTGAGGACAGCGATATGGCGAAAACCAGTTCCATATGGCGCAACCGCAAGCGCGAAAGGATGGTGAAGCAGTTCGCTGCCAAGCGCGCGAAGCTCAAGGCGATCGCGAACGATATGTCGCTGACGCCGGAAGAGCGTTTCGCGGCGCGGCTCAAACTTTCCGAATTGCCGCGCAACTCGTCGGCGGTGCGTATCCACAATCGTTGCGAGTTGACCGGCCGCCCGCGCGGCTACTACCGCAAATTCAAGCTGTCGCGCATCGCGCTGCGTCAGTTGGCCTCCGCCGGACAGGTCCCCGGCATGGTCAAGTCGAGCTGGTAAGGGAGCAGACGGTATGATGACCGATCCTCTCGGCGATTTGCTCACGCGCATCCGCAACGCCCAGCAGGCGCGCAAAGCGACGGTGCAATCGCCGGCGTCGAAGATCCGCGCCAACGTGCTTGAAGTGCTGCAGCGCGAAGGCTACATCCGCGGTTATTCGCGCGCGGAAGTCCGCCCCGGCGTGGCCGAGCTTACGATCGAGCTCAAATACGTCGATGGCGAGCCGGTGATCCGCGAGATCACCCGCATTTCCAAGCCGGGCCGGCGCGTCTACTCGCGTATCTCGGACCTGCCGCGGGTCTATAACGGCCTGGGCATTTCGATTTTGTCGACGCCCAAGGGCGTCATGTCGGACAACGAGGCTCGCGCCGCCAATCTCGGCGGCGAAGTCCTCTGCCGCGTGTTCTAAGGAGCGCATCGTCGATGTCGCGCATTGGCCGCTATCCGGTGGCGATCCCGCAAGGGGTGACGGTCGAGGTGTCCGGCGGCAAGCTCACCGCCAAGGGCAAGCTCGGTAATCTCACGATCCCGCTGTCCGCCGAGGTCAACGCCACGGTGAAGGACGGCAAGGTGTCGTTCGAGCCCAAGACCGAGACGAAGCGGGCCCGCATGCATTGGGGCACGATGCGGGCGCTCACCAACAACATGGTCGCCGGCGTGTCGCGCGGCTTCACGCAGAATCTCGAGATCGAGGGCGTCGGTTATCGCGCTGCGGTGCAGGGCAAGAACCTAGTGCTGCAGTTGGGATTCAGCCACGAGGTGACCTTCCCGATCCCGGCCGACGTCAAGATCACCGCCGAAAAGCCGACCAGCATCGCGATCACCGGTGCCGATCGTCAGCGCGTCGGCCAGGTGGCCGCCGTCATCCGCGCTTTCCGCCGGCCGGAACCCTATAAGGGCAAGGGCATCCGCTACGCCACGGAGACCGTCCGGCGCAAGGAAGGGAAGAAGAAATAGGTGTGCCGATGACCAGCAAAATCGTCGATCTGTTCAACCGCCGCCAGCAGCGCGTCCGCTATCGCATCAGCCGCACGACGCAGCGCCGGCCGCGGCTGACCGTGTTCCGTTCGTCGAAGCACATCTATGCGCAGGTGATCGACGATTTGAGCGGTTGCACGCTCGCTGCCGCGTCGAGCCTCGACAAGGCGTTCAAGGAAGGCGCCAAGACCACCAACAAGGACGCGGCGACCGCCGTCGGCAAGCTTCTCGCCGAGCGCGCCAAGGCCGCCGGCGTCACCGCCGTCGTCTTCGATCGCGGCGGCTACCTGTTCCATGGCCGGGTCAAGGCCCTGGCCGACGCCGCCCGCGAGGGCGGCTTGCAGTTCTAGGAAGAAAGCAACATGGCACGCACACCTGGATCACGCACCGCTGGCGGCCCGCCTGGATCGCATACAGCCGGCGGTCCGCCTCGTCGCGAAGGCGCTGGCGATCGTCCGCCGCGCGAACGCCGCCAACGCGGCCGCGAAAATGAAGGCGCGGGCGAAGGCGAATTCATCGAGAAACTGGTTGGCATCAACCGTGTCGCCAAGGTGGTGAAGGGCGGTCGGCGTTTCGGCTTCGCCGCACTCGTCATCGTCGGCGACCGCAAGGGCCGCGTTGGCTACGGCTCGGGCAAGGCGCGCGAAGTGCCGGAAGCGATCCGCAAAGCGACCGAGCAGGCGCGCCGCGCGTTGGTGCGCATTCCGTTGCGCGAAGGCCGGACGCTCCATCACGACATCGTCGGGCACTTTGGTGCGGGTGTCGTCGTTCTGCGGGCTGCTAAGCCGGGCACCGGCATCATCGCCGGCGGTCCGATGCGCGCCATCTTCGAGGCGCTCGGGGTGCAGGACGTGGTCGCGAAATCGGTCGGCACCTCCAATCCGCACAACATGATCAAGGCGACCTTCAGCGCCCTGACCCATTCCGTCAGCCCGCGCACCGTCGCGCAGCGACGCGGCAAGAAGGTCAGCGAAATCCTGGGCAAAGGCGCCGCCGCGGCCGCCGAGGCGCGCGAGTAGCGCATGGTCGAGCAATCCAAGGCGAAGCGGCCGAGCAAAAAGGGCGCGGTTCGGGCGGGCGGCAAGAACATCCGCATCGTCCAGATTGGCAGCCCGATCGGCCGGCCGGACTGGGCGCTGGCGACCCTCAAGGGGCTGGGCCTCAACAAGCGCCACCGCTCGCGTGTCCTCGTCGATACGCCCGCGGTGCGCGGCATGATCGAGCGCGTGAAGCACCTGCTGCGCGTCGAAGCGGCGTCGTAAAGGCGCAATTGCGGGATCGGCCCACGTTTTGCGATAATCGGGTGAACGCACCATGAAACTCAACGAGATCAAGGACAACCGCGGAGCACATTACCGCGCCAAGCGGCGCGGCCGCGGCATCGGCTCGGGCAAGGGCAAGACCAGCGCCCGCGGCGGCAAGGGCCAGACCGCGCGCACCGGCGTTGCCCTCAACGGCTTCGAAGGCGGCCAGACGCCGCTGCATCGCCGGCTGCCCAAGCGCGGCTTCAACCGTGAGGATTTCCGCAAGCGCTACGCCGTGATCAATCTCGGCGGCCTGCAGCGCGCGCTCGATCGGGGCGTGCTGCAATCGGGCGCGACGGTGAAGGCCGAGGATCTGGTCAAGGCGGGCGTGCTGCGCCGGACCTGGGACGGCGTGAAGCTGTTGGCCAAAGGCGAATTGAAGGCGCCGTTGACCCTCGAAGTCGCCGGTGCGTCAAAGGCCGCGGTCGCCGCGGTCGAGAAGCTGGGGGGCAAGGTCGTTCTTCCCGCCGTCAAGGCAAAGGCGCCGGCGGCGACGCAACCTCAGCAGGGCTAAACCGCCATGGCTTCCGCCGCCGAGCAGCTTGCCGCCAGTCTCAATCTCGGCGCCTTCGCCAAGGCCACCGATCTCAAGAACCGCATCTGGTTCACGCTCGGCGCGCTGGTCATCTATCGGCTCGGCACCTATATCCCGCTGCCCGGCGTTGACCCCCAGGTCTTCGCCGACGTGTTCCAGAGCCATTCCGGCGGTCTCCTCGGCATGGTCGACATGTTCTCGGGCGGCGCGCTCGGGCGCATGACGATCTTCGCGCTCAACATCATGCCGTACATCTCGGCATCGATCATCATTCAGCTGATGCAGGCGGTGTCGCCGCAGCTCGAGGCCTTGAAGAAGGAAGGCGAGCTCGGCCGCAAGAAGATCAACCAGTATACGCGTATCGGTACCGTGTTCCTGGCGGCGATCCAGTCCTATGGCATCGCGGTCGGCATCGAAGGTCTGCACAGCAGCTCCGGCGCCGCCGTCATTCATCCGGGCCCGTTCTTCCTTCTGACCGCCGTGGTGACGATGACCGGCGGTACCGTCTTCCTGATGTGGCTCGGCGAGCAGATCACCGCCCGCGGCATCGGCAACGGCATCTCGCTCATCATCATGGCCGGCATCATCGCGCGCATGCCATCCGCTCTCGCGGCGCTGCTGGAACTCGGCCGCACCGGCGCATTGTCGACCGTCTTCATCATGGTGGTGCTGGTCGGCGCAGTTGCGGTCATCACCTTCATTGTCTTCATGGAGCGTGCCCATCGGCGCATCCTGGTGCAATATCCGAAGCGCCAGGTCGGCAATAAGATGTTCGGTGGCGAGGCCTCGCACCTGCCGCTGAAGCTCAACACCTCGGGCGTGATCCCGCCGATTTTCGCATCGTCGCTGCTGCTGCTGCCCGTCACGGTGGTGAGCTTCGGCAGCAACCAGACTGGCGTCCTCGCCGAAGTGGCGGCCTATCTCGGGCCGGGCCATCCGCTCTATCTCGTGCTCTACGCCGCTTTGATCCTGTTCTTTACCTTCTTCTACACCGCGATCGTCTTCAATCCGACGGAGACGGCGGACAATCTGCGTAAGTATGGCGGTTTCATCCCGGGTATCCGGCCGGGTAACAACACCGCCGAATATCTCGACTACGTCCTGAGCCGGCTGACCGTGGTCGGCGCGCTCTATCTCGCTGGCGTCTGCGTGCTTCCGGAATTCCTGCGCTCGGAGTACTCGGTGCCGTTCTATTTCGGCGGCACCAGCCTGATGATCGTCGTCAGCGTGACGATGGATACGGTCGCCCAGATCCATTCGCACCTGCTGGCGCATCAATACGAAGGCCTGATCAAGAAGGCG
This sequence comes from Allostellaceae bacterium, assembly GCA_050729555.1. Lineage (GTDB taxonomy): Bacteria > Pseudomonadota > Alphaproteobacteria > ATCC43930 > CGMCC-115725 > REEB95. The sequence continues at coordinate 11,130 of JBOHLR010000014.1, forward strand.
AAGCTGCGCGGGGGTACGCGGTGAACCTGATCCTGCTGGGGCCACCGGGCGCCGGCAAAGGGACTCAGGCCAAACGTCTCGAAGAACGTCACGGCCTGGTTCAGCTTTCGACCGGGGACATGCTGCGGGCCGAGCGCGCCTCGGGCACGCCGCTCGGCAAGAAAGTTCAGGCGATCATGGATTCCGGCCAGCTGGTCTCGGACGAGATCATGGTCGACCTCATCGCCGCGCGCATCGATCGGCTGCCGAAGGGCAAAGGCTTCATCCTCGACGGCTTCCCCCGCACCCAGCCGCAGGCCGAGGCGCTCGACGCCATGCTGGCGCGCAAGGGGTTGAAGCTCGACCGCGTCATCGAGATGAAGGTCGACGAGGCCGCGCTGATCGGTCGCATCGCCGGCCGGTTTTCCTGCGCGAAATGCGGGGCGTCCTATCACGACCGCCACCACCAGCCGCGCCAGGAAGGGGTCTGCGACGCCTGCGGCGCCCGCGAGTTCGTCCGAAGGGCCGACGACCGGCCGGAAACCGTCAAGGCCCGGCTCAACACCTATCGCGAGCTCACCGCGCCGATTCTGCCCTATTACCGGGCCAAAGGCGTGCTGCGGACGGTCGACGGCATGGCGCCGATCGATCGGGTCGCCGCCCAGATTGAAACGGTTTTAGAAAGCCCGGGAGCCGCCCCGAATGGTTGACTTTGAGGCTCGGATTCCTATAATCCGCGCCCTCGGCCTGGTGCGGGGCTGGGTCGTGTCCAACATCGCGAGCTGAACGGAGAAGCGCAGTGGCGCGCATTGCCGGCGTCAACATTCCGAGTCAAAAACGCGTCCCCATTGGATTGATGTACATCCATGGCATCGGACGCACGACGGCTGAGAAGATATGCAAGGAATTGGCCATTCCGCCGGCGCGGCGCGTGCACGAGTTGACCGACGGCGAGATTCTCCGCATCCGCGAGTTGATCGATAAGAACTATACCGTCGAAGGCGATCTGCGCCGCAACGTGGCGCAGAACATCAAGCGCCTGATGGATCTCGGCTGCTATCGCGGTCTACGCCATCGCAAGGGTCTGCCGGTCCGCGGCCAGCGCACGCACACCAACGCCCGCACGCGCAAGGGCCCCGCCAAGTCGATTGCTGGCAAGAAGATCGCGCCGGCTAAAGGATAAAAGGAACGGAATCGATCATGGCGAAACCTCCTGCAGCTCCCGCGGAAAAGGCCGGCGCGGCCGCAACCGGAACCGGCGCCGCAGCCGGCGCGCCGGGCGCGTCGCGCATCCGTCGGCGCGAGCGCAAGAACATCACGGCCGGTGTGGCGCACGTCAACGCCACCTTCAACAACACGATGATCACCATCACCGACGCGCAGGGCAACACGATCGCCTGGTCGTCGTCCGGCACGATGGGCTTCAAGGGCTCGCGCAAATCGACGCCCTATGCGGCGCAGGTTGCCGCCGAAGACGCCGGCCGCAAGGCGATGGATCACGGCATGCGCACGCTCGAGATCGAGGTCAAGGGACCGGGCTCGGGCCGTGAATCGGCGCTGCGCGCGTTGCAAGCCGTCGGCTTCACCGTCACCTCGATTCGCGACGTTACGACCATACCGCACAACGGATGCCGTCCGCCCAAGCGGCGGCGTGTTTAACGAGGAGTTTTAAGGGAACGGCGCTGCCTCGGTCCGTGGTGGACCGCCGGCGCGCTCGCAGGCAATGGCCCAAGGCGGCTCGTCCGCAAAGGCAAAGGAAAGACTCGTGATCCAAAAGAACTGGCAAGCTCTCATCAAACCGAAACAGCTCGCGATCGAGGCGGGCGACGATCCCGCCCGGACGGCAACCGTCGTCGCCGAACCTCTCGAACGCGGCTTCGGACTCACCCTCGGCAACGCGATCCGGCGCGTGCTGCTCTCGTCGCTCCAGGGCGCGGCTATCACTTCGATACAGATCGAAGGCGTGCTGCACGAATTCTCGTCGCTGCCCGGCGTGCTCGAGGATGTCACCGACATCGTGCTCAACATCAAGGGCATCGCCCTGCGCATGCACGGCGAAGGGCCGAAGCGCATGCGGCTGCGCGCCGGCGGCCCCGGCGAGGTGCGCGCCAGCATGATCGAGCTCGGTCATGACATCGAGCTGATGAATCCCGACCATCTCATCTGCACGCTCGATAGCGGCGCCAAGATTTCGATCGAGTTTACCGTCGAAACCGGCAAGGGCTATGTGCCGGCGAGCCAGAACCGGCCCGAAGACGCGCCGATCGGCCTCATTCCGGTCGACGCGCTGTTCAGCCCGGTGAGAAAGGTCAGCTACAAGGTCGAGAACACCCGCGTCGGCCAAGTGACCGACTACGACAAGCTGTCGATGCGGATCGAGACCAACGGCGCGGTGACGCCCGAGGATTCGGTCGCGCTCGCCGCCCGCATCCTGCAGGACCAGCTCCAGCTCTTCATCAACTTCGAGGAGCCGCGCGCGGCCAGCGCCGAGGAGCGTCCGTCCGAGCTGCCGTTCAACAAGAACCTGCTGCGCAAGGTCGACGAGCTCGAGCTCTCGGTGCGCTCGGCCAACTGCCTCAAGAACGACAACATCGTCTATATCGGCGACCTGGTACAGAAGACCGAAGCCGACATGCTGCGGACGCCGAATTTCGGCCGCAAATCGCTGAACGAGATCAAAGAGGTGCTGGCGCAGATGGGGCTCCATCTCGGCATGGAGATCCCGAACTGGCCGCCTGAGAACATCGAGGAACTGGCAAAGCGTCTCGAGGAGCCGTACTGACCATGCGCCATCGTCTCCGCGGCCGCAGCTTCAGCCGCAAGTCCGCCCACCGCAAGGCCATGTTCGATAATATGGCCCATGCGCTGCTGAAGCACGAGCAGATCACCACCACGCTGCCCAAGGCGAAGGACCTGCGGCCGGTCGTCGAGAAGCTCATCACGCTCGGCAAGCGTGGCGGCCTGCATGCGCGGCGCCAAGTCTTGGCCGCCCTACAGGATGCCAAGATCGCCGACAAGGTGATGACGACGCTGGCCGAGCGCTACAAGACGCGCGCCGGCGGCTATTGTCGCGTCCTCAAGGCCGGCTTCCGCCACGGCGACGCCGCCGCGATGGCGGTCATCGAGCTGGTCGATCGCGACGTCGCGGCCAAGGGCCAGGATTCCGGCCCGGTGGTCAGCGCGAGCGAGACCGAAGCCGAAGAAGCGCCGGCCGCCTGAGTGCCAACGCGGCCGCCAGGGCCGCATTGGTCACGCCCAGCACCAGAAAGATCGCCGGCACGCCGCTGCCGAGCTTCAGCATGACCGCCGAACCGCCGCCGGCGACGACGATGAACAGCGCATTGAGGATGTTGTTGCCGGCGACGACGCGCGCGCGTTCGCTTTCGGCGCTGCGCGCCTGCATGATGGCGTAAAGCGGCACGGCGAAGATGCCCGCCGACAGCGCGACGCCGACGAGATCGCCGACGATCCGCCAGTTGCCGGGGCTTGCCAGGAAAGCCGCGATGCCGGTCAAGGCGGTCGCAGTCGCCGTTTGCGGCGCCGGGCTGGCCAGCCACAGGTCGAAGGTGAAAATCCCCATCGCCAGCGCGCTCCACGGCACCAGCCGGGCGCTGATCGCGCCGCGCAGGATGCGGTTGGCTGCGAGCGAGCCGCAGCCGACGCCGATCGAATTGAGCGCCAGGAATAACGTCACCACATGGTTGTTGGCGCCGAGATATTCCTTGGCATAGTTGGGGAATTGCGAGATCAGCGCGGCGCCGACCAGCCAGAACCACGAGATGCCCAGCACGGCACGCCACACCTCCGGCCGTTGGTGTGCCTGGCCGGCGACCTGCCAGCTTGACGCCAGGATATTGATGCGCAGACGCACGGTACCCAGTGCCTTGCCCGTCGCCGGAATGAGCCAGCTCATGCCATATCCGAAGAGCGCCAGCGCCAGCAGCGCGCCGCCGGTCGCAAAGCGGCCACCGGGCACCAGGATCAGCAATCCGCCGACGATGGTGCCGATCAGAATGGCGAGAAACGTGCCGGCATCGACTAGGGCGTTCGCAGCCAGCAGCTCGGTTTCAGGCATCAATTCCGGCAGCACCGCGTATTTCACCGGTCCGAAGACGGTGGCTTGCACGCCAAGCAGGAACAGCACGCCGAGCTGGAAGACGATGTTGTCGCCCAGCAGCGATAGCGCGCCCAGCGTGACGACGCCGATTTCGGCGAGCTTGGTCTGCCGCAGCAGCCACGATTTTTCGTATTTGTCGGCGATTTCGCCGGCGAGCGCCGAGAACAGGAAATACGGCAGGATGAAAACCGCCGTGGCGATGGTGACGATGATCTCGGTCGCCTGGCCCGACTGCGCCTCGCGATAGGCGACCAGAATCACGTAGGCGTTCTTCAGCAGATTGTCGTTCATCGCGCCAGCGAACAGCGCCCAGAACAGCGGGCCGAGCCGCCGCGTCGGCAACAGGCTGAGCGCTGCGTGCCCCCGCGCCATGGCTCAATCCGCCGCGCGTTCGAAAAAGCCGGCCGAGCCGTCGTCGTCGGCCACGTTTTGGTGCACGGCGTCGACATGGGCCATGGGCGGACCACGGCGGCATGCGGTCACCATTGCGGCGACGGCATCCGGTTGACCGATGATCAATGCTTCGACGCTGCCGTCGCGGCGATTGCGCACCCAGCCGCGCAGGTTGCGCCGCATCGCCTCGTCTACGGCCCACGCGCGAAAGCCCACGCCCTGGACGCGTCCCACAATCGACAGGCGCAACGCGGTCACGGCAGCGCGCATGGCGGCAATCTATTCACGGGCACCGCCGCTGTCCACGCCGGCCGCTGTCGCAAAATCATTCGAATTCGAGAATGAGCTGATCGACCGCCAGGCTGTCGCCCGGCTTGGCGGCGATGCGCGCAACGCGGCCGTCGCGCTCGGCGCGCAGCACGTTTTCCATCTTCATCGCCTCGACCACGGCCAGCGGCTCGCCGGCTTTGACCTCCTGGCCGGCTGCAACGGCGACCGAGACCAGCAGACCGGGCATCGGCGACAACAGGTGGCGCGATTGCTTTGCCGGCGGCTTCGGCTTAAGGCGGCGCAACAGTGCGGTAGCGTGGCACGGCACCACCATGGCCTCGAACGCCGCGCCGCCGCGCGCCAGACGCCAGAGCAGCCCGCGACGTTCGATCCGGAACGTCGCCGCGCTCTTGCCGATGCGAATGTGCATGGCCGGCTGGCCCGGTTGCCATTCGGTGCGCAGCATTTGCTGACGGCGCTTGCGCGTCAGCGCGACGCCATCGGTCAGGCGCCGGACGACGACCGGGTAATCGTTGCGGCCGATTATCACGCAGAGCGATTGCGGCGCCGGATCAGGCATCGCCAGGGTTTGTGCCGCCGCCGCGGCGAGCGCGGCCAATTCGGATTCGGCGCGATCCGGCTTGGCGCCGTCGAATCCGGCGGGAAATTCACGGGCGATGAAATCGGTCGATAGCTTGCCGGCGCGGAACCGCGGGCGGCGCAGGATCGCGGCCAGGAAATCGACGTTGTGCGCGATGCCGCCGACGACAAAGCCGTCGAGCGCCTGGGCAAGGCGCGTCGCCGCGGTGTCGCGGCGCGGCGCATGGGCGACGACCTTGGCGATCATCGGATCGTAGAAGATCGGGATTTCGGCGCCTTCATAGACGCCGCCATCGACGCGGACGCCGTCGCCCGCCGGCTCGACATAGCGCACCAGCCGTCCGGCGGAGGGCAGGAAGCCACGGCGTGGGTCCTCGGCATAGACGCGCGCTTCGATCGCCGAGCCCGAGAGCTTCAAGTCCTTTTGCGCGAACGGCAGCTTTTCGCCGCCGGCGATGCGGATCATCAACTCGACCAGATCGAGGCCGGTCACCAGCTCGGTCACGGGATGCTCGACCTGGAGCCGCGTGTTCATCTCGAGGAAATAAAAGTTACGCTTCCTGTCGACGATGAATTCGACCGTGCCCGCCGAGCTGTATTTCGCCGCCTTGGCGAGCGCCACGGCGGCGGCGCCCATGCGCGTGCGCGTCTTGGCGTCGAGGAACGGGCTCGGCGCTTCCTCGATCACCTTTTGGTGGCGGCGTTGGATCGAGCATTCGCGCTCGAACAGGTGCACCACATTGCCGCGGCGGTCGCCCAGCACCTGGATTTCGATGTGGCGCGGTTCTTCGATGTATTTTTCCAGGAACAGCCGCGCGTCGCCGAACGCGGTCTTGGCCTCGCCGGTGGCGCGCTGGAACGCCTCGGTCAACTCGGCGTCGGTGGTGGCAATGCGCATGCCTTTGCCGCCGCCGCCGGCCGCCGCCTTGAGCATCACCGGATATTTGATCCGGCGCGCCACCGCGACGGCGGCTTTGGCGTCCTTGATCACGCCGAGCTCGCCGGGCACGGTCGGTACACCGGCTTTGACTGCGATCCGCTTGGCCGCGATCTTGTCGCCCATCGCCGCCATCGCGGCGGGATCGGGACCGATGAAGGTGATTCCCGCCTTGGCCAGGGCGTGCGGCAGCGCCGGATTCTCGGACAGGAATCCGTACCCCGGATGCACGGCCTCGGCGCCGCTTTTACGGCAGGCGGCGACGATCTTCTTGACGTCGAGATAGCTTTGCGCCGACGGCGCCGGCCCGATGGCGACTGCTTCGTCGGCTTCGCGCACATGCCGCGCGTCGGCGTCGGCCTCGCTATAGACTGCGACGGTCGCGATGCCCAGCCGTTTCGCCGTCCGCATGATCCGGCAGGCGATCTCGCCGCGATTGGCGATCAGGAATTTTTTGAATGGCGGCACGTCAGAGCGGGATGTTGTCGTGCTTCTTCCACGGGTTTTCCATCTGCTTGCCGCGCAGCATGGCGAGCGAGCGGCACAGCCGCCGCCGCGTCGAATGCGGCATGATTACGTCATCGATGAAGCCGCGCGATCCGGCGACGAAGAGGTTGGCGAATTTCGCGCGGTATTCCTCGGCGCGGCGCTCGATCTTCTTCGCGTCCTTGAGGTCGCCGCGGAAGATGATCTCGACCGCGCCTTTGGGTCCCATCACCGCGATTTCCGCCGACGGCCAGGCATAGTTGACGTCGCCCCGCAAATGCTTGGAGCTCATCACGTCGTAGGCGCCGCCATAGGCCTTGCGCGTGATCAGCGTCAGCTTCGGCACCGTCGCCTGCGCGAAGGCAAACAGCAGCTTGGCGCCGTGCGTGATGATGCCGCCATACTCCTGCGCGGTTCCGGGCAGAAAGCCGGGCACGTCGACGAAGGTGACGATCGGCAGGTTGAAGCAGTCGCAGAAACGCACGAAGCGCGCCGCCTTGCGCGACGAATCGATGTCGAGGCAGCCGGCCAGCACCATCGGCTGGTTGGCGACGATGCCGACCGGATGGCCTTCGAAGCGCGCGAAGCCGACGACGATGTTCTTCGCGAAATCGGGTTGCAACTCGAAGAATTCGCCTTCGTCGGCGACTTTCTCGATCAACTCCTTGATGTCGTAGGGCTTGTTCGGATTGGCCGGCACGAGCGTGTCGAGAGAGTTCTCGACCCGATCGGCGGAATCTCTGGTCGGCCGCACCGGCGGCGCCTCGCGGTTGGACGCCGGCAGGAAATCGAGGAACCGCCGCACCTGCAGCAGTGCCTCGGCGTCGGTGCCGAAGGCCAGGTCGGCGACGCCCGATTTGGTCGTGTGCGTGTGCGCGCCGCCGAGCTCTTCGTGCGTTACGCTCTCGTGCGTCACGGTCTTGAGCACGTCGGGCCCGGTGACGAACATGTACGAGCTGTCGCGCACCATGAAGATGAAGTCGGTCATTGCCGGCGAATAGACAGCGCCGCCGGCGCACGGGCCCATCACCACCGAAATCTGCGGCACCACGCCCGAGGCGAGCACGTTGCGCTGGAACACCTCGGCATAGCCGGCCAACGAAGCGACGCCTTCCTGGATGCGGGCACCGCCTGAATCATTGAGCCCGATGACCGGCGCACCGACGCGCACCGCCTGATCCATGATCTTGCAGATTTTCTCGGCATGCGCCTCGGACAGCGAGCCGCCGAAAACCGTGAAATCCTGGCTGAAGGCGAAAACGCGGCGGCCGTTGATCAGGCCGTGGCCGGTGACGACGCCGTCGCCCGGAATCTTCTGCTGCTCCATGCCGAAATCGGTCGAGCGGTGCTCGACGAACATGTCCCATTCCTCGAACGTGTCGCGATCGAACAACAGGTCGAGGCGTTCGCGGGCGGTGAGCTTGCCCTTCTGATGCTGCTGCGCGATGCGCTTGTCGCCGCCGCCTTTGCGCGCGGCTTCGCGCTTTTCTTCCAACCGCCGCAATATGTCCCGCATCGGCTCCCCCTGGGCGTCCGGCGGACAGTTTGGCCTGTTTATGCGGCGCGGTGAAGCGCGGCGAAACGGGCGGCGATACCGATGTCGTCGCGCACGGTGGCGCGGTGCGCCATTGCCTCGGCGTCCTCGCCCCACCGCTCGATCTGGAAGCTCTGGTCGAGCTCCGCCGCCGCGAACGCCTCGTCGGCCGCGATCCGCCCTTCGATCAGCGCAAGCGCGAGCACCAATGAGCCGAGCGTCGTGGTCGCCAGATGGAGCGCCGTCAACATCATATCGTCGTAAGCGGCGACGGCGTCGCGATACGCGGCGACGGATTCCGGCGCCTGCGTCACCGGTGCGATGCCTGACGTTACCCTCAGTGGCGCGTAGCGCGTGCCGGCCCAGTCAAGGTGCGGCTGCCAGGCGCGGTGTTGGCGAGTGGCAAGCTCGGACGGCGTATCCGCACGATAGCAAACGAGGTCTGTCGCCGCATATTTGGCGATCTCACCGACGACTATTTCACGTCGCTGGGCGACGAGATCGATAGCGGTGCCGGTCAGTCGCGTCAGCGTCAGCGCCGACGGCTTGATCGTCTCGCCTTGCGCCTGCCATTCGGCGGCGATGGCCTCGGCCAGCTTTTTGCTGCGCACCGCTAGGGGCGCCTTGGCCGGCGTGCGCATCGGCTTGCCGTCGAGCAACACGGTGTAACCGCCGGCCGTTTCGCCGACCGCGGCGGTCTTGAAGAACCGTTTCATCGGTCGCCGCGAGCCTTCTCGGGCGCGAGGTCGGCGAAGACGTCGCGCTCCTGGCCGTCTTCGAAACCGAAAAAGTCCCAGGTCTCGCGCATATGCGGCGGCAGCGGTGCCATGACGATGAGCATGCCGCCGGCCGGGTGCGGAATGGCCAACGCGCGCGCGTGCAGGTGGACACGCCGGTTGCCGGGCACGCCGGGCACGTGCGTCGCCGCGCCGCCATATTTGCCGTCGCCGAGGATCGGCGTGCCGAGCGCGGCGCAATGCGCGCGCAGCTGATGGGTGCGGCCGGTCACCGGTTCGAGCGCGACCCAGGCGAGGCGGTCGCCGGCGTGCGCGACGGTGCGGTAATAGGTGATGGCGCGTTTGCCGTCGTCGTCGGGCACCACACGCTCGCCGAGCCGGCCGGGCAGTTTCGCCAGCCGCCGGTCGATGCGGCCCTGCTGCGCCTCGGGCAGGCCGACGACCGCGGCCCAATAAATCTTGCGGGCTGCCTTGTCGCGAAACGCTTCCGCGAGCTTGGCGGCCGCGCGGGCGTGCCGTGCCAACACCAAGACGCCACTGGTATCCTTGTCGAGCCGATGGACCAGCCGCGGCCGTTCCTCGGCGCCGAAACGGAGCGTATCGAGCAAGCCGTCGAGATGACGGCCCGTCTTGGTGCCGCCTTGAACGGCCAGGCCTTGCGGCTTGTCGATGATGATGACGTCGTCGTCGTGGTGGAGCACGCGCGCCTGGATCATCTTGGCGTCGCGCGCGCTCGGTTCTGCCGCGCGCGGCGCGGCCGACCGCGGGCCTGCCGCCGGCAGCGGCGGCACGCGGACGATCTGGCCGGCGGTGACGCGGTCGCGCGCTGCGGCGCGCTTTCCGTTGAGCCGAATCTGGCCGGTGCGCAACAGCTGTTCGAGCTTGCCGTGCGACAGGTCGGGAAAGTGCCGCTTGAACCAGCGGTCGAGCCGGATTTCGGCGTCGGCGGCGGCGACCGCGATCGATTGCACCTGTCCCATGCGCCGCAATTTAGCGGCGGCGGCCGTCCGGCCGCTAGCTAATCAGGCGCGCCGCCAGTGGCCGGGAACCCAGACCCAGCCGCGCGGCCGGGCATCCCAGTGGCCCGGCACCCAGACCGCCCCATAATAAGGCGGATGCACGTAACGGCCGCGGACCCAGACATACTGCCTGCCGTCCCAGCGCCAGAATCCCGGGCGCCATACCCAATAGCCGGGCGCGACCGGTACCGGCGGCGCGGTTTCGACGACGGGCGCAGGCGGAGCGAGGTTGACGATGATCTCGGCGGCGCTTGCCAGCGGGCTCGTGGCCATGATCAGCGCGACCACCAAAGCGGCGCGGAAAAGCTGGGAATTCAGCATGCCGGGACTCCAGATCAGTTGTTTTTGTCGGTTCTTTATAGGCAAGCGATCGGCCCGGCGTTCCCGCGGCGGCTTGGTTACTTTTTGGGTCGATCCCGGGCCGGCGCGCCGGCGCGTTCGCTGCGCAGCTTTCGCCAATAGTCGAGCCGCTTGCGGATCTCGCGCTCGAAGCCGGCTTCGACTGGCCGATAGAATTCGCGGCGGCCCATGCTTTCGGGAAAATAGTCGAGGCCGGAAAATCCTTCCGGCGTATCCGGGTCGTAGACGTAGCCGCTGCTGTAACCGAGATCGCGCATCAGGCGCGTCGGTGCGTTGACGGCGTGCATCGGCGGCGTCAGCGATCCGGTCTCTTTCGCGGCGCGGATCGCGTTGCCGAAGGCGACATAGCCGGCGTTCGACTTCGGCGCGGTGGCGAGGAAAATCACCGCCTGGGCCAGCGCCAATTCACCCTCGGGCGAGCCGAGCCGGTCATAGGTCTCCCAGGCGGCAATCGCCTGCGGCAACGCGCCGGGCTCGGCCATGCCGACGTCTTCGACCGCCATGCGCACCAGCCGTCGCGCGATATAGATCGGATGTTCGCCGCCGACCAGCATGCGCGCCAGCCAATAGAGCGACGCGTCCACGTCCGAGCCGCGCACCGATTTGTGCAAGGCGCTGATCAGGTTGTAGTGCCCTTCCTGCGCCTTGTCGTAGAGCGGCGCCCGCCGCTGCACCGCCGCCATCAATCCTTCGGTGTCGAGCGTCGTCCCTTCGGGCAGCGCGGCGATCTCCTCGGCGATGTTGAGGGCGTAACGTCCGTCGCCGTCGGCCATCGCCTTGAGCGTCTGACGTGCGGCCGCGTCGACGGGCAGCGTGCGGCCGAGCGCGGTTTCGGCGCGAACCAGCAGGGTTTCCAGCGCGGCATCGTCGAGGCGCCGGAGCACGAAAACCTGGCACCGCGACAACAACGCGCCATTGAGTTCGAACGACGGATTTTCTGTCGTCGCACCGATCAACGTCACCGTGCCGGTCTCGACGTAGGGCAGAAAGCCGTCTTGTTGCGCGCGATTGAAACGATGGATCTCATCGACAAAGAGCAGCGTGCCTTGGCCGACGCTCCGGCGCTGCTTCGCCGCATCGAACAGCTTGCGCAAATCGGCGACGCCCGAAAACACGGCCGATAACGGCTCGAAGTGCATGTCGGTCGCGTCGGCGAGGATGCGCGCGACCGTCGTCTTGCCGCAGCCCGGCGGCCCCCACAGGATCATCGATGCCAGCCGCCGCGCGGCGACCATGCGGCCGAGCGGCGCGTCGGACGCGAGCAGATGATCCTGGCCGACGATTTCGGCGAGCGTGCGGGGCCGGAGCCGATCGGCCAGCGGGCGCGGGGCCTGCTGCTCGAACAGGCTCATCGCACGACGAGCGAGAACTTCTTGTTGCCGCGGGCGACAACCAGGGCCCAAGGCGCCCCGCTGTTGGCAAGCAGGTCGCGCAGTTGTGCGACGGTGTCGATCGCGCGGCGGTCGAGGCTCGCCAGGATGTCGCCGCGGCGCAAGCCCAGCTGCGCCGCCGTGCTGCCCGGCGTTACCGCCGCGATGACCACGCCGCGCAGGGTTTGCGGCAGGTTCAACTCGTCGTTGAAGGCCGGATTGAGATTGCCGACCGACGCGCCGGCCAGCGGCTCGCGGCCTTCGAGCAGCGTGATGTCGCGCGGCGGCTGCTCGGGCGGCGCGATCAACGACACGGTCACGGTACGCTTATGGCCGTCATGCCAGAGCGCGAATTCGACGCTCCCGCCGACGTGATGTGTCGCCAGCCGGAAGCGCAATGCTTCGGGGTCCTCGATCTCGTGGCCGTCGACCGCGAGCACGACGTCGCCGGCGCCGATGCCGGCCTTCGCCGCCGGACCGCCGGCGGTCACGGTGTCGACCAGGACGCCGCCGGGCCGCGGCAGGCCGAGCTTGGTCGCCTCGTCGGCATTGACGCCTTTGCCTTCGAGCCCGAGCCACGGTTGCTGCATGTTGTGCTCGCCGTGCTGCACCGCGTAGAGGACCGACCGGACCAGGCCGGTCGGAATGGCGAAGCCGATGCCGACCGAGCCGCCGGATTCCGAGAAGATCGCGGTGTTGATGCCGATCAACGCGCCGTCCATATCGACCAGGGCGCCGCCGGAATTGCCCGGATTGATCGGCGCGTCGGTCTGGATGAAGGAGCCGAATTCGTTAATGCCGGTGCCGGTGCGCGCCAGGCCCGAGACGATGCCGCTGGTCACCGTCTGGCCGACGCCGAACGGATTGCCGATCGCCAGCACCAGATCGCCGACCTCGAGCTTGTCGCTATCGCCAATGGGCAGAACCGGCAGCTTTTCGCCCGGCACGTCGATCTTGAGGACCGCCAGGTCGAGATGCTCGTCCGCCAGCAGGATCTTGGCTGGAAACTCGCGGCGGTCGCTCAGCACAACGGAAATCTCCTGTGCGTCCTTGATCACGTGATCGTTGGTGACGATCAGTCCGGACGGATCGAGGATTACGCCGGAGCCGAGGGAGTTGAGCACGCGTTGACGCGGCACGGTGAGCGGAAAGGCGTTGCCGAAGAACCGCCGCATCAGCGCGTCGTTGAAGATCGGCGTGCGTGTCTGTACGACGCGGCGCGAGTAGACGTTGACGACCGCGGGCGCCGCCTCTTTCACGATCGGCGCGAACGTCAGGTGGATTTCGGCGCGCGACGTTGGCGGCCGGCTGACGATGGGCTGCTGCGCCGCCGCCGGCAGCGCCGCGACAAGATCAATCAACAAGATGGCAGGCAGCCAGCGATTCATTTGGTTCTCGGCCGCACTTCGATGTAGTCGACCACCTGCCGCACGCCGGAAATCGCCTTCAGGTCCGCAACGACCAACCGATGTTCGGTCGCCGACAGCGCTCGGTCGAGAACATAGAGCGTCGCGAACGCGTCGGTCGCCAGCCGGTAATTGAGATGATCGACACCCTTGGCCACCGCCAGTTTCGCTTCGGCCTTGGAATTGATCTCCAGCGCCCGCGCCCACGAGATGATCCCGTTCTTGTTCGCCTTTTGGTCGGCGTCGCTCATGTAAACGACGTGCCAGTAAAGCTGTTTGACGCCCGCGACGCCGCGCACGCCTTGTGCGAACTTGTCGTAGGTCGGCTGGTCGTCGAACAGGCCGGTGACGAGCAGGCGTTGTTCGTAGATTTCGGTCGATGCCTTGATGGTCTTGTCTTCCGCCATCACGGCATTGACCTTGATGACAATCTCGTTGTCCTTCGCGATGTCGGCGGCGCTGCGGTCCTCGAGCGCACGATTGACCAGCGTCACGGGGGCGCCGAGCACGCCAAGCTGCGCGAACGCCGGCTGTGCCGCGATCACGACGCCGCCGCCTAGTCCGGCAATAATTCTCCGTCGCGTGATTATCATCGGTTCCGAGCCCCCGGTTCGCTGCAATCATAGTTCAGGGAAATGAAGCGGCGAAGCCCGCCTTGAGCGCGGCGTCGACCTCGCTCATGCGCGGATGGATGCCGAGTTCCGCCAATGACGTAACGCCGTGTTCGTGCACGCCGCACGGCACGATGCCCCGGTAATGGTCAAGGTTGGGTGCGACGTTGAGCGACAAGCCGTGATAGCTCACGCCGCGCCGCACGCGCACGCCGATCGCCGCGATCTTGCTCTCGGCGCCATTCTTGTCGGCGACCCAGATGCCGACCCGGCCGCTGCGGCGTTCGCCGGTCACGCCGAAGCCGGCCAGCGTCCGGATCAGCCAGTCCTCCAGACTCCGAACGAAGGCGCGTAAATCGCCGCCACGGCGATTGAGATCGAGCATGACATAGGCGATGCGCTGGCCCGGCCCGTGATAAGTCCATTGCCCGCCGCGGCCGGTGTGGTGAACCGGCAGCAGGGGGTCTACCAGGTCGTCGTCGCGGGCGCTGGTGCCGGCGGTGTAAAGTGCCGAATGCTCGAGCAGCCAGACCAGCTCGGGCGCCGTGCCGGCACGGATCTCGCGCACGCGCGCCTCCATGACGCTGACGGCCTCGTCATAAGGCACCGGCTTCGTGTTCTTGCGCCATTCGATGGCTTCCGTTTGGGGGGCCGCGCTTGCTATGCTCATGGGGATTTGGTAATCAGCCGCGCCATTAGCGGCATTTGCCGAATCCTATCGCGGTCGTGGCGGAATTGGTAGACGCGCTAGCTTGAGGTGCTAGTGGGGGAAACCCCTTGGAAGTTCGAGTCTTCTCGACCGCACCATTCCCGTCCCGCCAGCGGACTGACAGCCGGCCACAAGGCCGGGACGCGATCCGCGCGGCATCCTGAGGAGTGACGATGGCCGATCAATTGCGCGACGGGGCGCTCGAATATCATCGTCACCCGACGCCCGGCAAAATCGCCATCGTCGCGACCAAGCCGCTGTCGACGCAGAACGATCTGTCGCTGGCCTATTCCCCGGGCGTCGCCGCGGCATGCATGGCCATTGTCGCCGATCCGCGCGAAGCGTCGACCCTGACCGCGCGCGCCAATCTGGTCGCGGTCATCACCAACGGCACGGCGGTCTTGGGCCTCGGCACGATCGGCCCGCTTGCCGCCAAGCCGGTGATGGAAGGCAAGGCAGTCCTGTTCAAGAAATTCGCCGGCATCGACGTCTTCGACATCGAGATCAATGAGCGCGATCCGGACAAGCTCGTCGACGTCATCGCCGCACTCGAGCCGACGTTCGGCGGCATCAATCTCGAGGACATCAAGGCGCCGGAGTGTTTCGTCATCGAGGAAAAGCTGCGTCAGCGGCTCAAGATCCCGGTCTTTCATGACGATCAGCACGGCACCGCGATCATCGTTGGCGCCGCCGTGCGCAACGGCCTCAAGCTGGTCGGTAAGTCGCTCGATCGGGTGAAGCTGGTCGCGTCGGGCGCGGGCGCCGCCGCGCTCGCCTGTCTTGATCTGCTCGTCGACATGGGCCTGCCGGTCGAGAACATTGTCGTCACCGACGTGCACGGCGTCGTCTACAAGGGCCGCAAGGAAGAGATGGACCCGCGCAAGGCGCGCTATGCCAAGGACATCAAGGCGCGCAAGCTCGCTGACGTAATTGCCGGCGCGGATATTTTTCTCGGCCTGTCGGCGCCCAACGTGTTGAACGCTGACATGGTCAAGGCGATGGCGCCCAAGCCACTGATCCTGGCGCTCGCCAATCCGGTGCCCGAGATTTTGCCCGAGACGGCGCTGGCGGTGCGGCCCGACGCAATCATCGCCACCGGCCGCACCGATTACCCGAATCAGGTCAACAACGTCCTCTGCTTTCCGTTCATCTTCCGCGGCGCGCTCGACGTCGGCGCCACCGGCATCAACGAAGCGATGAAGCTGGCGGCCGTCAATGCGCTGGCCGATCTGGCGCTGGCGGAGCCGTCGGACATCGTCACTGCCGCTTACGGCGAGACGATCCTGACCTTCGGCCGCGATTACATCATCCCGAAGCCGTTCGATCCGCGCCTGATCGTCGAGATCGCACCGGCTGTCGCCAAGGCGGCGATGGATTCCGGCGTGGCGACGCGCCCGATCGCCGATTTCGCGGCCTACCGCGACCGCCTCAACGAGTTCGTCTTCCGCTCCGGCCTGCTGATGCGGCCGATCTTCGAGCATGCGCGCAGGGATCCGAAGCGCGTCGTCTACGGCGAGGGCGAAGACGAGCGCGTCCTGCGCGCGGTGCAGCAGGTGGTCGACAACGGTCTTGCGCGGCCGATCATCATCGCGCGGCGCGACGTTGCGCAAAAGCGCATCGAACGTCTCAATCTGCGGATCAAGCTCGGCCAGGACGTCGAGCTGGTCGATCCGACCAGCGATCCGCGTTACAACGACTATTGGTCGCTCTATCACAAATTGATGGAGCGCAAAGGCATCTCGCCGGATTTCGCCCGCTATCTGGTGCGGAC
>JBOHLR010000015.1:0-26291 GCA_050729555.1 Allostellaceae bacterium
CCGCGCCGCAACCGCAAGGCGGCGGCCAGGGCGGCGAGCCGCAACGGCATCCCTAAGCCGGCGGCTGCCGGCGCCGATCAGTCCCAGGCTTGGTCGTCGAAACCCGGCGGCCGGTTCCGGTCGGCACCCGACGGCAGCGGCGCCACCGGCGCTGCCATCCAGCTTTCCATGTCGCGGATGACCACGGCCGCTTCGAGGTCGCGCGTCAGCATGTGATAGCCGTCGTGGTAATAGGCGATGCGCCGTCGGCCCGGCGGCACCTTCGGCAGCCGGGCGATGAAGCGCTTCATCGCGCGTGTCGGAATCAACTCGTCGTGCGCGCCATAGAGAATCAAGGCGCGCTCGTTGAATTCGGGCGCCGCGGTCTGCGCCAGCGTCATCAAATTGACCAGCCCTTCGACAGTATCGGCGCGCGTCGCCTTGATGAACAGCGGATCGCGCGCGAGCTCGCGCAGCATCTCGATATTGTCGGATGCCTGGATGTGCAGGCTCGAGCCGGTGAAGGTGGCGCCCGGCATGAAGGTATCGGCGAGCCACAGCGCGCTGCGCTCGAAAATATTCATCTCGGCACGACCCCAGACCGCCGGCGCCAGCAGGATGTAGCCGTCGGCAACCGGCTTTTCGGTGCCGACTGCGCCGGTCGCGGCAACGATCGCGACGGCGCCGCCCATGCTCTCGCCGAACACGAACAATGGCACGCCCGGATAGCGCGCGCGCAGCAGATGCGTCGCCTCGACCAGGTCCTGCGCTATGCGCTTGGTGCCCGCCCACCGACCGCGATCGGGCGCACGGCCGAAGCCGCGCTGGTCGTAAGCGAAGGTGGCGATGCCGTCGGCTTCCATCGCCTTTGCCGGTTCGGCGCCGCCGTGCGAATAGTCGTTGAAGCCGTGAACATAGAGCACCACGGCGTGCGGCCGCCCCGCCGGCAACCACGAATAAAACGGCAGCTTCACGCCGTCGTCGGCGCGCAGGAAATCGCCGTCGAGCGCGGGCTTGGCGATGTCGGGAACATGAGGCGGCACGTTCGGCACTCCGGCGCAACCAACCAGGATCATCGCGAGCGTCAACGCCGCGATGCGGGCAAGGCACAAATTCACGCGGACGTTCCCGGCCGGGTCAGGCGCAGGAAGATGTCCTCAAGATCGGTTTCCTCGCTCGAAACGTCGCGAATGGCAAGTCCGGCGGCGGCGACTGCCGCCAGCACCTCGCCGACATGGGCGCGGCTCGGTTTGTAGTGAAAGACCACCCGATCGGGCGCCTCGAGCGTCAGGCCCATAGCCTGGAGCGCCGGCGGCAGCGCGTTCACCGGCGCCATCAGCGCCAAACTCAGCTTCTTCTCGTCGACCTTGCGCACCAACGCCTGCGTTTCGTCACAAGCGACAAGACGCCCTTCGTCGATGATCGCGATGATGCGACAGAGTTCCTCGGCCTCTTCGAGGTAATGCGTCGTCAGCAGCACGGTGGTGCCGGCAGCGGCGAGCTCGCGCACGGTCGTCCAGAGCTGGAGACGCAGCTCAACATCGACGCCCGCCGTCGGCTCGTCGAGCACGAGGACCGGCGGCGAATGCACCATCGCCTTGGCCATCATCAGCCGGCGCCGCATGCCACCCGATAGGGTGCGCGCCGGCGCGTCGGCCTTTTCGGTCAGGCCGACAAGCGCGAGCAGCTCGGAAGTGCGGCGTTCGGTCTTGGGTACACCGTAGAGCCCGGCCTGGACGTCCAACAACTCGCGCGCCGCGAAGAACGAGTCGAGGTTCAATTCCTGCGGCACGACGCCGATGGCTGCGCGCGCATTGCGCGGGTCGTCGTCAATGTCGATGCCCCAGATCTTGGCGCTGCCGGCCGATTTGATCACCAGGCCGGCAAGGATGTTGATGAGAGTCGACTTGCCGGCGCCGTTGGGGCCAAGCAAACCGAAAATGGCGCCGCGCGGGATCGCCAAATCGACGCCGTCCAGCGCCGGCTTGCTCCGGCCGTTGCCGCCGTAGAATTTGGTCAGGCCTTTGATCTCGACCGCCTGGGCGGGCGGTGCGCTCGCTACGTTGCGACTGGTCATTGATTGTACCGGTGTAATGCGTATCATCCGCGCCGCAAACGGGTCAATCGAGCGGGCGGCATGCCAGGGATCAAGCCTTTCGAGACGGTTACGGTCGATACCGATAAGGTCGCTTGCGCCGGCGAAGGCGACTTGGTCGGTGGCCACCCCAAGGTCTATCTCAATCTCGGACCCGGCGGCCGGGTGGAGTGCCCGTATTGCTCGCGCCTGTTCCTCAAGCGCGGCGTGCCGGCGGAATTGCCGCCCAATCAGACCAGCAAGTCGGCCTAGACGCGCGACACGGCCGCGCGCTTTGTCCGTGCACTGGGCGACATTGTGGTGAAGAATTCACGTCATGCCCGACACACGCGCCAAGCCGGCACCCAAGGCGACCAATAAAAAGAGCGGCGGTGCAATCAAGCCCAAGCACGTCTATCTGATCGACGGCTCGGGTTTCATCTTCCGCGCCTATCATGCGATGCCCAAGCTGACGCGGCCGGACAAGACGCCGGTCGGCGCGGTGCTCGGGTTCTGCAACATGATCCTGAAGCTGGTCGGCGAGACCGATGCCGATCACGTCGCGGTGGTGTTCGACGTCGCGCGCACCACGTTCCGCAATCGGCTTTACAAGGATTACAAGGCGCACCGGCCCGAGCCGCCGGACGATCTGGTGCCGCAGTTCGGGTTGGTGCGCGAGGCGGTCGATGCATTCAACGTCTGCCGCATCGAGCGGCCCGATTACGAGGCCGACGATCTGATCGCGACCTATGCCGACGCGGCCGTATGTGAAGGTGCGCGCGTCACAATCGTCTCGTCCGACAAGGACCTGATGCAGCTCGTCTCCGACAAGGTCGAGCTTTACGATGCAATGCGCGACCGGCCGATCCGCGCGCCCGAGGTGGCGGAAAAGTTCGGCGTCGGCCCCGACAAGGTGATCGACGTGCTGGCCTTGTGGGGCGACAGCAGCGACAACGTGCCAGGCGTGCCCGGCATCGGCGCCAAGACGGCGGCCGAGCTCATCAACCAGTACGGCGATCTCGAAACCCTGCTGAAGCGCGCCGGCGAGATCAAGCAGCCAAAGCGGCGCGAGGCGTTGACCGAGCACGCCGACGATGCGCGGCTGTCGAAAAAACTGGTGACGCTCGATCACGCGGTGCCGCTGCCCTGCCCGTTGTCGGACCTCGCCGTCCGGCCGCTCGATCCGGCGAAATTGACGGCGTTTCTCGAGGCGCAGGGCTTCCGCGCGTTGCTGGGTCGTGTTCAGGCCAAGCTCGGTTCGAGCGGTTCCGCGGCGTCGACCCAAGACGAGACCGAGAGTCTGCAACCGGCGGCCGATACTAAAGCGCCGATGCCGGCTGCAACCGTCGCGGCAGCGCGGCTCGCCGCCGCCAAGCAGACTTACGAGTTGGTACAAGATGTGGCTGCCCTCGACCGCTGGATTGTCTCGGCGTTCGAAAAGGGCGCGGTCGCCGTCGACACCGAGACCAGCTCGCTCGATGCCGTGGCCGCCGATCTGGTCGGCGTGTCGCTGGCGCTCGAGCCGGGCATCGCTTGTTATATCCCCGTCGGTCACACCAGCGGCGCGCCCGGCGCGCTCGATCTCGCGGGTGCCGGTGCGGCGCCGAAGCAGATTCCGCGCGACGCCGTCACCGAGCGGCTCAAGCCGCTGCTCGAGGATCCGGGCGTCCTCAAGATCGGCCAGAACATCAAATACGACATGCAGGTGCTCGGCCGTTATGGCGTCGCGGTCAGACCGATCGATTGCACCATGCTGTTGTCGTTCGTCCTCGACGCCGGGCTGCATGGCCACGGCCTCGACGAGCTCGCCAAGCTCCATTTCGGCCACGACATGATCAAGTACAAGGACGTCGCCGGCAGCGGCAAAAACCATATCGGCTTCGCGGCGGTGCTGCTCGACCGCGCCTGCGACTATTCCGCCGAGGACGCCGATTACACGCTGCGGCTGCATCGCCTGCTGAAGCCGCGGCTCATCGCCGAGCGTCGCATCGCGTTCTACGAAACCGTGGAGCGGCCGTTGCCCGCCGTCGTCGGCGCCATGGAACGCGCTGGCATCACCATCGATCGCGCTGAACTCAAGCGTTTGAGCGACGACTTCGCCCGGCGCATTGCCGAGGCCGAGACCGAAATCCACAAACTTGCCGGCCATCCATTCAACGTCGGCTCGCCGCAGCAGCTCGGCAAGGTGCTGTTCGACGAACTCCACCTTGAGCGCTTCGGCCGCAAGACCAAGTCGGGCGCCAATTCCACCGACGCGGCCGTGCTTGAAGAGTTGGCCGAAGCGCATCCGCTGCCGGCCAAGGTGCTGGAATGGCGCGAGCTGGCGAAGCTCAAATCGACCTATGCCGACGCGCTGGTGGAGGAAATCAATCCCGTTACGGGCCGCGTCCATACGAGCTACTCGCTCACCGGCGCGGCGACCGGCCGGCTGGCATCGAGCGATCCCAATCTGCAGAACATCCCGATTCGCACCGAGGAAGGCCGCAAGATTCGCCATGCCTTCATTGCGGCGCCCGGCTGTCTGCTGATCTCGGCGGATTACAGCCAGATCGAGCTGCGTCTCGCCGCGCATGTCGGCGACATCGGCCCGTTGAAGGATGCGTTTCGCGATGGCCTCGACATCCACGCGATGACCGCCAGTCAGGTCTTCGGCGTGCCTATCGAGGGCATGGACCCGATGCTGCGGCGGCGCGCCAAGGCGATCAATTTCGGCATCCTCTACGGCATCAGCGCCTTCGGGCTTGGCCGCCAGATCGACGTGCCGCAGGCGGAGGCCGGTAAATTCATCAAGGCCTATTTCGACCGCTTTCCGGGCATCCGCAATTACATGGATCGCACCAAGGAATTCGCGCGCGAGAACGGCTATGTCGAAACCCTGTTCGGCCGCCGTTGCTACGTGCCGGGGATCAAGGACCCGATCCCGGCGCGCCGCGGCTTCTCCGAGCGCGCGGCAATCAACGCGCCGCTGCAAGGCGCCGCCGCCGACATCATCAAGCGCGCCATGCGGCGGATTCCGCCGGCGCTGGCGCAAGCTGGCCTCAAGGCCAAGATGCTGCTCCAGGTGCACGACGAGCTCGTCTTCGAGGCGCCCGAAGCCGAAGCGAAGAAGACCGCCGCGCTGGTCAAAGAGGTGATGGAAAACGCCCATCGCCCGGCGGTCGAACTGTCGGTGCCGCTGGTGGTCGATACCGGCATGGCACGCCATTGGGACGCTGCCCATTGACGTGAGCGGCATCAGCGCCCGAAGGGCCGAGATTCCGCATCATTCACACGGCTGCATGAGCCGGAAAATTCTGTGGATGAAACACACCGCCGCGTGGCGGTTTTAACCACCGTTAAACCGTTGTGGCTAAGGTGTGACCGAGCAAAACGTCGGGGGTGAAGGCGACGTGCAGAGCGAGTTTCGCGACGACCCGATTCTGGGTCCGGCTTACGATTATTGGCGCAGCAAACGCCGCAACGGTGCTTTGCCGCGCCGTCGCGATATCGATCCGACCGAGATTCCGCGCCTTTTGCCGCATCTGCTGATCAGCGAGCTGGTCGATGGCGGTACGCGGCTGCGTTATCGGCTGGCCGGCACGGCGGTCGTCGCGGCCTATGGCAGCGAACTCACCGGCAAGCATTGCGACGAAGTTTGTTTGCAGGAGCGCCGCGCCTCGATCGTCGCGCAATATCGGCTGATTTGCGAGCGAAAGCAGCCGCTGTTACTGCGGCATCGCTATCTTTCGTCGCATCAAGTGCCGTTGATCTGTCACCGTTTGGTGATGCCGTTGTCCGACGATGCGCAGATGGTGAGCCAGTTCGTCGCCGCGCTGCGCTTCGAATATCACGGCAATGTGCATGAATGGGCCGGCCGCTGGGCCGCCTCGGTCGACGATTTTACCTTCGAGGACGGCTACAGCGCCCTGGTTGCCTGACGCCTAAGGTCTAGCATTGCGGTACTTTGGCACGTGCGGCATTGCGCTCGGCGAGCTCGGCCAGCCGCTCGAACTGGGCGGCGACTTCCAGCAACTCAAAACGCAGCGCCGCGTCCCTGGTCTCACGTGCCAAGGCGCGTAAACGCGCCGCTTGCT
This sequence comes from Allostellaceae bacterium, assembly GCA_050729555.1. Classification (GTDB taxonomy): domain Bacteria; phylum Pseudomonadota; class Alphaproteobacteria; order ATCC43930; family CGMCC-115725; genus REEB95. Next base: position 6,127 of record JBOHLR010000015.1, read on the forward strand.
CGCGATAGGTGACGGAAGCCGAAGGCCTGTCGGCCATACCCAACCCTCGGTTGCGCGGCCGCGAGCCTATGCTGGGCGAGTCCGCAGGGGTAGTGACGTTTCCGTGACCGGTATGCTGCAATGCAACGGGCCGCTGGTGGTTAACGCCGGGCGACGGCCACCGCGAAATTGCAGCCGATCGAAACCAGCAGCGCCAACACCAACGCTGCGGGCACGCCAAGCGGCATCACGGCAACGTGAAGCGCGACGAGGGCAGCGGCGAATCCGCCCAGGCCGATCACCGCATTGGCTGTCAACGCCGCGGTTGCTCTGCCGTCGATTCGCGGCTGGAAAATGAGAATCAGACTGATCAGGACAATTGGGAACAGCGCCAAGAGTCCGGTCACCGTCGGTCCGACGCGGCTACTCAAAACCATCACGGCAGCGACCAGCGCCGATACCATGCCGGCGCGCAATGGCACGTCGTAACGGCGGCGTATCGTCGGCGGCATCGGCGCGGCGCGAAACCTCTGGCTGACGGCCAAGCACGCCGCGAAGACGACGACATTGAGCAAAACCGCTTCGAACAACGTCCAATCCACGCCGTGCGCCGCGACCGACAGCGCGATCCAAGCGGCGAGTGCGGTGGCGAGACTGATTGCCACGCCGTGCGACTGGGCGACGGCGGCATGGACGGTGCAGAACACCATGTTGGCGGCATTGGCGGTCAGACTCGCTAGCGCGCTGGCCGCGATAAAGCCGGCGTCATGGTCGAGTGCCAGAAAGACATAAGCGGGGCCGGCGGCAATCGGCAGCGTCGCCACCATCGCGCCGATCAGCGGACCCGCGCGCTCGGCGGCGCGCGCCGCGCCGACGACGAAGGCGGCCGTGATCGCCAGCTTCGCCGCCAGCGCCAGCCCATAATCTCCCGACCCCATGCCTTGCTGTTCGAACGCCCGGCTGGGCGCCGTTCTCCTGTTGCGCAGTCGTGCGGTGCGACTTTGCCGGGCCCGGACGATTCCGTCGAGTCCACCGCCGCAGGGTCCGGAGCGAGCGATTAAAGACTCGACGCGATGCCTATGCCATAATTCAACCAGCCGTCGGCAGTGCGATATCCAGGCGCTGGCGGCCGAGAGACGCGTCGCAACCGGGTAGAAACGCCCCGCGCTCCCGCCTGCTGATTTGGTGGGAGGCGCGCATGCGCTGCTATTTCATGCGGGATGGCCATATCGGCGCGGTCGAGATATTGGCCGACACGTCCGACGCCGCGGCGGTTGCGCAGGCCCAGGCGCTGTTCGAGCAACGCAAGGACAAATTCGCCGGCTTCGAAGTTTGGGATCGCGCGCGCTTCGTGCACCGCTATCCGCCCGATCGAGGCAGCGGCGATCCAGGCGAGAAATGAAATCCAAAGACGCGGCGCGGGTCCTGCGCGAGGTGCACCGCATGCGCCGCCGGGTCCGTACGCTGCCGCGCGGCGATCTCCGACGCGCGCTCACGGTGGCTGCCGACAAGCTGGAGACGATCGCTTACCGGCTCGAAGCGAAAGCGGCGCCGCGGAAACGGACGAAGTAGTGGCTGCTGTGCCGGTCCGGGCCGCTAGGCACGCAGCCAGGCGGCGAGATAGCGTTCCGCCTTGCCGTATTGATCGGCGCGGCCGATGAAGCCGACATACCAGTCCGGCCGGATCACATAGAGACCGGCGCCGTAACGCGCATTCATTTCGCCTTCGGCCGACGCGGTAATCGCTTTGATCCACGGCATGAAGCGCGCAGCGAGTTCGACCGCGCTCGGTGCCTCCGCCGCGCCGACGGCAAGCAAGGTAAAGCCGTCGCGATTGAGCACGTCGAACAGCTGCCGGCGCTGACCGTTGACCGTCGCGGCGGCATCGGGCGCCCGATCGCCGGGTCGCAGCCGCTTACTGGGCCGGCCTTGACTGAGCGCGCTTTTTGGATAGCGGATGTCGAGCTCGGTCATGGTGCGCGCGAAGACGCGGCGCGCCGCCGCGAACCGCATCACGGACGCGACCATTTTGTTGCGCAGCCACTGTGCCGCGGGCTGGTGCAACGTCGCCAGTCGCGTCAGGCGCGCGGCATTGCGTAGCACCATGTCGCCGACGGCGCTGCGTTCCGGCGAATAGGTCGCGAGCAGGCGGTCGCCGGCCTTGCCTTTGATCGTCAACGCCAACTTCCACGCCAGATTGAAGGCGTCGTGGATGCCGGTGTTCATGCCCTGGCCACCGGCCGGGCTGTGAATATGCGCGGCGTCGCCGGTCAGGAAGACACGGCCGTGCCGGTAATCGGCGACCTTGCGGTCGTTGATGCGAAACAGGCTCAGCCACACCGGGTCGTAAGCGCGCACGCCGCCAGGACCGCGCCGGTCGAGCGCCGATTGGATGAGGTCGAGGGTCGCTTCCTGCGGCGCCTTTGTCGCCGGCCCGAGATCGGCGATGACGCGGAACCGGCCGCGTTGCATCGGAAAAATCCCGAGCACACCCTCGCGGTGCCAATAGAGTTGAAGCTTGTCCTCGACCGCACCGTCGAGCTTGACGTCGCCGAGCATGAAGGCGACGGGCTCGGTCTCGCCGGCGAAATCGATCTTGAGGCCGTGGCGTACGACGCTGTGCGCGCCGTCGCAGGCGACGAGATAGTCGCAGGTGACCCGCTCCGTCTGCCCGTCGGCGTGGCTAAGCGTGCAGACGACGCTGCTCGGTCCTGGCTCGAAAGACGTCAGTTCGACTGTGCGCTCGAGACGGCCCCCGAGCCGTTCGAGATGTTCCTCGAGCAAACGCTCGGTCTCGCTTTGCGGGATGAACAGGGCGTAGGGATAGGGCGTGGTGATGCCGGCAAAGCTGATCTCGGCGATGAGGTGACCGTTGGCGCGCAGCTGCGCCTCGCGGGTCGGGCGGCCGACGGCGGTGAAATCGTCGGCACAGCCGGCCAGCCGCAGCAGCTCGAGCGTGCGCGGCCAAACAACCAGCGCCTTCGAAAGATCGGTGCGCCGCGCCGCGCGTTCGACAGCGCGGAAAGCGACGCCGTGGCGGCGCAGCTCGCCCGCCATGGCCAATCCGATCGGGCCGCCGCCGGCGACAAGAACCGGAACGTCGCTCATGGCCGGGCGCTCCCGCAGGTCGGCGCGATGTTGGGTGCGTCTGTCGTGATATCCCCCGAACCTGATGCGCGCGCATTTGCGCGTCGACCTAAACTAGGGAACCGGCAAAGGGTTCGGCAACTGTTTCCCGCGCGGTTTCGGGCGCGGCTCAGGATTGCTTCAGTTGCGCAAGCCAGGCGACCGCAGCATCGGTGCCGGCATCGGGCGTGCCGATATGGTTGGAGTGCACGGTGACGAACCGGTTGAGCGGATTGGCTGGCACCATGCCGAAGAGGGTCGCGGCCGACGCTTGGGTCGGATCGCGATCGCCGGCGACCCACAGGGTCGGCACCGTCAGCCGAGATAGGTTCGGACCGATATGCGTCAGCGCGTTGGGATCGTTGAAGCTGACGAAGATCCGCGGTGTCGTCATCACCGTCATGGCGTAGACGCCGCCGGTGCCGGTGTTGAAGTCGTCGAAAGTGGTTTTGGTGTCGCCTTGGCCTTGCGCGATCAGCTGCCGCGCGTGGGCGAGGCTGGCGGCGACTTCCGGACGCTGGCTCTTGCGGGTCGGATCGTCGGCTGGACCGAACGCCATGATGCCGACGATGCCCGTATGTGTCGCGCCATAGGCGATGGCGCCGTTGCCGCCGAGGCTCAGGCCGCCGACGACGATTGCCGTGGCGCCCTGCGCCTTGAGCTGGGCGATGGCGTTATCCACCTCGGCAACGCAATCGGGATAGGTCTTGTCGAAGCCCCGCCGTCGCGACCAGCACATTTCGGGCGTGACCACGAGATAGCCGGCGTTGCGCAGCGCCCCGATCAGACGGCCGCCAAAAGCTTGGCCGTTGCCGTTGGCCATGCCCATAGCGACGCCGAGCTTGCCGTGCAGCAACACGATGCCGATGCGTTGCTGCGCCGAAGCGGGCGGTGCAAATGCGCACGCCGCGACAAGCGCCAAGGCGAGCACAAAACGCGTGACGAACGCGCCGAGACTGCGAGACATGGTTCCCCCCTTGTGCCTTACGCGGCTGCGCCGTTCAGGCGGCGGCGTGGACGCCGGCTGCCTTTACGTCGTTGCTGACATACGGCTCGTACTGTTTGAAGTTGGTTTCGAACCGTTTGGTCAGGCCACGCGCGGTCTGGTCGTAGGAACCCTTGTCGGACCAGGTATTGCGCGGGTTCAGCACGTCGGCCGGCACCTCGCCGCAGGATTCCGGGACCTGCAAGCCGAAGAATGCTTCCTTCCGCGTCGGCACGTTCTTGAGCGTGCCCGCCAGAACGGCGCGCACCAGCGCGCGCGTGTGAGCGATCTTCATGCGCGATCCGACGCCATAGGCGCCGCCCGACCAGCCGGTGTTCACCAGCCAGCAGGTTGCTTTGTGCTTGGCGATGCGCTCGCCCAGCATCTTGGCGTAGACGGTCGGATGGCGCGGCATGAACACGGCGCCGAAGCAGGTCGAGAACGTTGCCTGCGGTTCCTTGCCGAGACCCTTTTCGGTGCCGGCGACGCGCGCGGTGTAGCCCGACAGGAAATGGTACATCGCCTGTTCCGGCGTCAATTTCGCAATGGGCGGCAGAACGCCGAAGGCGTCGGCCGTCAGCATGATGACGTTCTCGGGATGCGGCGCGAGGCCGGTTTCGCTCATGTTGGGAATGAAATCGACCGGATAACAGGCGCGCGTGTTCTCGGTCAGGCTGCCGTCGTCGAGATCCGGCATACGCGTCGCCGAGTCGATGACGACGTTCTCCAGCACCGTGCCGAAGCGGAAGACCGTGTCGTAGATTTCCGGCTCGGCCTGTTTCGACAAATTGATGCACTTGGCGTAGCAGCCGCCCTCGAAATTGAACAGGCCCTTCTGGCTCCAGCCATGTTCGTCGTCGCCGATGAGCGTGCGCGAGCTGTCGGCCGATAGCGTCGTCTTGCCGGTGCCCGATAGGCCGAAGAAGATGGCGGCGTCGCCACGCGGCCCGACATTGGCCGAGCAATGCATCGGCAGCACGTCGCGTCCCGGCAGGACGTAATTGAGATAGCCGAACACCGACTTCTTGATCTCGCCGGCGTATTCGGTGCCGAGAATCAGCACCAGCTTGCGCGCGAAATTGACCGCGACGATGGTGTCCGAACGGACGCCGTCGATTTCATGCATCGCGAATAGCTTCGGCGCATGCAGGATCGTGAAATCCGGCGTGAAGTCGCCCAGCTCTTCGCGCTTCGGGCGGATGAACATATTGCGCGCGAACAGCGCGTGCCAAGCGCTCGGCGTCACCACGCGCACCTTGAGGCCGAACGTCGGATCGGCGCCGGCCCGCAAATCGTTCACGTAGAGCTTGTGGCCCTGGTACCAGGCGAGCACGCGGTGATGCAGCTGGTCGAAGGTCGCCGGCGGCAGCTTCTGGTTGATCTCGTTCCAGTCGATGTCCTTGCTCGTCGACGGTTCGTCGACCGTGTATTTGTCCTTCGGTGTGCGCCCGGTGAAGGCGCCGGTATAGGCGACGAACGAACCGCCGGCGCCGAGAAAGCCCTCGCCGTTCCGGATCGCGTGCTCGTAAAGCACCGGAACCGACAGGTTCCAGAACTCGCCGCTCAGATTGCGAAAACCCTGTTGTTTGAGTCCGAAGCTCGAGGCAAGCGCGAGCGCGGTCTCGGGTGCGTCTTTAGGCACGGTGGTTCCTCCTGGCCGAGGTGACTCCGGTGCCGGCTTATTGGGCGACGCGCAATCCCCTCGCGCCGCGCCGCCGGCTTGGCCTTAAAAGTATCGCGCGGAATATGACCATTGCAACGTGGGGTTGGCCCACGCGCCGTGACCGAATTCTGCCGCAGCGCGATGCACCGCGGACCCCGCGCGTCAGCCCTTCGCTTTGACCGATGCTGCGATGCGATATTGGTCGCCGGATATCCAGTCGATGCGGCCGAAGCCGGCGACAACGTGAATCCGCATGATCGCGAGACGATAGAGCGCGAAGTCCTTGAAGTCGGCATAGGCGGCAGCCGATGGGTGGCGCGCGACAAACGATGCCTTTGCCGCGGCATTATCGAGGCACGTAGCTTCGCCGAGAAACGTCGCGCGCGGCGCGGCTAGCGGATCGCCGGCCTGGTCAATGCTTTCCACCAGCAGCGACGCGCGCGGATCGCGCGCCAGATTCTTGGCGTGCTCCGCCAGATCGGACAGCAGCAACAACGGCGCGCCGGCGCCGTCATCGGCGGTGAGCACGAGCGACGCGTACGGCGCGCCGCTCGCAGTCAATGTCGCGAGGCCGGCGCGTGATGCCGAGGACAAAAGAGTGCGCGCGGTGGTTGCGACGACGGCAGGGTCGCTCATGCGGCCATCCTCGGCTGCGCGCCGTTGCCGCGCAACGGTCGCGACGGCGCGGCTAGTCGGCTGCTTCGACGGCGGGCGAACCGACCCGTGTGCCGCGCGGGAAGAACCACGCACAGGCGAGGATGCCTGCCGCGAACACCAGCAGCACGGCGAATAGCCAGACAAAGCCCGCGCGCGCCGGCGGCAGGAACGAGACAAGCGGCACGGCGATGCTCGCTGCAACGAGCGAGATGAGGTACCGCGCAGCATAAACGCGCGAGCGCCAGGCGTCGTGAGCGTAGCGCGCCACCATCGCGTCGGTGATCGGAATGAAGCCGAAGACCACGAACATCATCGCGACCGAAACCACCAGCATCGGCCAATCGCTTAGGGCGCCGGCCAACAGCAGCAGCGGCCCGAGCAGGACGGCAAACGGCAGAAATACGTCGCGCAACGGCCGGCCATCGATCAACTGTCCCACCAGAAGCTGTGCGAAGGCGGCGAGGACATAGACGAAGCACACCAGGGCGCCGACACCGAACGTCGTGTGCACCAGCGCAGCGAGCCGCACGTCGAACAGCTTGGGCATGACGATCGTTGTGGCGTTGAAGACGATGGCGCCGCAGACCGTCGCGACCGTGAGCAACGCGAAGACGCGACGCGCTTCGTCGTCATGCCGCACGCGCCGCGTGCCGCCGGCGGTCATCGACGCCGGTGCCGGCGCGGCTGGCACCAGCCAAGCGAAGACGATGCCGATGCCGATGGCGATCGCGCCGGGCACGGCAAAGGCGGCACGCCAACCGGCCAGATCGGCCAGCGCACCCGCCGACAAGGCCGCGAAGGCGACGCCGAGATTGCCGCACAGGCCGTTCCAGCCGAGCGCGCGGCCCATGCGCTTCTGGTCCTTGACGAGCATGGCGATGCCGACCGGGTGATAGATCGCGGCGAACAGACCGACGAGGGTAAGGCCGCCGGCAATTTGCCACTGCGTTTGCGCCAGCGACGTCAGGATGCCGGCGACGCCGATACCGACGAAGAAGACGATCATCATCGGCCGCCGACCCCAATGGTCGCCGAGCCAGCCGGCCGGCAGCGATCCGGCGCCGAAGGCGAGGAAGCCGCCGAGCGACAACGGCAACATGGCGCGATAGTCGGACCCGAACGACGCGGTCATGGCCAGGACAACCGTCGGAAAGATCAGCATCATCAAGTGATCGACCGCGTGACCGATGTTGAGGAAGGCGGCGGTGATGCGGGTCTGGCTCATGGCGCGGCGCAGGTGGCGGTGGAATCAGGTCTCGACGTTAGCGCGCCGAGGTCTTGCACGCCTGCGGAAGTAGGCCATAATCTATCGCAAAACAGCCATGGCCCATTCCGCCCTGCGCAGCACGGATGCTGCCGATTATCAGGATCTCGCCCGCCCGATCGCGGTGATGGCGAAGGATTATCCGCGCGGCGCCGCCAATGCGCCGCATCGCCATCGCCGCGGCCAGCTGATCTATGCCGCGACCGGCGTGGTCGCGGTGACGACGCCGGCGGGAACATGGGTTGTGCCGCCGCATCGCGCGGTGTGGGTCCCGGCGGAGACTGAGCATTGGATTCGTACTTCGACCGCCGCCGCATTGCGCGCAGCCTTTGTCGATTCCAACGTTCCCGGCCTGCCGCCGCGCTGCTGTGTCATTGCCGTTTCGCCGCTGTTGCGCGAGCTGCTGTTGCGCGCCGCGTCGCTGGCGTTCGATTACGACGAGAGCGGACCCGATGGCCGCATCATGGCCGTGATCCTGGACGAGTTGCGCGCGCTGCCGGTGCTGCCGTTGCATTTGCCGCGGCCCGCCGATGCGCGCCTGCGCCGTGTCTGCGACGCGATCGAGCGCGATCTCGCTCAGACACACACGCTGGCCGGGTGGGGTCGCGTGGCCGGCGCCGCGCCGCGGACATTGGCCCGACTGTTCCGGGCGCAGACCGGCATGAGCTTCGGCGCTTGGCGCCAACAGGCCCGGCTCTTGGCGGCGCTCGACCGGCTGGCGGCCGGCGAACCGGTGATCGCGGTCGCGCTCGACCTCGGCTATCAGAGTCCGAGCGCATTCACCTGCATGTTCCGCCGCGCTCTTGGCACGTCGCCGACGCGGTACTTTGGCGAAAGTCCGCGGTAAACTGGCCGCCCTAAACTCGCCATACTTGGGCGGCTACCTAGGGTACGTCATATTCTTTTGTCGATAAGAAGGGGTCTTCCGTGGCCAATTCCATCGCGTTGGTTGATGACGACAAGAACATTCTGCAGTCGCTGTCGGTGGCGCTCGAGGCAGAAGGCTTCGCCGTGCGCACCTATAACGACGGCGCCGAGGCGCTCAAGGCGATGACCGCGCAGCCGGTCGATCTGGCGATCCTCGACATCAAGATGCCGCGCATGGACGGCATGGAACTGCTCGCCACGCTGCGCAAGCAGAGCGCGATGCCGGTGATCTTCCTGACCTCGAAGGACGACGAGGTCGACGAAGTGCTCGGCTTACGCATGGGCGCCGACGACTACATCAAGAAGCCGTTCTCGCAGCGCCTTTTGGTCGAGCGGATTCGCGCGCTCTTGCGCCGCGGCGAGATCGCGCGCGGCGACAGCGACACCCCGGTCGAGCCGGTCATTCAGCGCGGCGACCTGACGCTCGATCCGGGGCGTCACCAATGCACCTGGAAGGCGCAGGACGTCGACCTGACCGTCACGGAATTCCTGATCCTGAAATCGCTCGCTGTCCGGCCTGGCCATGTCAAAAGCCGCGACCAGTTGATGGACAGCGCATACGGCGAGCATATCTATGTCGACGATCGGACGATCGACAGCCACGTCAAGCGCCTGCGCAAGAAGTTCAAGTCGGTCGATACCGAGTTCGCCCAGATCGAAACCCTGTATGGCGTTGGATACCGTTACCGCGACCACTGATCGGCGCGACACCCCGGCCGGCGCGGGACAGCGCCCGAAACCTCGAACGCCCGCGATTCGGCGGTTGCGGGTCCGCCTTCGTGCGCACTGGCGTCTGTCGCCGCTCACGCGGCGCATCCTGACGGTCAACGTGCTGACGCTCGCGCTGCTCGGCGTTGGCGTGCTTTATCTCGGCGAGTATCAGGACAGTCTCGTCACCACGAACATTGAATCGCTCAAGACGCAGGCCGAAATCTTCGCCGCAGCGCTCGGCGAGGGCGCCGTCGATCAACAGCGCGCTTCGTTCAAGCTCGATCCGCAACTGGCGCGCGAAATGATGCGGCGGCTGGTCGAGCCGACCAAGACGCGGGCTCGGCTGTTCGACGAGCAGGGCAAGCTCGTCGCCGACACCAACGTCCTCGAAGGTCCCGGCGGCACGGTGCAGGTCAGCCAATTGGCGGCGCCGGACGCCAGCTTCTTCGAGCGGCTCACCGATGCGGTCTATGGCGCGGTTGTCAGTGTCTTCCCTTGGCAGCAGGGCTTTCCGCGCTACATCGAGCCGACGACCGACAACGCCGATTCATATCCGGACGCCGTGCGTGCGCTTGCCGGCGATATCGCCCATAGCGTGCGAACGCGCGGCAGCAGCGGCTTGATCATCACCGTTGCGGTGCCGGTACAGCATTATCGCAAGGTTCTGGGCGCGGTGCAGTTGTCGATCGGCAGCCGCGATATCGAGAAGGCGATTCGCTCGGTCCGGATCGAGTTCATCAAGGTTTTCCTTGCCGCGTTGGGCATCACGGTTTTCCTATCGATCTACCTTGCCGGCACGATCGCACGGCCGATCCGGCGCCTTGCGGCCGCCGCCGAGTCCGTCCGGCGCCGCCCGGTGCGCGAGGCTGCGATCCCCGATCTCACCGCCCGGCACGACGAGATTGGCGATCTGTCGGGCGCGCTCCGGGAAATGACTGCCGCGTTGTGGCAGCGCGTCGGCGCGATCGAACGTTTCGCGGCCGATGTCGCGCACGAGATCAAGAATCCGCTGACCTCGCTCAAAAGCGCGATCGAAACCGCCAGCCGGCTCAACGACCGCGAGAAGGAACGCAAGCTGCTCGCGCTCGTGCTCGAGGACGTGATGCGTCTCGATCGGTTGATCACCGACATCTCCGACGCCTCGCGGCTCGATGCCGATCTGGCGCGCGACGAATTCGTGCCGGTGCCGCTCGGCAAGCTGCTGGCGACTTTGGTCCAAGTGCACGAGGCCGCGGCCAAGGACGATTCACCGCGGCTGCTATTGTCGTTGCCGGGCGAGCCCGGAACGCCCGCCGGCGATTTGCCGGTGCTCGGCATCGAAGGTCGGCTCGTCCAGGTGTTCCGCAATCTCATGGCTAACGCGGTCTCGTTCAGCCCGCCGGGCAGCGCGATCCGCATCGCGGCGCGCCGCGACGGCCGCGACGTCGTGGTAACGATCGACGATCAAGGGCCGGGCATTCCCGAAGGCAAATTCACCGCGATCTTCGAGCGCTTCTATTCCGAGCGGCCGGCCGGCGAAAAATTTGGCACCCATTCCGGTCTCGGCCTGTCGATCTCGAAGCAGATCGTCGAAAACCACCGCGGCCAGATCCGCGCCGAAAATCGTGCCGACGACCGCGGTCAGGTGCTGGGCGCGCGCTTCACCGTCCGCCTGCCGGCCGGCTAGGCCGCCATCGGATATTGCTCTGCAACATGACAGGCTCTGCCGGTGACCTTTAGCGATCCAGATTCTGAAATGTCTATTTCTTTTCAATAGGTTGGCATCTGTCAATGGCTTGGTGCACTGCCACGCCATTGACATTGAAAGCGCCCCGGCGCACCTAAAGCGCCCAATGCAATTGGTCCACGGCACGGCAGTGCGGTTGGGGCAGGCAGGCGTCCTCCTGCGCGGTCCTTCCGGCAGCGGTAAATCCGATTTGGCGCTTCGCCTGATCGAAGCGGGCGCGTCACTGGTCGCCGACGATCAGGTCGCGTTGGCGCTCGACGGCGCCGAAATCTGGCTGAGTGCACCGCCCACCATCGCCGGCATGATCGAGGCACGCGGCGTCGGCATTCTGCGTCTGCCGCGGGCGTCGCGTGCGGCCTTGCGCCTGGTGTGCGATCTGGTCCCGCGCGACCAAGTTGAACGGCTGCCGGAGCGCGGCGACTGCGCGCTGCTCGGCATCCCGGTGCCGCGGCTGGCGCTGTACGCCTTCGACGCATCGACGCCCACGAAGCTCCGCTTTGCCCTGCGGGCGGTGACCGGCGAACCCATCGCCACCGAGTCGCTTTCGGTTCAACCGTGATGCCCAGTGCCGTCCGTACCCGTCTTCTGGTGGTGACCGGTTTGTCCGGCGCCGGGCGCTCGACCGCACTCAAGGCGCTCGAAGACATGGGTTACGAAGCGGTCGACAATTTGCCGCTGTCGCTGCTGCCGAGCCTGATTGGCCCGCGCGCCACGGCGCCGCCGCTGGCGATCGGCGTCGACGTGCGGACGCGCGACTTTGCCGTGCCGTCGCTGGTCAAGGCGCTCGACGAGCTGACCGCCGGTCGGGCGATCGATCTCAAGCTGCTGTTCCTCGATTGCGACGACGATCATCTCGAGCGGCGCTTCACCGAGACCCGGCGGCGGCATCCGCTGGCGCTGGAGCGGCCGGTCGCCGACGGCATCCGGTTCGAACGGCAGCGCGTCTGGCCGCTGCGCGATCGCGCCGATCTCGTGATCGATACCAGCAACCTTGCGCCGGGCGATCTCAAGCACTTGCTGCAGGGCCATTTCGCTTTGACGTCGCAACCCGGCGTCACCGTTGCGGTGACGTCGTTTTCGTATCGTCACGGTCTGCCGCGCGACGCCGATCTGGTCTTCGACATGCGCTTCCTGCGCAATCCGCATTACGTGCCGGCGTTGCAGAAGCTGTCGGGCCGCGATCGCGCCGTCGGCGCCTTCATCGAGGCCGATCGCGACTTCACGCCCCGCTTCGAGGAAATGGCCGCGTGGCTCGACCGCTTGCTGCCGCGCTACGAAGCCGAGGGCAAAAGCTATCTCACCATCGCCGTCGGCTGTACCGGCGGCCGCCACCGTTCCGTGTACGTCGCTGAACGATTGGCGGCGCGGCTCGCAGCCGATGGGCGGCGCGTCGCCCTGATGCATCGCGACCTCGGCCGGCCCGGCGAGGCCGGTCCGCATCCCGCCGAGCCACCGGCGCCTCCCGTGAAGGATATTGCATGATTGGTATGGTTCTCGTGACGCATGGCCGTTTGGCGGCGGAGTTCATTGCCGCGCTCGAGCATGTCGTCGGTCCACAGCGCAACATCGCGGCCGTCTGCATCGGCCCGGAAGATGACATGGAGAAGCGGCGTCAGGACATCCTCCGGTCCGTCGAGGAGGTCGGCAACGGTGACGGTGTCGTGCTGCTGACCGACATGTTCGGCGGCACGCCGTCGAATCTGGCGATCTCGATCATGGACAAGGCCAAGGTCGAGGTCATTGCCGGCGTCAATCTGCCGATGCTGATCAAGCTCGCGAGCCTGCGTCAGACCGAATCACTGGCCAATGCGGTGCGCGGCGCGCAGGAAGCCGGCCGCAAATACATCAATGTCGCCTCGCAGCTCCTGGCTGACGTCCGCTGATGGCGGAATCGACGGCCAGCGCCGCGGCGCCCGCCCAAGTCAACCGCTCCGTTACCATCTGCAATCAACGCGGCCTGCACGCGCGCGCCGCCGCCCGCTTCGTCAAGCTCGCCTTCGAATACGACGCCGAAATCACCGTGACGAAAGCCGGCGCATCGGTCTCCGGCCGGTCTATCATGGGCCTGATGATGCTGGCCGCGGGCCCCGGCAGCACCGTCGATTTGAGTGCCACCGGGCCCGACGCCGCGCGCGCAATCGATGCGCTCGTGGCGCTGATCACCGGCGGCTTCAATGAGGACTGAAGGCGGACACGGCGAACGGCGGCTGCAAGGTCTCGGGATTGCGCCCGGGATCGCCATCGGCCGCGCCTTCGTCAGCGACAATAGCGCAATCACGGTTTCCGAACGCCGTATCGAACCGGCCGAGGTCGACGGCGAGCAGAAGCGTTTCGCCCAGGCCGTCGAAATCGCGATCAAGCAGCTCAAAAAGCTCAAAACCAAGGCGGTCGCGTTGCCGGGCACGGTGGCGGAAGAGATGGGCTATCTCCTCGACGCCCATCTGGCGATGATGTCGCGCTCGCGTTTCGTCCGCGGCGTCGAGCGCCGCATCGTCGAGGAGCGCGCCAACGCCGAACGCGCCGTGGCGCTCGAGATCGAGAGCATGGGCGAGAGCTTCGCGGCGATGGGCGATGCCTATCTCGCGTCGCGTATCGAGGACGTGCGCGTGGTCGGGCAGCGGTTGCTGCGCAACCTGACCAAGACGCCCTACGCCACGTTCAAGTCGCTCGCCGAGGGCACCATCGTCCTCGCCGAGGAATTGAGCCCGGCCGATATCGCCTTGATGGATCCGAAGCAGGTCAAAGGCTTCGCCAGCGTGCTCGGCGGCGCCGAAGGCCACACCGCGATCATGGCGCGCGCGCTCGGCATCCCGGCGGTGCTCGGCATTGCCGATTTGCTCAAGGACGCCGCCCCCGGCGACGCCGTCGCGCTCGACGGGACGACTGGCGAAGTCGTGTTACGGCCGAGCGCCGCGACCCACGCCCGCTTCGAGAAACGCCGCTCGGCAATCGAGCGCGCCGGTCGCGGCCTGGCGCGGCTTAAGCGCCTGCCGGCAGAAACCCGCGACGGCGTCGAAATTTTGCTCGAGGCCAATCTCGAGCTGCCGCGCGAGATCGGCCAGGCGCTGTCGGTCGGAGCCCAGGGTCTCGGCCTGGTGCGCACCGAGTTCCTCTATATGAATCGCGACGACCTGCCGGACGAGGACGAGCAATACGCCTCCTATCTCGGTCTGGTGCGCGGCATGGACGGCAAGCCAGTGACGCTCCGTACCCTCGACATCGGCGGCGACAAGCTGGCCGCGCCGCTTGCCGAGCTGATGGAGGGCGAAGGCAACAATCCGGCGCTCGGCTTGCGCGCCATCCGGCTGTCGCTCAAGGAGCGCAGCCTGCTCGACGCCCAGTTGGCCGCCATGATGCGTGCCGCCGCGCACGGTCCGGTGCGCATTCTGCTGCCGATGATCTCGAGCGTCGGCGAGGTGCGCGCCGCGCGCGAACAGCTCGCGCAGGTGGCGCGGCGCCTCAAGCGCCGGGGCGTGCGCGTGCCCGACGAACTGCCGCCGTTGGGCGTGATGATCGAGATTCCCGGCGCGGCGCTCGCCGCCGACGCCTTGGCGGCGGTGGCGGATTTCTTCGCCATCGGCACCAATGATTTGATCCAATATGCGCTGGCGGTCGATCGCGGCGACGAACGCGTCGCCTATCTGCACAATCCGCTGCATCCCGCCGTGTTGCGGCTGATCCAATTCGCCGTCGAGGCGGCGTTGCGCGCCCAGATCCCGATCAGCCTGTGCGGCGAGATGGCCGGCGATCCGCGCTACACCGCGTTGCTCCTCGGGCTCGGCATCCGCGATCTGTCGATGGCGCCCGCCAACGTGCCGCGCGTCAAACAGCGCGTCCGCGCCATGGATCTGGCGGCGGCGACCCAGCGGGCACGCGCGATCATGGATCAGCTCGACGACGCCCGCATCGCCAGCCTGCTCGACGATTTCAACAAACTCGCCTGAAACCGGCCGGTCGCGGCGCTAGCGCGCCGGCACGCCGGTCATGGTCGAATATTCGAAATGTAGCGCTTCGCCGGGATGGACGAGCGGAAAAATCGCCCGCGCTACCAGCGCCGCTTCGGCGAAGCCCGACAAGATCAGCTTGAGCTTGCCGGGATAATGCGCCACGTCGCCGATGGCGAAGATGCCCGGCTGCGAGGTCGCGCAGGTCGACGGCTCGACCGTAAGGTGATGGCGCTCGAGCGCCAGCCCCCATTGCGCGATCGGTCCGAGATCGGTGGCGAGGCCGAAAAACGGCAGCAGCACGTCGGCCGGCAGGGTTCGCTCCTTGCCGTCGAGATCGGCGACGATCACGGCGTGTAATTGTCCGTCGGCGTCGTCGAGCGCTTGGAGCTGGCACGGCGTCACCAGTTCGATCGTCCCGTTTTTGGCGAGGGCCTCGAGCCGCGCGACGCTTTCCGGCGCGGCGCGGAACTTGGCGCGGCGATGCACCACCATCACCTTGGCGGCGATCTCGGCCAGTGATAGCGCCCAATCGACCGCCGAGTCGCCGCCGCCAGCGATCACCACGCGCTTGCCGCGGAAATTCTCGCGCCGGCTCACCAGGTAGAACACGCTTTTGCCTTCATAGCGCTCGATGCCGGCGAGCGGCGGCCGGTTGGGGCCGAAGGCGCCGGCGCCGGCGGCGACGATCACCGCTCGCGCCGCGACGCTCGCGCCGTCCGCCGTGCGCAGGGCGAAGCCGCCGTTGTGCGGCGTCAGCGCGGTTACCGGCTGGCCCAGGCGATAGTCGGGCGCGAACGGCGCCGCTTGTTCGACCAGCTTGTGCACCAGCTCCTGCGCCGCGATGCGGGGATAGCCGGGAATATCGTAAATCGGTTTCTCGGGATAAAGCGCCGCGCACTGGCCGCCGGGCGCTTCGAGGGCGTCGATGACGCAGCAGCGCATTTTCAGCATGCCGCATTCGAACACCGCGAAAAGCCCGACTGGCCCCGCGCCGATGATTGCGACATCCGTTGCGGTTTCCGTCATCGCGCGTACCATGCAGGCGCGCCGCGCACGGCGCAACCCCGCGGTTGCGGCGCCGAAAGATCATGCTTTACAACAACGCCGTGGGTGGAGGTGCCGCGCTTGTTCTTGCCTTGGCCAACGAGGCCGCGACCGGCCGGTTCGCCGCGCGTCTCGCGCGCCTGGCGCGGCGGGGCGACGTGATCGCGCTGCACGGCGAATTGGGCAGCGGCAAGACGACATTCGCCCGCGCCTTCATCCGCGCGCGTCTCGACGAATCGCTCGAAGTGCCGAGCCCGACCTTCACGCTGGTTGAGATTTATGCCGGCGGCGACTCGGCGCCGGCGATCTGGCATTTCGATCTGTTTCGCCTGAACGGCGCGGATGAAGCGCGCGAACTCGGCTTCGAAGAGGCGCTCGCCGACGATATCAGTCTGATCGAATGGCCTGAACGGCTCGGGAAGCTGTTGCCGGCCGAACGGCTGGCGCTCACGTTCGCCGCCGGTCCGACGCCCGAATCGCGCAGTCTGACGGTCGAATCGTCCGCGTCCTGGCGCGACCGAATCGGGGAGTTGTCCGGTGGTTGAACGCGCGCTGCTGATCGAACGGTTTCTCGACCAGGCGGGCTGGAGCGACGCCAAGCCTGCGCCGCTGCCGGGCGACGCCTCGTTCCGGCGCTATGTCCGCCTGCACGGTTCCGACAAGCGCACGGCGATGCTGATGGATGCACCGCCGCCGCAGGAAAACGTCCGGCCGTATCTGGCGGTGGCGCGGCTGCTGCGTTGCCTGGGTTTCGGCGCGCCGGCGATCTATGGCCAGGACGCCGAGAACGGCCTGCTACTGATCGAGGATCTGGGCGACGACACCTATACGCGGCTGCTGGCGAACGGCGAGACCGAAGAATCGCTCTATAGCCTCGCGGTCGACGTGCTGATCGCGTTGCGGCGGCGGTTCACCGCCAAGGAAATGAAAGAGGCGAAGTTCCTCGCGCCGTACGACGATCAGCGGCTGCTCGATGAGGCGGCGCTGCTGGTCGATTGGTACTGGCCAGCCATCGCCGGCAGGCCGGTCGATCCGGCGTTGCGCGCGGAATATCTAGCGCTTTGGCAAGCGGCGCTGCCGACGGCGCACAAATTGCCGGCGACACTGGTACTGCGCGACTTTCATGTCGACAACCTGATGCGCGTGCGCAATCGCGACGGCCTGCTCGAGTGCGGCGTGATCGATTTCCAGGATGCGGTGATCGGGCCGCCGAGCTACGACCTGGTCTCGTTGCTCGAGGACGCGCGGCGCGACGTGGCCGCCGATCTCGCTGCGCGCATGAAGCAGCGTTATCTCGGCGCCTTTACCGAGATCGACCGCGCCGCGTTCGACGCGTCGTACGCGATCCTTGGCACCCAACGCAGCGCTAAGATCGTCGGCATCTTCACGCGACTGTGCGTGCGCGACGGCAAACCGCAATATCTCGCGCACATTCCGCGGGTCTGGCGGATCCTCCAGCAAGGCCTGAAGCATCCGGCGCTGGTGCCGGTGGCCGCGTGGTTCGCGCGCCATATTCCCGAAGCCGACCGCAAAATTCCGCCATGCCGCCCCGCCGCGTAAGCGTTCCCGACAGCGCGATCGTGTTGGCCGCCGGGCGCGGCAAGCGCATGGGCGCGCTCACCGATCAGGCGCCCAAGCCGTTGATCCGGGTCGAGGGTCGTCCGCTGATCGATCACGTGCTCGATCGGCTCGTCGCCGCCGACGTCAAGTGCGCCGTCGTGAACCTCCATTACATGGGCGACGCCATTGCCGCGCATCTGGCATCCCGGCGCGACATCGCCATCGAATTTTCGCGCGAGGCCGAGGCGCTCGAAACCGGCGGCGGCGTGGTCAAGGCGTTGCCGCTGCTGGGCGAAATCTTTTATGTCCTCAACGCCGACATTTTCTGGGTCGACGGCGCGACGATGGCGTTGCGCCAGCTGGCCTCTGGGTTCGATCCGGCGTGCGACGACGCGCTGTTGCTGATGCAGCCGACGGCGCGCGCCGCCGGCTACGACGGGCCCGGGGATTTCATGGTCGATCCCGCCGGCGCCGTACGTCGGCGCCGCGAGACCGAGATCGTGCCCTTCGTCTTCGCCGGCATCGAGATCGTGCACCGTCGGCTGTTCGACGGCGCGCCGGCCGGCGCCTTTTCGATCAACCGGCTGTGGGATCGAGCGATCGCCAGCGGCCGCCTGCGCGGGCTGGTGCACGACGGCGAGTGGTATCACGTCGGCACGCCGCAAGGCGTGGCCTTGGCCGATGCGCGCGTTCACCTGAACGGGCACGAACGCTAACCGCATGGGCGCCGTATTCTCGATCGACGCCGACGTGTCGTTCCTAGACGCGCTGGCGGCGGGGTTGTTGGCGCGCGTCCGCGGCGAACCCCTGGCGCTTGCGCGCATGACCGTGCTGCTGCCGACACGCCGCGCCGCGCGGTCGCTGGCGGAGGCCTTCCTGCGCCAAGGCAACGGCCGGCCGTTGCTCTTGCCGCGCCTCGTGCCCGTCGGCGATGTCGACGCCGACGAGCTCGCAATCCTGGCCGACGAAGGCGCCGGCGACGACGCGCTCGACCTGCCGCCGGCGGTGCCCGATCTCACCCGCCGGTTGATGCTGACGCGGCTCGTCCTCGGGTGGGGCCAGACGCCGGCCGGTGCCGGTCCGGCGCGCGCCGCGCAAGCCGCGCCGCTGGCGGCCGAGCTAGCGCGCTTTGTCGACGAAGTCGCGGCCGAGGGTTGCTCCCTCGCCAATCTCGATCGTCTGGTGCCGGCGCAGCACGCCGCGCATTGGCAACAAGTCGTCACGTTCCTGGGCATCGTGTCCGATCACTGGCCGAAAGCACTGGCGGAGATCGGCTGTCTCGACGCGGCCGAGCGGCGCAATCGGGTGCTCGAACGCCAAGCCGACGCCTGGCGCCGGCAACCGCCCGCCGATCCGGTGATCGCCGCCGGCATCACCGGTGGCGTGCCGGCGGTCGCCGCGCTCGTCGTGGCTGTCGCGCGCCTGCCGACGGGCATCGTCGTGCTGCCGGGCCTCGACCGCACCGCCGAGACCGCCGACTGGGAGGCAATCACCGCCGATCCGGCGCATCCGCAATATTTGTTGGCGCGGTTGCTGGCACGCCTCGAGATGCTGCCGGGGCAAGTCGCCGCTTGGCCGTCGCCGATGGGCGGCGATACCAATGCGGCGCGCGCTGCCCTGGTGCGCGCCGCGCTGGCGCCGGCGTCGCGCAGCCATCGCTGGGCGACCATCGGCGAGCGACCGGCAGACGCCGTCGCCAGTTTGACGCGCGTCGATTGCCCGGGGCCACAGGAAGAGGCGACGACCGTCGCGTTGCTGATGCGGCACCAACTCGAGAAGCCGGGCGCGACCGCGGCCCTGGTGACGCCCGACCGCGATCTGGCACGCCGCATTGCCGCCGAATTGCGCCGTTGGGACATCGAGGTCGATGATTCGGCCGGCACGCCGCTGGCCAAGACGCCGCCCGGCGTGTTCCTGCGCCTGTTGCTGACCTGCATCGCCGAAGAATTCGCGCCGCTGCCGCTGTTGGCGCTGCTCAAGCATCCGCTGGCGGCAAGCGGGCTGGCGCCGGCCGGTTTCCGCGATCTGGCGCGCCGGCTCGAAGTCGCCGCCTTGCGGGGACCGCGTCCCGGCCCGGGCATCGATGGCTTATGTGCGGCGATCGGCGAACGCGCGCTCGCCGATCATGTGCGCCGCATCGGCCGTGCGCTGGCACCGCTGGTCGAGGTGTTGGCTGCCGACGCAATCGAATTAGAAGCGTTGGTGCGAGCGCATATCCGTGCGGCCGAGGCGCTGGCGGCGAGCGATACCGAAAGCGGCGACCGCCGTCTGTGGCGCGAGGAGGCCGGCGAAACCGCCGCGGTCTGGTTGAGCGAGCTGCTTGGCGCGGCGCGCGACTTTCCCAAGCTCGCAGGCGCCGACTATCCGGCGTTCTTCGAAGCGCTGATCGCCGCGCCGGTGGTGCGGCCCGCCTATGGCCGGCATCCGCGGTTGTTCATCTGGGGCCTGCTCGAGGCACGCTTGCAGCAGGCTGACCTGGTGATCCTCGGCGGCCTCAACGAAGGCGTCTGGCCGGCGCGGACCGACAGCGATCCGTGGCTGTCGCGGCCGATGCGGCGCGATTTCGGGCTGCCGCC
>JBOHLR010000016.1:0-25420 GCA_050729555.1 Allostellaceae bacterium
GCGCGGCTTGCTATGGGCCGTGGCGGCGCGCGCTTCCGTGCCGGCGGCACCAGTGGAAGCGGGGATGCCGCGCGATCCTACTGTCGACACGTCCGCCTATGCCGCAATGGGGTACCGCGTCGTCGGGTCGCGCGTGCTCAGGGTCGATCGGTTCGAAAGCTTCACCGCCCGGCTGCGCGGGCTGGCGCGGCAAGGCGGTTTTGCCGTGACACCGGCGCTGGCCGCGCTCGCCGATTGTCCGGTGGACGAATTGACGGCGATGCTCGCGGCGCTCGGCTATCGCGCGACGCATCACGCTGACGGCGCACGGTTCGCGGCGCGGTGCGCACCGGCGCGTCACCGGCGGCATGGTCGCCGGCGCCCGTCGTCGGGCGACACCACCGATAGCCCGTTCGCCAAACTGAAGGAGCTCAGCCTTGTCCGCTGATGGCGGCAGCGTGACAGCCTTGCGGCTCGACAAATTCCTCTGGTTCGCGCGTTTGGCGCGCACGCGTTCGGCGGCGGCGCGGCTCTGCGCCGAAGGGCGTGTCGCAATCGCCGGCATTGCGGCGTTCAAGCCGCACCAGCCGGTCCGCATCGGCGACTGGATCGCGGTCGAGCAGGGGCGTTGGCGACGCCGGCTGCGCGTCACGGCCCTGGGCGAACGGCGCGGCGCCGCCGCCGAGGCGCACCGGCTTTACGACGAGCCCACGCCACCGCAGCCGGTTGCGCGTGAGCCGTGGGTCGCGCTGCTCGAGGAAAAAGTCGGCGCCTGATGCCACCCGGTTAAACGCTGCAATCCTTCCACGGGCCGATATCAAGATGGATGTGATTGCGGTGTTCGTAGTTGGTGTGCGGCGTCAGCACGACGCTGAATAAGCCGCAAGCGCCGCGCGCCACCGCGTGCAGGAATTCGCCTTTCGGCCCGCCGCTCCGCCAATCGCGCTCGACCATGACGGTGTCGCCGTTGGCGAGCGTGAAGCCGGCGACGTCGATGGCATCGCCCTTGGCGTGTTCGCTCCATTCGCCGTTGGGCTGGCCGCGGCAGGAATACGTGCCGAGATTGCGGAGCTGGCTTACCGACGCGTGCAGATAACGCTGCGCCGCCGGCTGGACGATTTCGCGGTTGAATCGCTCGAGCCGAAGCGCCAGGTCGCAGGTGACGAGGCCGGGTCGATTCCATGACACGCCCGCCGCACTGACGCGCACCGGATCGTAGACCGGACACGGACCTTCGGGCGCCTGGGCGGCGACATATTGAACGTGCAGTCGGTCGAGATCGGCGTGGCAGACGGCGGGCGGCAGATAGGTCACCGCCGGCGGGCGGTGATGCGACCCACACCCGGCCGGTAGGAGCGCTGCAACGGCCAGCGCCGCGCACCGTGCAAGTACGCGCCAAGACGACATAGCGTTGAGGGAATCACAGCCGCGCCGGACGCGGCAAGCGCGACTCGTCTGAACCTCAGGACGGCGCACGCACCGCTCTAGGACGCTGGGGCCCTCTGCATCGGCGGACACGGCGTCGAGCCGTATGAACAGAAGACGCAGCATGTCCCCGGTTTCGGCCGGAGCCGCACGCCGCAGGCCGTGCACTGATAGGCGATCACGCAGGTATCGGTCGGCATGGTCTCGCGCCGCGTCGCGCCGCAGGCCGGACAGGTGATTGTCGACTCGACGATCGGCGGCCTCAGCGCTCTAGGCAACGGCTCAGATCTCGTGCAGCTCGCCGTGTTTGATGCGGGCAACGAGATCGTTCCACTCGGCATGTGTCAGCCGCACGGTGTTGCAGTCCTCGCCGATGGTGACGCCGTCTTCGGCGATCTCGACCGACGGGCAGTCGCCGCAAGCGGGGCAGAGTGTGACTTTGATCGGGTGCATGGTCGTCTCCTTTGGTCGTGACAAGGGTGTTCGGTTTGATTCCCGCGTCCTCAGCCGTAAGCGAAGCCCAGCACCAGCAGGGTGGCGCCCAGCATCAAGCCAATCAGCGTCGCAGTCGTCGCCGTCCGCGTGCCGCGGCAGGCGCATAAGCCGCGTCGCCACAACAGCGCACCACCGACAATAAGGCAGGCCGCCGCAGCGCCGATCAGATAAGGCTGAAACGGCGCCAACGTCGGCATGAACAGGACCGATCCGAGGCCGCCCAAGCCGAGACCGCCGAGGAGCATTGGGATGGCGCAACAGGACGCCGCGCCAAAGGCCGCCGCCACGCCGCCGGCCGCGAAGGCAATCGGCCCGATGGCACGCAGCGACGCGAGATGCGCCGGCAACGCAGTTCTTGATTTCACGTCGTCCGACATCGCGCATTCCTGGGATTCATCGCAGGATGACGCTACACTCTGTAGTCGCTACAGACTCAAGCGGCTATTTTTTTACGCGCGGAGCACGCCATGAACGGACCTGTCGCGATCACCATCGGCGAGTTGTCGCGGCGTACCGGCTGCAATGTGGAAACCGTGCGCTACTACGAGCGCGTCGGATTGATGCCGCCGGCGCCGCGGACCGCCGGCCGGTATCGGCTCTATCAAGACAGCGATGTGCGCCGGCTGGCGTTCGTACGGCGCGCGCGCGAGCTGGGCTTCACGCTCGACGACGTGCGCACGCTGCTGACGTTGGCGCGCGAACAGGCCGGCGGTCCTTGCGCCGAAGCACGCACCCTTGCTGCCGCGCATCTGGCCGCGGTGCGCGCCAAGATCGCTGACCTGCGGACGATGGAGCGCGTCCTGGACGATGCCGTGGATCGCTGCGCGGCGGGCGGCGACCCTTGTTGTCCCGTGATCGACGCACTGGCTGGCGGCGCCAAGGCGCCGCGGTCTACGCGCGCTGGAGCAGCGCGACGCCGGCGAGAATGAGCAGAATTGCCACGATCTTGCCGGCGGTCAGCGTCTCGTCCCAGAAGAAATGCGCCACCACCGCGACCACGATGTAACTCGCCGCGACCGACGGATAAGCGACCGACAACGGGATCTTGCGGATGGCGATCAAATAGAGGAATGCCGCGCAACCGTAGAAGCCGACGCCGATGATGGTGAAGCCATTGGTAAGTTGCGCGACGAAGCTGGTCGTGCCCTGAACGCCCGCCTTGAGCAGCAACTGGCCGCAGACCGCGATCAGAATTCCGCCGAACAATGCGGCGTAATAGGGCAACAATGTCTGCATCACACCCGCCAGATTGCGCCGCTGGCGTTGCGCCGTTGGCTGGATGGAACCGCTTCGCTGCGCGACACCGCCCGCACGACGGTTTGCGGCCGACGGTTGACCGTCAGGTAGAGGCGGCCGAGATATTCGCCGACCAGGCCGAGGATCAGCAGCTGCACGCCTGACAGTAGCATCACCGCGACGGTGAGCGACGCCCAGCCTGGTGGGGTTTTCTCCAGGAACAGCGCGGACACGGCCGCCCATGCGGCGCCGACCATGCCGAGAACACTGAGCCCGATGCCCGTGAAGGTCGAAATGCGGAGCGGCATCACCGAGAAATTGACGAACATGTTGAGCCACAGCCGCACCAGCCGGCGCAGCGTGTAGTTGCTGTGTCCGCGCGGCCGCGGCAGGTGCTCGACCGCCAAGCTGTCGACGCGCTGCGTCACTTGCAGCAGTAGCCCATCCACATACGGAAACGGCCCTTCGTAGGCGATCGCCTGTTGCGCGGCGAAGGCGCTGATACAGCGGAAGCTCGACAGGTAGAGCCCTTTCGGCTTGTCGAGGACGAAATCGGCGATCCGGTTGGTGAAACGGCTGCCGAGATTGCGCCAGCCGGCATGATGCTTTTCAAGCGGCTTGGCATAGACCACGTCGGCGCCGCCGCGCTGCGCGTGCTCGAGCAGCCGCAGCACTTCGCCCGGCGGATTCTGCAGATCGTCGTCCATAGTGATGATATGCGCGCCGCGCGCCTCGCGCAGGCCGGCCATCACGGCGTTGTGCTCGCCGAAGTTGCGTGCCAGATCGACCAGCGTGATCGGGACCGACGTCCGCGCCACCAGGCCGCGGCAAACTTCGAGACTGTTGTCCGGGCTGCTGTCGTTCACCAGCACGATCTCGTGGCCGCCCGGCACCACCAGCGCCTGGAGGGCGGCAACCAGCGTTTCGATGGTCTGCGCGCCGTTATAGACAGGGATGACGATACTGAGCGCGGGCGAGGTCATCGGCGGGTTCCAACGGCCAGAATCGAGCCACCGAAGGGAAGACGCAAGCCCGATCTGAGCAGCGTCGATTCGAATGCTGCGACCGCGTCGAACATCCGTTCCAACGGCGTCGGCAACAGACCGACCTCGCTCCCGCCGCCCGGCACCAGACGGCGCGCCACCATCAGCGGAAACAGCAGCGTATTCCAATAGGTCGCACGGATGCGGCCGAATCCAGCCGCAGCCAACCGTTCGATCACCTCGCGGCGGTAGAAGCGGCGGGCATTGTCGACCGCACGGTCGTGCGCCGAATAAAGCCACGGATAAGCCGGCAAATTGACGATCAGCGCGCCGCCCGGCTTGAGGCAGCGATACATCTCGCCCAGCGCGCGCTCGATGCCGACGCCGCGGTGACACAGCACGTCGGCGCTGACGATGATGTCGAACGCGGCATCATCGAATGGCAGGTCGTCGACCGACCCTTGCGCGATGGGGCGGCGCGCCTTGCCTTGCGCCAGGCGGCAGGCGAAGCCGTCGCGATCGAGTCCGACGCTCGCACGATGCGCCAGTGCGGCAAGGAGTCCGCCGGTGCCGCAGCCGGCGTCGAGTAGCCGACCGTCAGGCGTACCGGCGAACGGCGCCGCTGCCGCGCGCAGGTTGCGGCGCAGCGCGCGGGTCCACCACATGCGGTCCTCGACCGCGGCCAGCCGCTCGTACTCGTCGCGTTCCATGGGACCTCAGCGGGCGGTGATCGCCGCCGCGCGCACGCTATGCGCCAACGCCGCGCGCCGGTCGATCACCACCGACAACAGCGTGCCCAGACGCGTGACGCGGTAAATCGTGCGTCCCGTGACTGACTGGTTGCACGCGTCCTTGGTGAAGGCGATGACGAATTGGGCGTTGGCGCGGTCGGGCGTGAAGACGAAATTCGGCGGAAAGTAGTAGGCCGCCGATTCCGGTGGTCCGCAGACGAACACGGTGAAATCGTGATCCATGAAGTCGTCGCCATATTCGGCGCGCAAGTAATTCTCGAGCGCGGCGACGTCCTCGGCGTAGGAATTCGCCCAGTAGTCGAGCTTGAAGAGACCCTGCGCGCCGCGCGGGCCGCCGACGAAGGCGTTGTAATAGACGTACTCGTCGGGGTGCAGCATCGCCATCACCGCGACGTGGTAGGCGCCGTACAGCGCGAGCGCACCGTAAACCCATGGCCGCCACGGTTGCCGCGCGAGCGCGACGAGCGCTGACTCGGCCGCGAGCGCGGCGGCCACCGCGATCGGCGGCAGCACGAAAATGAAATGCCGCATACCGTCGAACAGCACCGCCTGGATCGCAATGGCATAGGTGACCGGGAAGACGATGGCGAAGCCGAGCATGAACAGGCCAAGGACACGCGCGCGATCGCGCCAAGCGTCGGCACGGCGCAGCTGCACGAGCGCGACGACCGGCGCCGCGGCGAACAGCAGCAGCACCAGCTCCGGCAGCGCCAGGACGATGTAGGTCGGCAGATAGGTCCATGGCAGATCGGCCGCCGGAATGTAATGGCCGTCGAACAGCGTCCCGTACGGGAAGATCTCGTGCGAGAAATAGAGCAGCGCGCGGACCGGATTGATCAGCGGCGACTGTTGCGCCCACGGCCAGAACAACAGCATTACCGGATAGGCGACGGCGATCGTCGGCAGGAACAGCCGCCAGCCGCCGGCCCAGCACGCGCCGATCGCCGGCACAACGCGGCGACTTTCGGCCAGCCGCCACAATCCGAACGCCAGCAGCGCCGCGCCGATGTAGCCGAAGATCAATAGACCGCCGACGCGCACGGCGAGCGCAAAGCCCGCCGCCAGGCCGAGCTTGACGCCCAAACGCCAATCGGGCCGCGGCAATTGCCGGATGGCGCAGACGAGATAGTGGAGCGCCCAGACCATGCTGGCGGCGAACGGCACATCCTTCGGATTGTTGAACATCTGGCCGTAATAGTTCGGCGTCAGAGCCAGGAAGAGGGCGGCGACGAAACCCGCGCGCGGGCCGCCGAGAGCGCGGCCGAGCTTCCACGTGCCGGCGATGCCGACGATGCCGATCAGCGCGTTGAGCAGATGGCGCGTCTCGAACGTGCCGAACGGCGAGACGTGGTTAAGCGCGGCCGCGACCGTGTCGAAAATTGACCCGTAATAGAACAGGTCGTAGAGCCGCATATAGGAATGGTCGGTGAAGCCCGAGAGGTAATAGTTGAGGACCGCGACGCCGTACCAATTCTGCGCGTCCTCGTCCCAGGTGACGCCGTAATCCTGGAACGTAACCAGCGCCAGGATCAGCAGCACGGCAAAGAGAGCGAGCGCCAGCTCATCCCAGCCGACGCGCGCGCGCCAGCGCGCCGTCGGCGCCGCACCGGTGATGCGGTGCGCCGTTTTCATAGGCCGGCGCCGGCCATCAGAGCCGACAGGACGCGGTCCGACCCGAAATATTCCGCCGCTAGGTCGCGCGCGGCGCGCGCGTGGCGCGGATAGTCGGCATCGATCGCCGCCAGCGCGGCCAACGCCTCGCCGGCGTCGGCGAATTCGAACAATCCTTCGCCGACCGGATAGAAACGCGAAAAGCCGGTGTTCATCGTGATCACCGGTCGCCCGGCCGCGAGGTAACAAACGCTGCGATCGCTGAACCAGCCGCTGTGCGGCCGGACATAAATGTCCTTGACGACGGTGAACTCGCCGCGCGAGTCGCGGATGAAATCGCGATAGGCGTCGATGCCGAGCGAGACTGCGCGCGCATCGATCACGGTCCAGCCGTGCGCGGCGACTTCGCGCTGTGTGTCGTCCGACGCCGAGTTGAGCGCGACGGTGAAGCAGCGGTCCGTCTGGCGCGGTACGTCGATGAAGCGCACGAAATTGACGTGCTTCGACCAGAGATAGCGTTCGCCGTTGAAGACGATGTCCTTGCCCTTGTTTTCCCAGGTGGCGATCGTCGAGAAGCAGGCGCCGCCCATGGCGTCGGCCGGCCAGAATTCGAGCACCACCGGCGGCCGCGTCGGTTTCCAGTCGATGCCGCACAACGGCACGATCCAACCCGGTCCGCCGACATTCTCGCCGTAGGTGAAGAAATGCGTGTGCGCGTCGAGATAGCTGCGCGCGGCCGGATCGGCGTCGGCGTATTTGATCTGCTCGTAGACCGGATCGGTGTCGATCATCAGCCGCCGCGGGCACGCGAGATGATGTTCGCGCAGCCGCGTCGCGCCGCACAAATTGAGCAACGCGTCGCTGTCGCGGAACAGCGCGTGCACCGCCTCGCGCGTCAAGCCGTGATATTCATCGCGGATCGCATCCCAATAGGCCCAGCGGCCGTCGAAGCCGAAGCGCGCCATGAGCTCCGCGAGGTAGGCGACGTTCGTGGCGTTGTCGGAGACGACGCTGTTGGCGCGCGGGTCGTACGGGTTGGCGCCGTGATCCTCGACGTACCAGACGTCGTAGCCGAGGCGGCGGAGGCCGGCGAGGTAGTGCAGCGCCTGCCAGGCAATGCCGGCGAGCGGCATCTGCCCCGCGAAATGCATCACTACCACCCGCCCGCGCGCGGCCATCGCCCGCATGCTCCGCCTAATTCAAGCGCGCCGGACAATAGCAGAGCGCAACACCGGCGGAACCGGCGGCGCGCCGCCTGAACGGGCGGAGGCCGGCCGCTGGTGGCGCGGCTTGACGCGGCGTCTGATATATTGATTATATTAATCAATGTATAGTGACTCGCTGACGGCGATCGAGGCAGCGCGCGCGCTCGGTGTCACACCGGCGACGCTTTATGCCTATGTCAGCCGCGGCCTGATCCGCTCCGAGCGGGCCGGCGGCCGCGCCCGCCGTTATGCCGCCGCCGACATCGCGGCACTGAAGCGCGGCGGCCTGCCGAGCGGGCCGCTGCTCGAGACGGCCATCACCTTGACGCTCGGCGGCCGGGTCTTTTTCCGCGGCCGCGACGCCGCCGAACTGGCGCGCAATTTATCGGTGCGCGAGGCGGCGGCATTGATCTGGGATTGCGATCCGACAGCGAGCTTCGAGGCCGACAACGTGCCGGAGCCGCCGCCCGGCGGCGATACGCTGCGGCGCGCACTGGCAACCGTTTCGCCGCTGGCGCGCATGGTGGCGCTGTTGCAGATCGCAACCGTGGACGAGCCGCGTTGGCCGCAGGCGACGGCCGAATTCTTCGGTTACGCCGGCGCGCGATTGCTGCGCTTTCTTGCCGCAGCCGCGGCCGGCAGTGCGCCTTCGGCGCGGCCGATCGAAGCGGTGCTGGCCGAAGCGTGGGGTCTCGATCGTGCGGCGCGGCCGTTGCTGCGCGCGGGCCTGATTCTGTCGGCCGACAACGGCATCGACGCGGCGGCGCTGGCGGCGCGGGCCGCCGCCGCGGCCGGCGTGCCGCCGTGGCGATCGGTCGCGGCCGGCTTGGCGGCGCTCGATTTCGCCGGCGACGCCACCGCCGACGCGCGCGCCGGCGCCTTGATCGCGCTGTTGCCACAGCGGGCAACGGCGCCGCGTACCCTGTCCGAAGCGATGACGAAGCTCGAAACGGCGCTGGCCTTGCCGGCCAGCGGCGCGGCGACGCTCTACGCGATAGGCCGGGCGATCGGCCTGATGGCGCATGTCGCCGAGGAGCGAAGGGCGAAGCGGGCCTGCCGGGCCCGCGGCGCATATGTGGGGTTGCTGCCGGAAAGCGGCGCAAGTCCCCAATCCAGCAGGGGTTGAAACCGGCTTCGGCCGCGTGGTACGAGCGGCGACTCCCAGCCAGCGATCGAGTTTTCCCGATGACCTATGTCGTGACCGAAGCCTGCATCAAGTGCAAATACATGGACTGCGTCGAGGTTTGTCCGGTGGACTGCTTCTACGAAGGCGAGAACATGTTGGTCATCCACCCCGACGAGTGCATCGATTGCGGCGTCTGCGAACCGGAATGCCCGGCCGAGGCAATCGTGCCGGACAGCGATCCGCAGGCCGAAAAGTGGGTTGAAACCAATCGCCAGTACGCGGCGTCGTGGCCGAACATCACCCGCAAGGCCGAGGCGCCGGCCGACGCCGACGCGTTCAAGGGCGTTCCTGATAAGTTCACCAAGTTCTTCAGCGCAAACCCCGGCAAGCGCTAGCAAAAAGTCCAGCGAAATCTGTGCTTTGCGGCCCGGCCTGCACTCGTTGCATGGCTCTGGCACTGGCTTTTTCCAGCCATTTGTGGTAATTATGACACTGGATGCACGACGGGTGCGTCTCTCCCGGGGATAACGATCCGTTGCCGCAGGCTTTTTGAGCGGCCGGGGGTCACTCGCGTATTCGACTGAGGTCTGTTCTGAAAATGGCCGTCGCGCGCAAGAAGGAAGAGAAAACCCTGGCGGAAACGCTCGGTTTTTCAACCGGTGATTTCGTCGTCTATCCGACCCATGGCGTCGGCAAGATCCTCGGCATCGAGAACCAGGAGATTGCCGGGTACCAGCTCAAGGTCTTTGTCGTCCATTTCGACAAGGATCGCATGACGTTGCGCGTGCCGGTCGCCAAGGCGAAGAACTCCGGCCTGCGCCGGCTGTCGACCCGCAAGGAGATGGACGCCGCCCTGTCCAAGCTCAAGGGCCGTTCGCGCGCCAAGCGCACGATGTGGAGCCGCCGCGCCCAGGAGTACGAGGCCAAGATCAATTCGGGCGATCCAGCCTCGATCGCCGAAGTGGTGCGCGATCTCTACCGCAACGCCGGTCAGCCCGAGCAGTCCTACAGCGAGCGTCAGATCTATCAGGCGGCGCTCGACCGGCTGGTGCGCGAATTCGCGGCCGTCGAGAATATCGATGAAGCGTCGGCGGCGAAGCGCGTGGAACAGATGCTGAGCGCGGCGTGAGCCGCTCGCACGCCGGCATCGCGCGCCGGTGATGCTCTCCACCGAAAACGAGATCTACGCCCGGTTCAATCGCGCGCACCGCGTCTGGGCGGTCGCGCCGGTCAACGGCGAAGCCAAGCGGCTGACGGCGATGCACCGCCAGCTCATCGAGCGCCTCGAGCCCGGCGACCGCATCGTCTATCTCGGCAATTATCTCGCGCCCGGCACCGACGCCGTCGCCACGGTCGACGCGCTGCTGCATTTTCGCGCACTGGCGCTGGCGCGCCGTCGCGCCTTTGCCTGCGAACTCGCTTATCTGCGCGGTACGCAGGAGGCGATGTGGCAGAAGCTGCAAGAGCTCCAATTCGCGCCAAATCCGCGCGAGGTGCTGCCGTGGATCCTGACGCGCGGCCTCGAGGCGACGCTGCGCGCCTACGGTCTTGATCCGCGCCAAGCCGAAGCCGCCTGCCGCGAAGGCACGATGGCGATCACCCGCTGGACCGGCACGCTGCGCAACGCGATCGATGGCCGCCCCGGCCATCGCCAATGGCTCAGCGCGCTGCGGCGCGCCGCCTTCACCGAGGATGGCGCGCTGTTGTTCGCCCATGCCAGCATCGATCCGGAAAAACCGCTCGAGATGCAGCGCGACGCGTTCTGGTGGGGCGCTGCCGGCGCCGACATGCTCGCGTTGACGCAACCTTATGCCGGGTTCAAACGGGTCGTGTGCGGCGTCGACGGCGCCCATCGCGGCGTCAGCGAAAGCGCGCACGCGGCGCTGGTCGACGGCGGCGCGGGTCCCGACGGCGCGCTGGTCGCGGCGTGTTTCGGCGTCGACGGCACCGTCCAGGACCGGCTCGCCGCCTAAGCCCGCGTTGCATGGCGGCGGTCCGGCGCCCTTGCTATAACGGCGGCAAGCGTCCCCGTAGCTCAGCTGGATAGAGCATCAGTTTCCTAAACTGAGGGTCGGGTGTTCGAGTCACCCCGGGGACGCCACTTACGTAGACTATTGATTTATAACGCTTATTTCAATCTTCCCACACATGTTTTCCCCACATGTTGCGCTAGGGGGGTGCCGTTAGTCCTTTTTTCCCTTGTCGTCCGGCAGGGGCTTCGGCGTTCTCCATCCGGCTCGCCGTGCGTGCGGCGCATCGCTTTTGCTGTCTAGCCAACTCAGCGCAGTGCTATAAACCACTCTTTCCGCATTGAGCGCATCGCTAATGCGATTTATCAAACGATGCACAAGCTCGGCTTTATTTTCATCACGCTCCGGTTTTGGCTGGCTGAGTAGCTCATTCCAGCAGCGGTCAATTCGTGCCCTCACTGACCTGATGCATTCGTCCTGCACTAGCTGATTGCCGACAGGCTCTTTTGCGTTCAGCACGCGCGCGGCCAAAGCGTCGAGATCATCCAAAACAGCAAACACATCGAAGTCGCTCATGGCATACCTTTACGCGAGCCGCTAGCCCCGCTGCGGGCCAAAGCTCAATCTCGCTTTCCTGGCCAACCCCAACCCACCACGAAAGCGAAAAACAGAAGTACCGCGCCGACAGTGGCCCATTCGGGATGCCAGCAAGCGCCGTGAAAACTACATAATTGACCTGCAAAATTTTCTGAAGCAGGCGATTGAACAAAATTAGATAGAAAGAAAATGCCTCCGATTCCTATCGCCACCATCAATGCTCTTCGCTTTCGCATACAGTGCCCTTATTGATGTGCGATGAATCCTAAGTCGCCACCAATCGGCGATCTACGGAGCGACGCAATCGAACGACAGCGTACCGCTTGAAGCGCCGACACCGCTCAGTCGCGCGTTCATGCGGGCGACCTTGGGCTGGGCGCTGGCACACATTGCCGTCAATCGACGCTAGTCCATTTTTCTTCTTGTCCGGCGGCGGCCAGCGCAGCCTTCACCGCTTCGGCGACCTCAGGATACCGAACCGCGACTTCAAGAAGTTGGAGAAGTTTGTCCAGCGAAAGCTTCCGGCCTCGGCGTAGCTCATCAACGAGAGCGAGGGCCGCCGGCACAATCAGCGCATCAAGCTGCTGCTGAATGTCATCGAAGGTCATGCGGCACGCGGGCGCACGTCCTTAGTGATCTTGCCGCCCTTATCAGCCGCCGCCTTGGACAAGTCGTACATAGTTTGGAGGTTGAGCCAGAATTCCGCGCTGGTGCCAAAGTAGCGGCCGAGGCGCATGGCGGTGTCAGCGGTCACGGCGCGCTCGCCCTTTATGATGGCCCCGATACGGTTAGCGGCCACACGCAACTCAGTGGCCAGCGCGTTCGCCGAGACGCCTAGCGGCAGCAAGAATTCCTCTTGCAAGATCGTTCCGGGATGAGTGGTAACGCGGTTCGGTGTCATGGTTACACCCTCAGTGGTAATCGACGATTTCGACATCTTCGGCACCGTCCGACCACACAAAGCAGATACGCATCTTGTCGTTTATGCGGATGCTGTATTGGCCGGCCCGATCTCTCTTAAGCGGCTCAAGGCGGTTTCCTGGCGCTGCCCCAAGGTCATTGAGCGTGACGGCGGCATTGAGCATATCTAGTTTCCTGACGGCCTGATCTCGAATGCCTGACAGTCGCTTTACCCTTTCGCCCTTCCACAGCCCCTCGGTATCCCTGTCCTTGAAGCTGCGGATCATGGACGTTTATATTACGTACTGCGTAATACGTCAAGCGTAATTGAAAATCCGGCGAGACGCCGCGCCGCCAGAAATCGGCTCCAAGTATTATTCCAATCATGTCAAGAGTAAGGCGAGTTTATTACTGATAAAAACGCGCGAAAAATCAACTTGGGGTCGATCTCACGCGCGACGACCGAAAGCAAGGACACCCGGCTACCTACCCCCGGTCTTTTTCGGCTATATTCCTGGCGATTGCGAGGGTATCGGCGGAAGCGATGGTCTGACGTAGCGGGAGGGTGAAAGCGCATGCGCCCAGCGATTACACGGATCACGGCCTAATCAGCGGCGTTTATAAAAAGCAGGCGTAAAGAGGAGTTAATGTAATAGAGCCGTCTGTTACTTGACTTTCCATACTGGTTGTGCAACAGACTGTTCGTAATCGGGCTGCATTGCGAACAGCGTGCCCGACGAAAGGCAGGCAAACTATGGCAACGCCGACCCTCAAGCTGGTAACGCCGATCACTGCAAAGCGAACAGTCGCACCGGGACGTGCATCGAACGCAAGCTATCGCGAGCGCGAGCATATGACGCCTGCCGAGGTTGAACGGCTGCTAGATGGCACTGGCGATCATCGGAACGCGCACCGCGACCGCACCATGATCCTCATTGCCTATCGCCACGGGCTACGCGCGAGCGAGCTTTGCGCGCTCAAGTGGTCGGAGATTGATCTAGCGGCGGGCCTGCTACACGTTCGACGCGCCAAGGGCTCAGCACCTTCAACGCATCCGCTGCAAGGTGACGAGCTACGCGCGCTGCGTCGGCTGCAACGGGAAAGAGCGGGCGCTTCGCCATTCGTGTTCGTGTCTGAGCGCGACGCGCCATTCACAACCGCAGGCTTCGCTAGGATGATCGAACGTGCCGGGCGCGTCGCCGGCTTCGGCTACAAAATTCATCCGCACATGCTGCGGCATGCATGCGGCTACGCGCTCGCCAATGGCGGGCACGATGCGCGCCGGATCGCGGCGTGGCTCGGCCATCGCAATCTCAACAACGTCACGCGCTATACCGCTCTGAGCCCCGCAGCGTTCGAGAACTTTTGGGCTTGAGCGGTAACAGGGAAGGCGCAAGCGGATTGCCGGTAGTGACCAGCGGCCCTACAGGGCGCGCCGGCCAGCAGGGCCGCGCGGCAATGAGGGCCCTCCTAGCCATCGAGTAAATTCCGACCTTCTAACGTCAACTCGGCATGGGTTTGAGACCCTATGCCGATTGAGACGTTTGGATGGCGCTCAATCAAATCTCAATGTCTCAATCGCGCTCAATCCAGCTTGAGATATGAAATACCGCGGAAATCCTCGGCTTTTGGCGATCGATTGAGACGTGCAGCCGGCGTCTCAATCACGCTCAATGTCTCAATACATGATTGAGCGCGATTGAGACGCGTAGCCATTTCGCCCGTAAGTGAGGGAAAAACTGCCCCGTCAAGACGCTTTGCGTGTAACTGTTTGATCTACAATGAGGAAGCGAAAAATGGTGGCATTCACACCCTTCCGGCATTTTGGGTGTAACCCTTTGACCTATAATAACAAATAATTGTAATGTTCGGTTTAGGCTCGATTTCGTGTAATAGAATTACCTAGAATTGTAATTATCCGGTACTGATCCGCTGTGCCGGCAATGAAGGCAGCACATTTTCTTGCCATCGTCTTCCTTGCCGCCGCTGCATGCTTCTGAGTAGTTTGCATCTATTGACAACCACGAGGTTATGTTAGACTATGCATGATGCTTTGGGGAGAAATCCGAAGCGTGCTGGCCACCATGTCCTATGCCGGTGGCTGGCTATGACAGCTTGGAAAGATCAGGCCGCCCGTCGCTCAGGTAGAGCCGGGCATTGAGTACCGAGCGGGCCGCATAGGGCTCCGGCTAAAGGCGATCCATCACCGGATCGTCGGCGGCGAAATCCGGTCAGGTTAGGCAGGCGCACAACCGCGCAGCAGGTGAACAACTCGAAAGAGGTGTTCCTATGCTTGTGCCTGCGTCTTCATATTCGGTCTACCTCACCATTCCGCAGATTGCGGCGGTTGCCGGCATTAGTCGGCAGGCCGTGTGGAAGCTCGCGCGCGCCGGGCGCTTCGGCGTCGGTCGGCCGCGCCGCAGTGGCAAGGGTCTCGGTTATCCAGCCAACGCTGTGGAACGTTGGCTTGCTCATCCTCTCACCGCCGAACAGCTAATCGCCGCCGGCATCGTCGTCGAGCGCGCCGAGCCGCAATCACCATCGACAGGAGCTTGACCTATGACCGTACTGGACAAAATTCGCACTACATCGTCGCCGCAGGATCGCCTCGCGTCTGTGACGGCAGAGTTGGAAACCGAGAGACGCAAGCTCGCCGATGCGCAAGCTAACGTCGAAACGCTATCGGCCGCCGACGATGCGACGGATGCGAAATTAGCCGCTGCGCTCGCTGACGTTGACGCAATCGGGGTCAGCATCCGCCTGATCGAAACCCGCCTTGCCGGCGTGCAACGAAAGGTTGCCGAAGCCGAAAGGGTGGAAGCGGTGAAACGCAATGCCCTGCGGATCAAGAACGTCGAAAAAATGCTCAGCGTGCGGTTCGATCATGCGCGCGCATTTTCCGAACACATGGCAAAGGCCGTGGCGGAATATAAAGCGCTCATTCGCGAAAGTCAGCGCGCCTTCATCGCCTTTCCCGGCGGTGTAAATGCGGAAGCGCTAGTAGCCAGCTTTGCGCTGCGTCAAGCGGTAGCGAATGAGTTGTACCGCCTCGATGGCATTGCGCCGAATGATCCACGCACAGGCAAGGATGGCGTGCTGCCATTGCCCGGCCCTGCATCGCCAGGGATGGATTATCTGGACCAGCCCACTGACATCACGCCATTGGCCGACATCATCGAAGCGGCGAACAAATTCGCATCTGACGTGATGCATGGCCGAACGGTGACACGATGAATTCCCAACCGATGCGCCGCGTTGCATCCCCCGCAGGCCGCATCGTTAGCGGCGCGATGGCTCGTTTCCTCCGGGCTGTCGCGTCGCACCTTTTATATCCGTCGAAGGTCAAGGAACAAGTCAGACAGGTGTTCCATGACCGATACCGAACGCGACCGAGTACGGCGTAGCAATCTTATCGACCGCCTTTGTGGCCTCGTCCGACGGTTCGATGAACTACAGCGACGAGTGGACGATGGCGAGGCATGGCTAGTTTCGATCCGTGATGAGACGGCGACTGAGTTGAACCAAGTTTGTGAGGAGTTGGAACGATGACTGACACCACCACAGGAAATGCCCCGAACGCGACTGGCCCATCGCCCGAGGTCATCGAAGCGTTTACCGCACGCGGTAAGGCCGTTGGGCTAAGCGACGAGCAAATCCAAAAGACCCTGGACGCACACAGGGTTGGCACAGCGCAGACGGCAGAAGCGCAACCGAAATCGGGTGTCGGTCACCACTCGGCAATCACGCCGTTATCAAAACTCGCGCCTCTCACCACACGCGAAACGGAACAAGCCATTGCATCATTGCGCGCCCACTGGACAGGGCCGATTGAGCAATTAGAAGCCGCGATTGCCAAGGCCGAAGGCAAAGCAGTTTCCGGCGAGGCCGAGAAAGAACGGCTCAGCAACTTCGAGAAAGCCTACGACGCAAAGCTCGCACCGCCCGAAAGCTCACGCGAATACAGGCTTGATGCTGCCTACGGTCAGCGGCTCGAAGGCATCCCGACAGAACAAGCCGCTGCGCTCGACGCCACGTTGAAAAGTGCGTTGCATGATATGGGCACGCCGGCAATCGCTGCACCGGGCATCGTCTCGGCGTTGCTCGACGGCCAAGAGGTTTTCGCTGCGGCGTCAGTCGGCGCGGATGGTCAGCCAGACCCGATGCGCATCGCGTGGTTCCATCAGAACGAAAAGGCCGCGCTCATCGCGCATAGCAAACCGTTCGGCGGTCCCGATGAGGCAATGCACTACGCCCTTATCGCGCTCGAAAACGTCAACGCGGACACGGTGGCGATGCTCCATGAAAGCGGCGCATTGCATGACCACCGCGCGGTAATCGCGCTCGCTCATCAAGGCCAGCGTTTATTCGAACGCGAAAAAGCACGGCTTGTTCGACGGGGTGAGTTATGACAACAAACTCATTCGACGGCCGCGACACGACTGCGCCCAAGACGCAGCCTGAGCCCGCATTGCTTGACCGTGACTACTTCACGCCGGCAGAGCGCGAAAAGATTATCTCCACGCTCGGCAATAAGCGCGTCGCGCGTGCGGTCGCCAAGGTCTACGGCATCCAAATCCACTCGCTTAAGGAAGCAATCGAGCGCGGTCGCATCAAAGACGTGTGGGCCGAACTTGGAACTGACCTGAGTTTTCTCAATCCGAACGGCTGAGCGATGAAATCTCTAGCGAAATTGCATGGCGTTGATGTTGGCAATGTGCGGTGGCGCGCTCTTATCAGGGCAAGCGTGACATGACCGGCAAAGCGATCACACGCAATCCCGGCGCTTTGCAGCGGTCGCGCGCTTACGGCGCGTGCATGGCAGCCCTTAAGCCTCGGCAACAGGATTTTGTCGAAGCGCTATTCCAAGTGCCGCCCGGCTCGGGTGCGCTGGTCGCGGCTGTGCGGTTATCGCAATGCTCTGACGCGACAACGGATCAGGGCTTGCGTGAAGCCGGCCATCGCTACCTTGCCAGCCCGAGAGTTGTTGCAGCTATCGAGGAACTGACGCGCCAGCGCCTTCGCGCGCTCGGGCCGGCCGCCGTCACCGTCGTTCAGGACATCATGGCTGACGCCAAGCACAAGGACAGGCTCGCGGCGGCGAAAATGCTTATCGAACGCATCGACCCGGCCACGTCAAAACTCGAAGTGACCCACGAGGTTGTCAATCACGACGCCGATGCGGTCGCACACTTGCGCCACCTCAAAGAGCTTGGCGTCGGTCGCGAGAAGTTAGAGGAGGTATTCGGTTTCTCCGGCCTTGGGCGCTTCGAAAAGTTGCTCACCGACGAAGACAGGACGGCCGGCAAAATCATCGATGCCGATTACGTCGAGGTATCCGAAGACGACGCTGAGAACGTGCCAGCGGATGAGTGGTGCGGCGAGCCTGCGCCGGAAGGCGGAAAGGAAAACAAATGAGCGACGAAATCGAATACGGCCCGGACGCTGACGACATTCGTAAGCACGCAAAGCGGATGCTGACGGAACAGGAATACCGCCGCAAGTATCGGCGCATTGATTTCTACCGGCCGACGCGACCGCAACTCGAATTCCATAACACCATCGCAACAGAGAAAATGTTGAAGATGGGAAACCAGCAAGGCAAAACGCATTGCCTCGCTGCGCAGATGGCGTTCGATGCGCTCGCGTTCTATCCGCATTGGTACAAGGGCAAGCGGTTCGACCGTGCGCCAAAGATCGAGCGACCGTTTGATTTCCTCGCTTGGGCGGCGTCAACGACTAGCGTGCTGACACGCGACAACCTGCAATCGAAGCTCATCGGCGACATTTCGCAAAAGGATGGCCTCGGCACGGGTCTTATCCCGCTCGATTACTTTACCGGCCGGCCAACCATGTCGCGCGGCATTTCCAATTTCGTCGATACGTTCACGCTGCGGCGAGAAGTGGGTGGCACGGCGGCCATCCGATTGAAGACCTACGAGATGGGAAGGCAAGCCTTTCAAGGCGAGGCCGTTGATGTTTGCTGGCTGGACGAAGACATGGGCTGGCCACCGAACGACGATATTTACGGCGAAGTCCTATCTCGCCTCACGACGACGGACGGCAACGCAATGGTTTCTATGACGCCGGTTCTAGGTAAGACGCCGCTGCGCAAACGCTTCGATGATAACCCGGATCGCTGCATCACCATTCGCGGCACCATCGACGATGCGGACCATATTCCGACAAGCGAGCGCGCGCGCATCATCGAACGCACGAAGCCGAGCGAACGGCAGACCCGAATTTATGGTGCGGATGCAGCGGGTGAAGGCCGGGTATACGAAATCGACGAAGCACTCATAAAGCACCAGCGTGACCCAGCCGATTTTCCCGATTATTGGCGCTGGCTTAGCGCTGTCGATTTCTCGCACGGTGGATTATCGGCGAGTGCGCATCCGTTCGCCTATGTCGTGGCAGCTTATGACGCCGATGCTGACTGCATCTATCTCATGCACGCTTTGAGATTGCGTGCGATGCTTCCCGCCGCCCACGTTGAGAATATAAAGCGTTATCCCGCGTGGGACTGCCCTGTCGTATGGCCGCAAGATGGACACCAAGGCTCGGGCACGTCCGACACATGGGCACAAGCGTATAAGCGTCTCGGCTTAAAGATGCGGCCCGAACACGTCACCTTCGCCACGGGCGGCAATAGTGTCGAGGCTGGAATATCCGAGGTTGAGATACGGCTTGCATCGGGCCGGCTAAAGATTGCTGCACACCTCCACGAATGGTTCGCGGAATACCGTGAATACCATCGTGAGAATGGAAAGGTGATCGCTGTGGACGACGATTTGCTCGCGGCCACGCGGTATCTGTGCATGGGCATCCGCCACGCAAAAAATTTCGTGTCGAACCACGCGAGAGATATTGACGGCAACTATCGCGGCTATGACCCAACGCAACCCCAGTTCCGTCGCAAGGACAAACAGAGCTACATCTGCCCTGGCACCCACGATAACCCGCTTTCGTGGGGCGTCTCCGGCGATGATGATCCGTGGAACGTGTGATGGACAGTCTCACGCCGATTACGTCGGAATTGCTCGCAACCGCGCTTCAATATGCGACCGATGGCTGGCCGGTGTTCCCATGCCTTGAGGAACGTAAAGAGCCGGCATGTCCGAACGGTTTCAAGGACGCCACAACTGACCCTGACGTGATCCGCGCATGGTGGAATAAAAACCCTAGCTATAACGTCGCCATTGTTCCGGCTGACGCCGGCTGGACTGTTGTGGATATCGATGAGAAACACGGTAAGGAGGGTGAAAAGCACTGGAGTGAATTTCTCGCGGCCCAAGGATTGACTGAGCCCGAGACCTATCAAGTCAGGACACCCAGCGGTGGCCGCCACCTTTACTTCGAGGGCAGCGGGCCATCGACCGTTGATAAGATTGCAACTGGCGTCGATACGCGCTCGAAAGCCGGTTACGTGCTCGTGCCGCCGTCCGTAGTCGATGGCAAACCCTATGAAGCGGTCAACGCCATTGAGGTCGCCCCGCTGCCCGATGCGGTCGCTGCCATACTGAATAAAGCGCCCGAAGCGAAAGAGCCGTCGCCGAAGCAAGGTGATCCGCTTTCGCTGTCTCAACTGCGCACAATGCTGTGCCACCTTGATCCTGGCATTGGCTATGAGCCTTGGCGAAACATCATCGCCGCGATCCGCGCAACGCCCGGCCCCGATGATGGCGACCTGTTGCAGACTGCGCTCGCATGGTCACAAGGCAAACTCGATAGCAGTGGCCGATACAAAGTTGCATCGCCGCCGAACTACACGGGCGACGCTGACGTAGAGAAGGCATTCGCCACATTGCCGCCGAGAGAGGCCGGTATCACTGTCGGCACGCTTATTAATGAAGCTCGCGCCGCCGGCTACAGCGGGCCAATAAGCATTGCAGATGAAAAGGCGCTCGCCGAAATAAAGCGGCAATTTGCTGAAGCCGCTTTGAACGCTGCGCCCGATACCGTAGCGCCGTCGAACAAATCATTCCGCCTTATGTCGCCGGATGAATTTGATCAAGGCGAAGACGCGCGATGGATTGTGAAAGGCTTTCTCTACGAGCGCGCATGGGCGATGCACTACGGAAATAAAGGATCGCTCAAAACCTTTACCGCGCTTGATTTGTGCCTGAGCATCGCAACCGGCGCTCCATTTTTGGGCGAAACGGTTCCGACAATCACAGGCCCAGCGATCTTCATTGCCGGCGAAGCTCCCGAAACCGTACGCAAGCGTCGCGTCAAAGCGTGGGTCAGAAAGCGCTTGGGCGATGATGGCGCGTTAATCGGCAAACCCTTTTACATTATCCCGGTCATGCCGTGCGTCACGGTGACAGATCAGATGAGAGCGCTTGAGGCGGCAATCGTAGAAAAGCTAGGGCCGCATACCTATCCCGTCGTGATTGCGATTGACACATGGGCGCGATTTGTCGCCGGCTCGAATGAAAATGATACGCAAGCCACGGGCGATGTCGTTCAGATTGTCGATAGTTTGCGCCGACGCTTTCGCTGCGCCTTCATCGAAATCCATCATGCGCGAAAGCAAGGTGCCGACGCTGATGGTCCTATCGTCGCACGCGGCAACACGGCACATGACGCGGCGGTGGACATAATCTGGCGGCACACGCGGCCCGACCCGACTATTCCGAGGGTCGAGTTGTTCTGTGAGAAGATGCGCGACGACGAAGATGGCGAAACCATCTCGGTAGAGGGTGAGAAAATCGAATTGGGTAAGAACCGAGATGGCGACCCGGTGTCGAGCCTCGTAGTGAAAATCTCAGACCAAATGGCGATCAGTCGAGACGACGCCAAAAATCTCCGCATTGTCGTGGAAGCTCTTTACAGCTTTGGTAGCACGCCGGGTGTCTATTTCTGGCAGACCAGTGATCTCGCTGCAAAGCTGGTCGATGCAGAGTCGATAGCCGATGAAACTCCGACAGCACGCGCGACGCGCATCGCGACAAAGCGCCGTCGGCTAAATCAGTGGGCCAAGTCGCCGGCTTTTTCTCAGGTCGTGAACAGGGCCGCTAAGGGCACGCGCGATAGCGCAAGGTGGGGCCTGCCTGCAAACGCACACGCTCAGTTCCCCTATCTGGGACGGAAGGCGAGTGAGCTTGTCTCATCGGGGAAATCTGACGCGGCTATCGGCTCGTCCGCGTGTTCGCCAACATCGATGAACTTTACGCCAAGCCATTTTCAAACTGATCCACTTCCGACGCGCAACGCGTCGGCAGCACCAAACGCACCCTATCGGCGCGAGGCGAAAATGATATGAGCGAACGCCGCGCCATCGAGCCCAAGGATCGTGTTGTTGCTCTTCGTCGGCTCGGATTCGACAAGAAGGCAATCGACCGGATTCTCGCGTGCAGCGATTCTTCAGCACCGAAACGAGTCTCTCAGCGAATTGCTGAGCTTGAGGCTCTCGGCTTTCATGATCCGGTCAAAATGATCCGGTCATTCCCACCTATTCTCGGCCTCTCCACCCGGAACATTTGCGGCAAGATCGCGACGCTTCACACGCTCGGCTTCGATCACCCCACCAAACTGATCGCATCAAACCCTCCCATCCTTGGCCTCACAGCTGAAAATATCCGACGCAAAATTGCGGAACTTCGAACCCTCAGGTTCACGAATCCGATCAAGCTCGCAACGCGTTTCCCGGCTGTCCTTGGCCTCACAATCGAAAACGTCCGGAACAAAGTCGCGGACCTTGAAGCGCTCGGGTTCAATAACCCAGTCGGGATGATAACCTCGGCTCCAGCGATATTCGGGTATGGGGGTGGCAATATCCGTAGCAAGCTTACTGAGCTTCAGGCTCTCGGCTTCACCAATCCGATCAAGATGATCGCATCGCTGCCAGCGATATTTGGCTATAGCACCGATAACATCCGGCAAAAGATTACTGATCTGCGTACAATGGGCGTCAACGACCCAGTGAGGATGATCGCGGCGAGCCCCGAAATCCTAAGTTATGCCATCGAAAGCATCCAACGAAAGGTGGTAGAGCTTCGAGCGCTCGGCATCGACGATCCAATCAAATTGATCACGTCATCTCCCGCGATACTCGATCTCGGTATCGAAAATATCAGGAACAAGGTCGGCGATATGCGGGCGCTCGGTTTCAAGAATCCCGCCCGGATTATCACAACGAGCCCGGCCCTGTTGAGTTACTCCCGTGAGCGCCTCGCAGTGTGTGCGGGGGTTCTTTCGCATGCAGTTGATGCACCGGAGAGCGCGTTACTGTTCCTGATCAGCAAGCGCCGCGAGGTCATCGCGGCTGTCGCCGCAGACCAGCCGCGCTGCTGGGCCGACATCCGGGCATCGGCGCAAAAACACGATGCTAAGGTCCACCGCTCAACGCCCGCGCCAGGGCGCCGTCCTGGTACACCAGAAAATCCCAAGTTTTGAGAGGGTTTGCAAGCGATTAGACTCGAATCGTGGTGTTGCACATCGGACACAGGCCGCCGCTATCGGCTGACACCATGCCGCGCGCGCTTGCTACTAAACCGGACAACATCGGACATTAACGTCAGCGAGGGGTGAGCGCCCCCCGCCGTGGGGGTTGCTCCCCCGCATCCGCGGATCCATTTCATGTGGGGGTTTCGAATGAAACGGAATATTTATACTGCGCTGGCGACGACCGCTGCGGTCGCGGTGCTTGCGGGTGCGGCCCATGCACAAATG
This sequence comes from Allostellaceae bacterium, assembly GCA_050729555.1. GTDB lineage: Bacteria > Pseudomonadota > Alphaproteobacteria > ATCC43930 > CGMCC-115725 > REEB95. Next base: position 22,951 of record JBOHLR010000016.1, read on the forward strand.
AGCGGGGCGCCGCAGGTCTGCACGTCGACGAACATGAACCCGGGTCACAACGACTGCGTGATGCCGACGGCGTCCGCGCAGGGCGGCGGATCGTTCCCGGGTTCGTTCTTGGTGCCGGGCACGAACACCTCGTTCGCGGTCCATGGCTTTATCCGGTTCGACATCGTGCACGACTTTGGACCGCACCAGGGTGTCAATTCCTTCGGCGCGGCACTCGTGCCTCTAGACGGATCCGCAGCGCACTCGTTGAACGGCGGCACTGAGCTGCAAGCGGTGACGACGCGGCCCAACATCGAGACCCGGACTCCAACGGCTTACGGCGAGCTGAAGACCTACATCGAGTTCGACTTCAACGAGAACAGCGGCCTCAGTCAGCAGGGCACCAGCAGTACTTCCGCCCTTAATATCTCGGGCAACAACGACCTGATCCGATTGCGCCAAGCTTACGGCACGTTGGGCCCGTGGCTCATCGGCCAGGCCTTCAGTATGTTCGCGGACGCCCAGTCCTATTCCGACGTCGCCGCCGGCTTGCAGGACGTCGGCATGATGAACACCTTAAACGTCCGCCGGCCACAGATGCGTTATACGTGGCTCGCCGGCCAAGGCTTGTCGATCGCGGGCTCGATCGAACAGCCCACATACGTGAGCAATATTCCGTTCTCATCCGCCACGGGGACCGGTGGAGGTTTGACGGGTGGTCCTGTTTTCGGCACGAGCACGACGTTCGGCAACTGGCCGGCCTTTGTCGGCGCGGGCGAATGGGACCAGCCGTGGGGGCACCTCAAGTTCGCGACGGGTGTGGAGATCAATGATGTTCGCAGTGACGGCGGCATCAGCTCCACGGGCGCCGCGACGCCCGTCACAAATCATCAGACCGACGGGGTTGCCATGCGCCTAACGGGTCACCTAAACACCGTAGGCAAGGACGCGTTGCGCGGCGGCATTGTCTATAACGATGGCGCGGCGAACTTCTCATCCGATATGACGCAAGGTGGTGAACTCTACAACACCACGTCCGGCGCTCGGACGGCGATCAAGGAGTGGGCGGGGTACGCCAGCTACGAGCACTTCTTCAATGGCCAGTGGCGCGCCAACGCAACCGGCGGCTACGCTCATTTCTCAGGAAACCCCGGCTTTACGGGTGCGACACTGGGCAGTTTGAATAGGGAGATGTACGACACCAACGTAAACATCATCTACTCGCCGGTGCCCCAGACCGACTTCTACCTCGAATGGCAGCACATTTACCGGAAGGTGGTCTCTAGCAACGATGGCGTAGACGATCGCATCGACGCACAATTCAACTTCTACTTCTAGTCTAACGCGACTTCTTCGGAACCCGCCGGCCTCAAAGGCCGGCGGGTTTCTCTTTGCGCAGACCGATTACGCCGGCGCAGGGGCGCATGACTACCGCAGGCCGGGATGATCACTTGCGATCCTCGCTTTCGATCTGGGCCAACCGGTAGGCCAACCGACGCGAGAATAAGGCTCGAACCCCCACGAATAGGGTTTTCTACTGAGGCCCGAATGAATGAAACAACGCGAGCGACCGGGAAATGGTCGCAGTCAACGATAGCTCAGCTTTTCAATCGCTTCCCGTTTCGTCTTGAGCGACGTGCCGCCGGAATAAAGCCCATATGTAATGCGCGGTTTTTCGTGGCCAAGGATGTCAGCGGCGACGTTCTCCGGCACGCCGGCATCCTCTAAGAGCGTTGCTACCGTCTTGCGGATCGAGTGAAAAACGTATTGCTCCCCGTAGCCAAGTTCGCGCTTGAGCCTGCCGAAGCGAGTGCCGACAGCATTACCGCGATCCCCGTATTTGCTGCTTCCAAGGTCGGAAAGTACGTAGCCATCGTTGCTCGCCTTCAACAGCCGTTTGAGCGTCGGCGCAAGCTTGGAATGGACAGGAACTTGTCGCCACCCGGCCGCTGTTTTCGCGTCGGCAATCTCGATATAACCGGCGCTCAGGTTCACCTTGGCAACTTTCAGCGCGCATAGCTCCTCACGCCGCGCACCTGTCCACATCGCGAGCGAAATCAAGTCGGCGAGGGGCACATCCTTCCGCTTGAGTGTTTCGGCAAGAATGTTCGACACATCGGCCGCCGTAAATGGCCGGCGCTCATTTTCCTTGTCACTACGCCTGTCCCGTTTCGGAAGTGTGAGCTTGTCGAAAGGGTTTGCGGTGTCAGGCATCGCTTCAATGGATTGCAGATAGCGCCAGTAGCCGCGCAAATCGCCTAGCGAGCGCTGAATGGTCGGGACGGCCTTGCCGGCTTGTGCTTGCCGCCCGATCCATTGCTGTACCGCTTTGGGCGTTACATCTTCGCCGTAGGTAAATTCAGAGCAAAATTTGTGGAGGGTGGATCGAGCCATGTCGATGGTTTTTTCCTCGATCTTGCCCGCCAGCGTGGCGAGATATTCGGACATCTTTTCATCGAGCTTGATCAGTTCTCCTGTCGCCAGTCCGATC
>JBOHLR010000017.1:0-23571 GCA_050729555.1 Allostellaceae bacterium
CTTTCGACGCGCTCGCCGCGGCAGCGTGACGACAATGACGATTGTACCGACGATCCGGCTAACGCCAGACCGGCTTACCGAGATAGATCTGCGACGGATCGCTCAAGGCGCCGGCGGTGGCGCCCAGCGCGCCGCCGAAGATCGCGCCCGTCAGGGGCATGCCGACCGCGGCACCAGCGAGCGCGCCGACACCGGCGCCCATGACACCGCCGGTGATAGCGCGGTCGCCCGGGTTCGACCCGCAGCCCGCAACCAGAAGTCCACTCGCGACAATCACTACGGCCATACGACGCATAGGTTCGCTCCTCAATGGCGAAAGGCGCGGGAGTATAGGTCGCGGTTTTTGCGGAATACAATACTATCAATTGAATCAACGGCTTGTATGTCACGATTAAAGTCATACAAGAGCAGAACTGAATTAAATCAAGCGCTTACGTGGATTTCTGATTCGCGCTGCCAAGCGGCGCGGATCGCAATCGCTCCAGAAACGACGAATCGGGGACCCAGCGAGAATCGCGTCCATCCCGAAGGCTGGAACCGACGCCACCAACCGCACGACGGAGAATTCAGGTGATCTCGCTTTTTCTCTGGCTGATCCGCATACCCGTTCCGGTGCTGATCCTGCTCTACCTGTTCAAGGTGATCTGACCGGCCGGCCGAAGCGCAGAACGCGCCCGCACGTCAACGAAACAACTCTTCGCCTTTGATGCCGTCGTACATCGCGGCGACGTATTCGCCGTAACCGTTCCAGATCAGCGTCGGGCGCCGCGTGTTCTCGCCGAGCTCGCGCTCGGTCGCCTGGCTCCAGCGCGGATGCGGCACCGCCGGATTGACGTTCGCCCAGAAGCCGTATTCGTCCGCCTGCAACGCCGTCCAGAACGAGGTCGGCCGCTTGTCGGTGAACGTGAACTGGACGATCGACTTGATCGACTTGAAGCCGTATTTCCACGGCAGCACCAGACGCAACGGCGGCCCGTCCGGCTTGGGCAGTGGCTTGCCGTACATGCCGGTGACCAGGAACGCGAGGTCGTTGTTGGCCTCGAACATGGTCACGCCTTCGACATAGGGCCACGGGTAGAAGAACATGCGCTCGCCCGGCGCCATCTTCGGATCCATGAACGTGATCATGCGGACGTACTTGGCGCCGGACAGCGGCCGCGCGATGTCGAGCAGCGCTTTCATCGGAAAGCCGGTCCACGGCACCGCCATCGACCAGGTTTCGACGCAGCGGTGGCGATAGAGCCGCTCCTCGAGCGTCACCTTCTTCAGCAGATCGTCGATGCCGAGCGTCATCGGCTTCTCGACCATACCGTCGACGGCGATATTCCACGGCCGGACTTGAAGCGCGTCGGAATATTCGTAGACGTTCTTCTCGGCCGTGTACTCGTAGAAATTGTTGTAGGTCGTCGACAGTTTTTCCGGCGTCACTGGCCGGTCGAGCGCGTATTTGTGATCGGCTTTGGCCGGATAGAGCCCGGCGGAGGGATCGGTGTCGGCAAAGGCCGGCGCCGCGGCGGCTAGCGAACCGGTGCCGGTCGCCGCGATCAACGCGCCCATGCCCATCGTCTTGAGCAGCGCCCGCCGGTCGTGAAAGACCGACTCCGGCGTCGCCTCGTGCTCGGCGATTTCCCAGCCGCGCTTGCGTTTCACCCACATGACTTACCTCCGTCCGCGTGGCCGCAGCAATACCGCCGCATTGTGTTCACTGCAAGTCACGCTCCCGCGACCGCACCTGAATTAAAGTTCACGGCCGCCAGAACGCAGGCTATTGCGCGGCTTCGCCCGCACGGGCGGCCAGCACCTTGTCCGCCAGCTTGCCGGTCAATTCCTGCAACCGGTCGAAGCGGTGCGTGAACGTGCCGGTGCCAAGCGTCACCGAGCGCAGCTCGATGATCAGATCGTGCATCTCGGCCAGCGGCATGTCGGTCGCCACGACGTCCCAGCCGGTCCAATCGGCCTTGGCGTCGTAGCCCAGGATATGGCCGCGCCGCGCCGAGACGATGCGCTGCACGCGCGAGGTGAAGGCGTTCGGCACCGAAATCTCGACGCGGTGGATCGGCTCGAGCAGCACCGGATCGCAAGTCGGCAGCGCCTCGCTCATCGCCTGCCGCGCCACCGTCTTGAACGCCTGGTCCGAGCTGTCGACGGCGTGAAACTGGCCGGTCACCAGCTTGACCGACAGATCGACGACCGGATCTCCGAATGGGCCGTGGCGCAGATAGTCCGTCACGCCTTCCTCGACCGCCGGGATGTAGTTGCGCGGAATGGCGCCGCCAACCACGGCGTCGATGAAGGCAAACCCGCCGCCGCGCGGCAACGGCTTGATCTCGATCTGGATATCGGCGAACTGGCCATGGCCGCCGCTCTGGCGTTTAAAACGCGAATGCAGCGCCGCGCCTTTGCGGATCGTTTCGCGATAGGGGATTTGCGGCCGGCGCGCCTGCACCGCGAGATTGAATTTGTGCCGCAGCCGGTCGAGGGCGATCTGCAGATGGATATCGCCCTGCCCGCATAGCACCAGCTCTTGCAACTCGGGATTCGGCGCGAGCGACAGTGTCGGATCCTCTTCGATCAGCTTCTGGATCGCGCCGGTGAGCTTGACGTCGTCGCTGCGCTTTTCGGCCGTGATCGCGAGCCCGAACACGGGGCTCGGCGGCACGATGCGCGGCAATTTGGGCGCCGTACCGGTTGCCAGGACCGCGCCGGTGGCGACGCCTTCGAGGCGCGCGAGCGCGGCGACCTCGCCGGCACTGGCGCCGCCCGACAGCTTTTCCGCGGCGGCACCCTGGAGCCGTAGGACGCCGCCGACGCGAATGCCGCCGAGCGTCATGCCCTCGCTCACCGCGCCGCGCCAGACACGCGACAGCGACAGCTTGCCGGCGTGCGGCGGATTGTAGGTTTTGATCACCTGCACGACCGTGCCATCGCCGCTGCCGACGCCGAGCCGTTCGGCGGTCGCCGTGGCCGACGGTGTCTCGTGCCGCAACGCTTTCCACAACCGGCGCACGCCGTGATCGAGCGACGCCGAGCCCAGAAACACCGGCACGATCAGATCGCTGCGTAAATCCTTGGTCAGCTGGCCGTAAATTTCGCCCTTCGACGGCTGAACGTCCTCGAGCAGCTGCTCGAGCAGCTTGTCGTCGAAATCGGCGAGCTTCTCGACCAGCGAAGCGCGCGACTCCTGCTTGGTCGAAGCCATCGTATCAGGCAGTTTGATCAAGTCCGACGCCTTGCCCGGCTGATAGCGATAGGCGCGTTCGCTGACCAAATCGACATAGCCGGCGATGGAGCTGTCCGCACCGGGCAACGGCACCTGGCGCAGCACCAACGGCCGCGCCGAGATCGATTGCAGCGCCGCCAGCACTTCCGAGACCCGCGCCGACGTCTGGTCGATCTTGTTGACGAAGATCATGTGCGGAATCTGGCGGTCGTCGAGGAATTTGAGCAGCGGCGTCAGCGCCAGAACACGATCGGGCACCGCTTCGCACACCACGACCGCGACGTCGGCAGCGAGCAACGCCGTCTGCGCCTCGGTGGCGAGTTCGACCGATCCAGGACAATCGAGAAAGAACCAGCGGTCGCCGAGATAGGTGGCGTGCGCCGGATTGATTTCGGTCGACATCTGCCGCGCCCGCGCCTCGGGCGCGGAATCGCCGACGGTGGTCTGGTCTTTCTGGGTGCCGCGTCGGTGGATGGCTTCGGCGGCGAAGAGCAGGGATTCGAGGAGGGTCGTCTTGCCCGAGAGATACGGTCCCACCAGGGCCGCTACACGCGGGCCGCCTGCTCTTTCGCCCATGATTGCCTCCGCTTCGCGCCGTGCGCCGCGTTCGGCCCGGGTTCGACCCGCTTCGGGGCTTGATCAGGAACGCCCCGCCTGCCGGCGACGCACTCTCCGCCGACGATGGTCGCGCCGTCGCCGTACCGAGGCAACCGGAATCTGGCGGAGCGACCTACTTCAGCGCGGCGCAGGCACGCTCGATGCGCTTGCACGCCTCGGTCAGCGCCTGATTCGAGGTGGCGTAGGAGATGCGGAAATAGGGCGACAGGCCGAAGGCTTCGCCCTGGACCACGGCGACTCCTTCCGCCTCGAGCAGATAGTCGACGAAATCGCCGTCGGTCTTGAGCGCCTTGCCTTGCGGCGTGGTTTTGCCGATGACGCCGGCGCACGACGGATAAACATAGAAGGCGCCTTCCGGCACGCTGCAACGCAACCCGGCGCAGCGGTTCAAGCCGGCGACGACGAGATCGCGGCGTTCCAGGAAGCTCTTGTTGTGCCGCGGGATGAAATCCTGCGGTCCGCTGAGCGCCTCGACCGCCGCCGCCTGGCTGATCGAGCTGGCGTTGGTGGTGGATTGCGACTGCAATGCCGCCATGCCGGAAATTAGCTCTTTCGGGCCGCCAGCATAGCCGATGCGCCAGCCGGTCATGCAATAGGTCTTGCTGACGCCGTTGAGCGTGAGCGTGCGCGGGTAGAGCCGCGGCTCGACGTTGCAGATCGTCGCGAACTTGAAGTCGCCGTAAGTCAGGTGCTCGTAGATGTCGTCGGTCAGCACCCAAACCTGCGGATGACGCATCAACACGTCGGCAAGGGCCTTGAGCTCCTTCGCCGTATAGGCCGCGCCAGACGGATTCGACGGCGAATTGAGAATCAGCCACTTGGTGCGTTTGGTGATGGCGGCTTCGAGATCGTCCGGCCGGATCTTGAATCCGTTGTTCTCCGGCCCAGTGACCGCCACCGGCACGCCTTCGCACAGATTCACGATATCGGGGTACGACACCCAGTAAGGCGCCGGCACGATCACCTCGTCGCCGGGATTGATCGTCGCCAGCAGCGCATTGAACAGCACCTGCTTGCCGCCAGCGCCGACGATGATCTGTTCCGGCGCATAGTCGAGCGCGTTCTCGCGCTTGAACTTGGCAATGATCGCCTGCTTCAGCGCCGGCGTGCCGTCGACGGCCGTGTATTTGGTCTCGCCCTTGTCGATGGCGCGCTTCGCCGCGTCCTTGATGTTCTGCGGCGTGTCGAAATCGGGCTCGCCGGCGCCAAGGCCTACGATGTCGCGGCCGGCGGCCTTGAGACGGCGGGCCTTGTCGGTCACGGCGATGGTCGGCGACGGCTTGATGCGCCCAAGACGGGCGGCAAGCATCGCGACGGGTTTGGATTCGGCGAGCGTTGCGGTCATGAGGCCAAGCTAGCCGGTCATGCTGCACCGCGCAACGGCGCGCAGCGCGCCGGTTCGGTGCATTTCGACGCATCGTGCTTGACTCAAATCCGCACTTGCCCGCACTTTCGCCGCCGGTGGTTCCCAATTTGGGGATCAAAAGGGAATGCGGTGCGCACGTCGCGAGACGTGCAATGCCGCGGCTGCCCCCGCAACTGTAAGCGGCGAGCGCGGACCAACTGAAGCCACTGGCGGCGAAAGCCGCCGGGAAGGCCGGTCCAAGCTAAGACCCGCGAGCCAGGAGACCTGCCATCGGCCGTGGTCACGCGCGAGCGCGTCGGGCGGGGTGCACCGATGGAAGACCGGCCGGCGGGGCAATCAAGTGCGCCTGCAGGTCGTCTTCAGTTCGCGGTGACGTGCCACCACCGCGAGTCCACCATGTCCAGCCCTATCCCGTTCGGTTCGCGCCGCATCGCGGCGCTGTCGTTGGTCCTTGTCCTGTCCGCCGTCCCGTTCACCCGTGCGTCCGCGCAGGATGCACCCGTGCAGCAGGCGGAATCCGGTTTCGGCACGATGCAGCCGATCGTTGTCACGCCGACGCTCTTTCCGGTGCCGCCGGCCGAGATCGGTAGCGACGTCACCGTGATCACGGCGGACGACATCGCGCGCAAGCAGGCGAACGACCTGCCGTCGATCTTGCGCGACGTGCCCGGCCTAGTCGTTGAACAATCGAGTCCCGGCAACGTCGCGTCGCTCTTCATCCGGGGGACCAACGCCAACCACACCAAGTTCCTCGTCGACGGCATCGACATCAGCGATCCGTCGCAACCCTCGGGTACGTTCGACATCAGCCAGATTCCGACGTCGGACATCGAACGCATCGAGGTATTGCGCGGACCGCAAAGCGGACTCTACGGCTCGGATGCGATCGGCGGCGTGGTCAACATCATCACCAAGCAAGGGTCGGGGCCGCTGCGCGTCGATAGCGCGATCGAGGGCGGATCGTTCGGCACGTTCAACCAGACGGCCGGCGTCAGCGGCTCGCAGGGGCGCGCCAACTACGCGTTCAACTTCGACCACCTGCATTACAGCGACCTGCCGGAAGTGCCGTCGAACCTGCTCGCGCCGGGCGAGGCGGCGATCGGCGATGCTTTCGGCGAACGCGCCTATTCGACCAAGCTCGGCGCCGACCTTTCCGACGATCTCAACGTCGGATTGGTGGCGCGTTATTACGACTCGCTGTTACGCAACACGGCCGACGACGACTTCTCTCCGTTTACGACGCCCGACCCGACCCAAAGCCTCCAGGACGAACGCGCCGGCTTCGCGCGCGGCAGCGCGAAGCTCAAATCCTTCGGCGGCGCGCTCGAGGACGAATTTGGCATCGCCTACACGCGCTATCACCGCGTCAACATTACGCCGAGTTCCAGCATCTCGACGTCCGACGGCGACCGCACCAAGGCCGATTGGCGCGGCACCTTGCATCTTGACGCGGATCGCACCGCCGTCCTCGGCGTCGAGGACGAAGAGGATCGCCTGATCGAGGGTCAGCCGGTCAACGCGACGGTGAACACCGCCGCCGGCTTCGCCGAGTACCACACACGGATCGTCGAAAATCTCTACTGCAACGTCACCGGCCGCATCGACAGCAACAACCGCTTCGGCCACGCCTTCACCTATCGGTTCGCGCCGGCCTATCTCGTGGCGGCGACGAACACGCAACTCAAGGCGAGTTACGGCACCGGCTTCAAGGCGCCGTCGCTCGAACAGCTGTTCGTGAGCTTTCCGAACTTCAACTTCTTCGCCAATCCGAACCTCAAGCCGGAAAAGAGCAGCGGTTATGACGCGGGCTTCGAGCAACCGTTGTTCGACAAGCGGCTGTCGTTCGGCGCGACTTATTTCCACAATCACATCCGCAACCTGATCGAGCAACCGGCGGGGTCCGACATGGACCTGAACGTCGCGGCTGCCACGACCTACGGCGTCGAATCTTTCGTCGCGGTGACGCCGATCGAGACGGTCACGTTGCGCGCCGACTACACGTACACCCAGGCCGCAAGCGACGAACCAGTCAAGAACACGGTCGGGGATGTCCTCATCCGGCGGCCCAAACATAAAATCAGCGTCGATGCGACCTGGACGCCGATGGATCCGTTGTCGCTGACGGCGGAGTGGCTCTATATCGGCGCGCGCTTCGACAACAACCGCGATTTCTCGAACACCACGCCGCTCCACGTCAATTCCTACAACACAATCGACCTCAACGCGTCCTACCGCCTTACGGATTACGCGACCGTCTTCGGCCGGATCGACAACCTGCTCGACCGTCATTATCAGGACCCGACCGGCTTCCTGGGCCCGACGCTGGGCGTGTTCGCCGGCGTGCGGCTGACTTGGGGCGGCGCGCCCGCCGGCGACACGAATTGATCGACCGCCACGAAACCTTTAGAATCGACCGCAATCAAAGGATGCAACCATGACAACCACTTCCGCCCCTTTGTCGCCGCTGGCCCGCAACTGGTTCTGGCCCGCGCTGCTGGCCGTCGCCGCGGTCGGCGGCAGCTGGGCGCTCGCTTGCGTCACGCCGTTCGCCGCCTTCGCCGCCATGCTGGCGGCGACGGAAAGCCGCCGCACCGCCCTCGGCACCATGGCGCTGATCTGGCTTGCCAACCAAGCCGTCGGCGTCGCAGCGTTGGGCTATCCGCTCGACGTTCACAGCATCGGCTGGGGTGTTGCGATCGGCGTTGCCGCATTGTTGGCCACCGCGGCCGCGGCCGCCGTAGCGCAAACCGGCCTGCGGCATTGGCTGCGGCTGGTGCTCGCCTTCGTCGCCGCCTTCGCGGTTTACGAGATCGCGCTGGCGCTGGTCGCATTGGCGACCGGCGAGCTGGCCGAATTCGCGCCGGCGACGGTCGCCCGGCTCGCGGCGCTCGATGCCGCGTGGCTCGCGGCGCTGGTCGTGCTGCGCGAGACGCTGACGCTGCTGGGCTGGCGCACTCTCGGCAGCCGACGACAGCCGGCCTGAACCGAATGCCGCGACGGGCCCGAGCCGTTACCGAGACAGACGAGTTCGAGCCCTTTCTTGACGCGGTGACGCGCAGCGGCGAACGCACGCGTCTCGTCATGTATGTCGTCCTGCTGGTGTTGTTTTTCGTCGGTTGCGGCATCCGCGACTTCGACTGGCCAAGCTGGGACGAGCAGCGCCTGCACGTGATGTTGGACAATTACGGCTGCGTCACCGGCGCGGCGCCGGTAGCCGGCGACTGCGCGCAGTTGCTCGCGGATTATGCCGATCAGGGCCTCATCTTCGGCACGCCGCACAGCGGCGATCCCGCGGCCGGCAATCAGCAACGCGACCTCGCGCTCAAGGTCTATGAACGCCGCATCATCGAACTGATGAAGAAGGATTTGCGCGGCTACGCGCTCGAGATTCCCCTGTTCGGCGTTTATCTCGACGGCAACGATTTGTGGCTGGTGAGCGGCGTACTGATGTCGCTGCTGCTGCTGATTTTGATCGCGCACATCGAGCGCGAATTCGCCAATTACGAAAAGGCCGCCAAGGCCTGCCCGAACGATGCCTGCCGCGATCTTCTGGTGATGGCGCAGATCTTCGCGCTGCCCGGCGAGCGGCGCAAACGCCTGTCGCTGGCCTGGCAAACCACGTTCATCGCGCTCTATTCGGTGCCGGCGCTGCTCAATCTCTACGTCGTCAAGAGCGACTTCACCGAGCGCAACTACGCCTTCAATGTCCGCATGATCGGAGCGGATTGGGTCCATCTCGAATATGCGCTCCGGATCGTCACCGTGATCGGCGTCGCCTATCTTTGTTACCGCTGCTACCGCATGAGCGCGGAACTCCAAGCCTTCGTCGTCACTCTCCAGAACAGCCGGTTTCCGCGCGCCAAGGAAACGGCGCCGCCTCGCTAGCAACCGCGGCCTCAATTCCCTATCTTAAAGGCCGATGCCCGCACCGTTGCTGACCGTCGACCGGCCGCTTGCCGACCAGGGCCGGCGCTTCACCATCCAGTCGGAATTCCGTCCGGCCGGCGACCAGCCGCAGGCGATCGCCGAGCTCGTCCGCGGCATCCGCGAGAATGCGCGCGACCAGGTGCTGCTTGGCGTCACCGGCTCGGGCAAGACCTTCACCATGGCGCATGTCATCGCCGAGACGCAGCGGCCGGCGCTGATCCTCGCGCCGAACAAGACGCTGGCGGCTCAGCTTTACGGCGAGATGAAGAGCTTCTTTCCCGAGAATGCCGTCGAGTACTTCGTCTCGTACTATGACTATTACCAGCCGGAAGCCTATGTGCCGCGCACCGACACCTACATCGAGAAAGAATCCTCGATCAACGAGCAGATCGACCGCATGCGCCATTCGGCGACGCGCGCGATCCTCGAGCGCCGCGACACGGTGATCGTCGCGTCGGTGTCGTGCATCTACGGCATCGGCTCGGTCGAGACCTATTCGGAAATGACCTTTACGCTCACCGCCGGCGAGCGCGTGGCGCGCGGCGACTTGCTGGCGAAGCTGGTGGAACTACAGTACCGCCGCAACGACATCAATTTCGCCCGCGGCACGTTCCGCGTGCGCGGCGATACGATCGAAATCTTCCCGGCGCACTACGAGGACCGCGCCTGGCGGCTGTCGCTTTTCGGCGACGAGATCGAAGCGATCCACGAGTTCGACCCGCTGACCGGCGAGAAGACCGCGGCGATCGAGTCGATCAAAGTCTATCCCAGCAGCCACTATGTCACGCCGAAGCCGACGCTTTACCAGGCGATCGCGCAGATCAAGCGCGACCTCAAGATCCGCCTTGAGGAGTTCAGGCAGGCCGGCAAGCTGCTTGAGGCCGAGCGACTGGAGCAGCGCACGACCTTCGATCTCGAGATGATGCAGGCCACCGGCAGCTGCGCCGGCATCGAGAACTATTCGCGTTACCTCACGGGCCGCGCACCGGGCGAGCCGCCGCCGACCTTGTTCGAATACCTGCCCGAGGACTGCCTCGTCTTCGTCGACGAAAGCCACGTCACCATCCCGCAGGTCGGCGGCATGTTCAAAGGCGACTACGCGCGCAAGTTCACCCTGTCGGAGTATGGCTTCCGCTTGCCGTCCTGCATCGACAACCGGCCGCTCAAGTTCGAGGAATGGGACGTGATGCGCGGCCAGACCGTGTGCGTCTCCGCCACGCCCGGCCCATGGGAGCTCGGCCAGACGCAGGGCGTATTCGCCGAACAGGTGGTACGGCCGACCGGCCTGGTCGATCCCGTACCGGTCATTCGGCCGGTCGAGACTCAGGTCGACGATCTGATGGCCGAATGCCGCGATTGCGCCAAGAAGGGGCAACGCGTGCTGGTGACGACGCTGACCAAGAAGATGGCCGAGGCGCTGACCGAATATTTCCACGAGAACGGTATCCGCGTGCGCTACATGCATTCGGACGTCGACACGCTGGAGCGTATCGAGATCATCCGCGACCTGCGGCTCGGCGTTTTCGACGTCCTGGTCGGAATCAACCTGCTGCGCGAAGGCCTCGACATTCCGGAATGCGCCCTGGTGGCGATTCTCGATGCCGACAAAGAGGGCTATCTGCGTTCGCGCACGGCGCTGATCCAAACCATCGGCCGCGCCGCGCGCAACGTCGACGGCCGCGCCATCCTCTATGCCGACCACACCACCGCAAGCATGAAGGCGGCGATCGAGGAGACCAATCGCCGGCGCGAAAAGCAGCAGGCCTATAACGCAGCGCGCGGCATCACGCCCGAAAGCGTCAAGCGCGCCATCGTCGACATTCTCGAAAGCGTCTACGAGCGGGATCGCGTCACGGTCGAGACTGGCGAGGACACGGCCCTGCACTATCAGGGTCACAATCTCCAGGCCGTGGTCGCCGATCTCGAAAGCCGCATGCAAGCGGCGGCGGCCGATCTCGAATTCGAGGAAGCGGCGCGGCTTCGCGACGAGATCCGGCGGCTCGAGGAATATCACCTGGAAATCGGCAGCCCAGGCTCGGCGACGCCCCCACGCGGCCGTTCGACCGGCGGCCGCGCCGGCACCTCGGCCAAGGCGTTGGCCAAGGCCAAGGCGACCAAAAATCGCCGTATGCGCGAGCGTTATTGATGGCTGGCCGCAGCGCGCTGATAACCGGCGGCGCCCGCCGCATCGGCCGGGCGATCGCGTTGACGCTCGCCGCGCACGGCTGGGACATCGCCGTGCATTACGGCACGTCGCACGACGACGCCGAGGCGCTTGTCGGCGAAATCCGCCGCCGCGATCGCCGCGCCGCCGCGATCCCCGCCGACCTGACGCGCGAAGCCGAGGTCGCGACGCTGGTACCGCGCGCGGCCGAAACGGTCGGACCGCTCTCTCTACTCGTCAACAACGCGTCGGCCTTCGATCGCGACGACGTGCTGAACGTGACGCGCGCAAGCTGGGACCGGCATCTCGAAACCAATCTGCGCGCGCCCTTCGTGCTGATGCAGGAATTCGCGCGCCAACTTCCCGCCGGCGCCGAGGGTTCGGTGGTGAACATCCTCGATGAACGTGTGTGGAACCTGACGCCGTACTTCACCTCCTACACAGTGAGCAAGGCGGCGTTGTGGACCTTGACCCAGACCATGGCGCTGGCGCTGGCGCCGCGCATCCGCGTCAACGGCATCGGTCCCGGTCCGACGCTGCCGAGCCCGCGGCAGAGCGACGAGCAGTTCCGGCAACAGGTCGAGCTGCTGCCGCTGCGGCGCGGCACGACGCCGGACGAGATTGCGCGCACGGTGATGTTTATTCTGGAATCGCCGGCGATGACCGGACAGATGATTGCGCTCGACGGCGGCCAGCATCTGAACTGGGCGCCGACCAGCCGCGTGCCGCCGGCAAGCGAGTAGGAGAATTTGGGCGCTTGCAACCGTTTGCCAGCGGCCATTGTCACCATCGAACAAACACGCCGTCACAATCGCGCTAAGTTTTTGTCGGCAGAGGGGTTTTTCGGGCTGGCCGGACGTCGGCGGCCGGCTGTCAGTTGTCAACAGGTCGCGTGTCGTGTGTCCGTTGTGTGTCGCAAAGGCCTTTGTTTCCTTACTGTTACGCGGCGTTTACAGTTCGCGCCAGAAACCCCATGCAAAAACAATCCGCTGGCGCGGTTGCCGTTTTTTTGACCAAAGCGGTCAGATCCTAGATTTAATCTTCGACCGACCGAGGCGGTCGTTCGTTATGAACAAACTTATGCACAGTTTCCGTGGATATCGCGGCGCCCGACCTGCGGCGGTGCCGGCGCGATGAGCGACGTGTCCGACGCCGACGACCAAATCGAAGGCACCGCGCCGCCGCCGGCCGGCAATCTGGCGCGTGGCGTCGCCGTCGTTCGCGCGGCGCTCAAGACCATGCCGCCGGCGCCGGGCGTCTATCGCATGCTCGACGCCAAAGGCGAAGCGCTTTACGTCGGCAAGGCGGCGAATCTCAAGAACCGCGTTGCCAATTACGCCAACGTCAACGGCCTGCCGGTGCGATTGAAGCGCATGGTGGCTGAAACCCATTCGCTCGAGATCGCCATCACGCACACCGAAGTCGAGGCGCTGCTACTCGAGTGCAATCTGATCAAGCGCTTGATGCCGCGCTACAACGTCCTGCTGCGCGACGACAAGTCGTTCCCGTACATCCGCCTCACCGGCGGCCATCCGTTTCCGCAATTGACCAAGCATCGCGGCGCGCGCGGCGATGAAGGCGACTATTTTGGACCCTTCGCCTCCGCCGGCGCGGTCAATCGCACGCTCATCGCGTTGCAACGCGCCTTCTTGCTGCGGTCATGCGCCGACAGCGTGTTCTCTGCGCGCACGCGGCCGTGCTTGCTCTATCAGATCAAGCGTTGCAGCGCGCCGTGCACCGGGCGCATCGGCCACGACGGTTATGCGCGGCTTGTCGCCGAGGCGCGCGGCTTCCTGGCGGGCCGCAGTCAAGAGGTTCAGGCACGGCTGGCCAAGCACATGCAGGAGCTTTCCGACCGGCGCGAATACGAAAGCGCGGCGCTCATCCGCGACCGCATCCGGGCGCTAACCCAGGTACAGGGTCGGCAAGACATCAATCTCGACGGGCTCGGCGACGCCGACGTCGTCGCCTTGCACCAGGCCGGCGGCAACAGCTCGATCCAGGTGTTCTTTTTCCGCGGCAGCCAGAACTGGGGCAATCGCGCCTATTTCCCGGCGCATGCGCGCGATCTCGAGGCCGCTGACGTGATGGGCGCGTTCCTCGGGCAGTTCTACGACAATAAGCCGCCGCCACCGCAGATACTGGTCAGTCACCGGCCGACCGAGGCATTGTTGCTCGCCGAGGCATTGGGTGCGCGCGCCGGACGCCGCATTGAGATCGCCGCGCCCGAACGCGGCGACAAGCGCAAGCTGGTACAGCACGCGCTATTGAATGCGCGCGAGGCGCTCGGCCGCCGGCTGGCCGAGAGCACTGCGCAACGCCGCCTGCTCGACGGCGTCGCGGAAACCTTCGGGCTCGAGGCGCCGCCGCAACGCATCGAGGTCTACGACAACAGTCATATCCAGGGCGCGCACGCGGTCGGTGCGATGATCGTCGCCGGGCCCGAGGGCTTCATCAAGAATGCCTACCGTAAGTTCACCATTCGCGAGCCGGCAGCGCCCGGCGACGACTATGCGATGATGCGCGAGGTGCTCGGCCGCCGCTTCGCCCGCGCACTGAAGGAGAACCCCGACCGCAGCAGCCTGCCCGATCTCGTGCTGATCGACGGCGGCCAGGGGCAGCTGACAACCGTGTGCCAGGTATTGGCCGATCTGGGCGTCAATGACGTGCCGGTGGTGGGCGCCGCCAAGGGCCCCGACCGCAACGCCGGCCGCGAACGCTTCTTCCGCGCCGGCAAGCCGCCCTTGAGCCTCGACCCCAAGGACCCGGTCCTCTATTTCCTCCAGCGACTGCGCGACGAGGCGCACCGTTTCGCCATCGGCGCCCATCGCAGCAAGCGGTCGCGGGCCATCGGCGCTTCGCCGCTCGACGAGATCGCCGGCATCGGCGCCGCGCGCAAGCGCGCCCTCTTGCACCATTTCGGGTCGGCGCGCGCCGTCGCGACCGCGGGCCTTACCGACCTCGAGCGCGTCGCCGGCATCAGTAAAATCGTCGCAAAAAAGATTTATGATCATTTCCATGCCGAGGGCTAAACTTGCAGCCCAACGCCGCCGGAAACGTTGAGTCGAATACCGGCTATTGGCCTGCTCGGAATGCCATGCTGACGACACTGCCCAACCTGTTGACGCTGTCGCGGATCGTCGCCATCCCGCTGGTGATTGCGACGTTCTACATGGCGTCGCCGGATGGGCCGTGGCTCGGCTGCGTCATCTTCAGCCTGGCGGCGGTGACCGACTGGCTCGACGGCCGACTCGCCCGGATGTGGCATCAGCAATCGGACCTCGGCCGCTTCCTCGATCCGGTCGCCGACAAGCTATTAGTCGCGACGACCTTATTCATGCTCGCCATCTACGACCGGCTGTCGGATGCGAGCATCCTGCCGGCGCTCGTCATCCTGATGCGCGAGATCATGGTCTCGGGCCTGCGCGAGCATCTCGCTGGCCTGCGCGTCGGCATGCCGGTGTCGAAGCTCGCCAAATGGAAGACTTTCATCCAGATGCTGGCGATCGGCGTTCTGCTGGTTGGCGACGCCGGTCCGGCGGCGTTGCACGTCCGTGCGATCGGCGAATTCCTGTTGTGGATCGCCGCGGCGCTGACGGTGAAGACCGGCTACGATTATCTGCGCGCCGGGTTGAGCCACATCAACCGTCCGACGCCGCAACACACGCCGATGAAGACGGCCAAGCCGAGCGCCACGTGAGCAAGCCGGCGATGCGGGTATTCGGCCTTGCCGGTTGGAGCGGCAGCGGCAAGACGACGTTGCTGACGCGGCTGCTGCCAGCGCTGATCGGCCGCGGGTTGCGTGTCTCGACGGTCAAGCACGCCCACCACGAATTCGACGTCGACCAGCCCGGCAAGGATTCCTGGCGCCACCGCAAAGAAGGCGCGATCGAGGTGATGGTCGCGTCGTCGCAGCGCTGGGCGCTGATGCACGAGCATCGCGGCGCGCCGGAACCGAAGCTCGACACCCTGCTACGCCAGATGACCCCGGTCGATCTGGTGCTGGTCGAAGGCTTCAAGGGCGAGGATTTTCCGAAGCTCGAAATTTACCGCGCGTCGGTCGGCAAGCCCCTGATGTACCCCAGCCAAGCGAACATCGTCGCGGTGGCGAGCGACCAGCGTCTGGCGGGTTGCAAGCTGCCACAGTTCAACATTGACGACGTCGACGGCATCACCGGATTCATCCTGGAACGCTGTCGCATCGAACCGCTGCTCCATGGCGCAACTGAGCGATGATTGCTTCGCCTTCGGCGGACAGTTGATGTCCGCCGGCGAAGCGCTGAAGATCCTCAAAGCCAATGTCCGCGCCGTCGCCGAGACCGAGTCGGTCCGGTTGAACGAAGCGCGTGGCCGCATTCTCGCCGAGCCGGTGGTGGCGACGCGCGACGTGCCGCCGCACGACAACGCCGCGGTCGATGGCTATGCGGTGAGCTTCGATGCGCTCACGCCCAGCGAACCGACGACCTTGCCGATCGGCGGCCGCGCCGCGGCCGGTCATCCGCTCGGCCGCACGGTGGCGCCCGGCGAGTGCATCCGCATCTTCACCGGCGCGCAGATGCCCGAAGGCGCCGATACGGTGCTGATGCAGGAAGATTGCCGCGTCGCCGACGGCAAGGCGACATTACCTGCGGGCATCAAGCGCGGCGCCAATCGCCGGTTCGCCGGCGAAGACGTGAAACGCGGCGCGACCGTGCTGGCCGCCGGCCGGCGCCTGCGGCCGCAGGAGATCGGCCTCGCCGCCTCGCTCGGCCTGACGGCGCTGACGGTGCGGCGCAAGCTGCGCGTCGCGATCTTTTCGACCGGCGACGAGGTGCGCGAACCGGGCGGCGACCTGCCGCCGGGCGCAATCTTCGATTCCAACCGCTACACGTTGCGTGCGCTGCTCGAAGGCCTGAGCTGTTCGGTGACCGATCTCGGCATTCTGCCTGACAGCTTGGACGCGGTCCGCGACGCGCTCGGCCGCGCGGCCGAGGCGCACGATCTGGTGATGACGTCGGGTGGCGTATCGAGCGGCGAGGAAGATCACGTCAAGGCCGCGGTCGAAGCGCTCGGCAAGCTTCACTTCTGGCGGTTGGCGATCAAGCCCGGCCGGCCGGTGGCGATGGGCCAGATCGGTCGCGTGCCGTTCATCGGCCTACCCGGCAACCCGGTGGCGGTGATGGTGACGTTCCTGCTGCTGGCGCGGCCGTTGGTGCTGCTGTTGTCGGGGGCCGAGGATGTGCCGCCGCGTTTGTTCCGCGTCGTCTCGGGCTTCGCCTACGACAAGAAAGGCAGCCGCACCGAATATCTGCGGGCGCGGCTCAAGCCCGGCGAAACCGGCTGGGTGGCGGAGAAATTTCCGCGCGACGGCGCCGGCATCCTGACCTCGATGGTGGAATCCGACGGATTGGTGGAGATTCCCGAAGGGTTGAGCCACGTCGAACTGGGCGGCACCGTCGATTTCCTGCCGTTCAGCGAGGTCATCGCGTAAGGCTTGCGCCGCCCCGCGCCAACGCCTAAGTCAGCCCCATGCGACTGCTTTATTTCGCCTGGCTCAAGACCAAGATCGGCAAGACCGAGGAAACCCTCGATCTGCCCGCTGGCATTGCGACGCCCGCGGCGCTGGTCGACTGGCTTAAGACACGCGGGCCCGGTTTCGCCGAAGCGCTGAAGGACCGGCGGACGCTGCGCGTCGCGGTCAACCGCCGCCACGTCGGCTGGGATGCCTTGCTCAAACCGGGTGACGAAGTGGCGCTGTTTCCGCCGGTGACCGGCGGTTGAGGCGGCCATGATCCGCATCCAGCGCGAGGATTTCGACGTCGGCCGTGAGATCGAGAACCTCACGCGCGGCAAGACACCGATCGGCGGCATCGTCACCTTTGTCGGCACGGTGCGCGACGCCGGCGGCGCCGACGCGATCCGGTCGATGACGCTCGAGCATTATCCCGGCATGACCGAGGACGAGCTGACGGCGATCGAGACCGAAGCCAACAACCGCTGGAAGCTCGAAGCCTCGCTGATCGTTCACCGCCACGGCAAGCTTTTGCCGGGCGAGCGCATCGTGCTGGTCGTGACGGCGGCAGCGCATCGCGCGGTGGCCTTTGCCGCCAACGAATTCCTGGTCGACTGGCTCAAGACCAAGGCGCCGTTCTGGAAGCAAGAAGAGACCCCGCAGGGCACACGCTGGGTTGAAGCCCAGGACAGCGACGACCAGGCGGCAAAACGCTGGGCGAAGGGCTAGGCGAGCTTCAGGCTGCGCTGGCTTTTTCGGCGGCGCGGACCGAGCGATCGAAATCCTCGATCAACTGCTTGGTCATGGCAGCGGGCGTGAACTTGTATTGGCCGATCTCGCGCACTGGCGTAATCTCGGCGGCGCTGCCGGTGAGGAACACTTCCTGCGCCTTGGCAAGCTCGTCCGGCATCATCGCGCGCTCGACCACCTTGATCTGCCGCGCGCGCGCCAGGCCGATGACGTGCTGACGGGTGATGCCATTCAGGAAACAATCGGGCGTCGGCGTATGCAGCGCGCCGTCGATCGCGAGGAAGAGATTGGCGCCAGTCGCCTCGGCGAGTTGGCCGCGCCAGTCGAGCATCAGCGCGTCCTCGTAGCCTTCGGCTTCGGCGGCGTGCTTCGACACGGTGCAGATCATGTAGAGGCCGGTCGCCTTGGCGTTGGTCGGCGCTGTGTTGGGCGCCGGCCGCGCCCATTTCGCCCAGGTCATGCGGATGCCCTTGAGCCGCGCCTCAGGCGCGAAATAGGTGCCCCAGTCCCAAGACGCGACCGCCATGTGAATCTTGGTGGCCTGCGCGGAAACGCCCATCTGCTCCGGCCCGCGCCACGCGATCGGCCTGAGGTAGCCGTCCTTGATGTTCTGCGCCTTAACGATGGTCTTGCACGCCGCTTCGATCTGGTCGCGCGTCCATGGAATCTCGAACCCCAGGATGCGGCCGGAATCGATCAGCCGCTGGCAATGCTCGCGCAGCTTGAAGACCGTACCGCCATAGACGTGCGCGCCTTCGAACACCGCGCTGGCGTAATGCAACGCGTGCGTCAGGACGTGAATCTTGGCGTCGCGCCACGGCACCAATTTGCCGTCGAGCCAAATCGAACCGTCGCGATCGTCGTAGGGAATGAGGCAGGCTGCCATGGCGGTTTCCTAGTGCGCTCCCGGGCGTTTTCTTCTCGCACGATAGACGATAAAGGCCGCGCCCTGCACCTGCATCGCCCAAGACGATTATGTGCGAATATGACCCCGAGGAAACGTTTCCATACAACCATCCGAGCGCATATAAGTCAATATGGCTGACGTAAAATCCACGGCCAATCCGCCGTTCCTGCGCGAGGAAGAACTACGCCAGGCCATCGAACTGCTCTACTACGGCTATCGCGACTTTACCGCCGAGCCCGACGCCATGCTGGCGCGCTATGGCTTCGGCCGCGCCCATCATCGCGTCATCTATTTCGTCGGCCGCCATCCGCAGATGAGCGTCAGCGACCTGCTGGCGATCCTGCGTATCACCAAGCAAAGCCTGTCGCGCGTCCTCAGCCAGCTGGTGCGGCAGGGCTTCATCCGGCAATCGCCCGGCAATCGCGATCGACGCCGGCGGCTGCTCGAGCTGACCGAAAAAGGCGTCGAGCTCGAACGCCAGCTGTCCGAGAATCAACGCCAGCGCATCGCGCGTGCCTATCGCGAGGCCGGCGCGCCGGCGGTCGACGGATTCCGCAAGGTCATGTTCAGCATCATGTCGAGCGAAGAGGACCGCAAGCGCATCGGCCGGCGCGGCGAAGGCTCGCGGTGAGTGATCCGTGCGTCGGCGGCGATGAGCGCCTATACTGAGACCATGGACGCCACGGAGCCGCATCTCCTGGTCGTCGACGACGATGCGCGGCTGAGGGATTTGCTGCGCCGCTATCTCACCGACCAGGGCTTTCGCGTCACGACCGCCGGCGACGCCGCCGAAGCGCGTCGCAAGCTCGACGGCATCGCCTTCGATCTGCTCGTGCTCGACGTGATGATGCCCGGCGAGGATGGCCTCGCCCTCACCGCCAGCCTGCGCACATCGAGCCGCATTCCCATCCTGCTGCTCACCGCCAAGGCGGAAACCGCCGACCGCATCGGCGGCCTGGAACGCGGCGCCGATGATTATCTCACCAAGCCGTTCGAGCCGCGCGAGCTGGTGCTGCGCATCCGCAACATTTTGCAGCGCGCCGCTTCCGAAACCGAGCGCCGGTCGGTGCTGCGGCTCGGCGAATACCGGCTCGATATGCAGCGCGGCGAATTGCGTCGTGGCGAAGAGCCCGTGCGCCTGACCAGCGCCGAACAGTCGCTGCTGGCAGCGCTGGCGTCGCAGCCGGGCGAAGCGGTATCGCGTCAGGCCTTGGCCGAAGCGACCCAGCTCGGCGGCAATCTGCGGGCCGTCGACGTGCAGATGACGCGGCTGCGGCGCAAGATCGAGCGCGATCCGCGCTTCCCGCGCTATCTCCAGACGGTCCGGGGAACAGGTTATGTCCTCAAGCCCGATTGAACGCCGCGAGGACGGAATCGAGCTGCTGTCGGATGTCGCGGCGCGGCGCGCGCTCGGCCTCGACAGCCACCGGCGCTGGTTCAAGCGCATGCTGCCGCGCTCGCTCTGGGGCCGGTCGCTGTTGATCCTCATCCTGCCGCTGGTGCTGGCGCAGTCGATCGCCACCTGGATCTTCTACGACCGGCATTGGGAGACGGTGGCACGCCGCCTGTCGACGTCGGTTGCCGCCGATATCGCCCTGACGCTCGATTCGCTGACGCCGACGACGAATCAGCGCGACGCCGTTTTCCGCGTGGCTGCCGACGACACCGAGGTTGCATACAGCTTCCATGCCGGAGCGGATTTGCCCACCGGCGTGCCGCAAACCGACGGTTCGCGCATCGAGGAAACGCTGGCGCACGCCGTCACCGAACGCGTCGGCCTCCCCTTCGTGATCAGCGGCGAGGACGGCGACCGTAACTTCCTGGTATCGGTTCAGACCGGCGACGGGGTCCTTTTGGCCGTTGTGCCGCGCGACCGCCTGTTCACGCCGACGACCTATATCTTCATCATGTGGATGGTCGGCTCGTCGCTTGTGCTGTTCGCCATCGCCTCGGTGTTCATGCGCAACCAGATCAGGTCGCTGCGGCGGCTGGCGGTCGCGGTCGACGATTTCGGCAAGGGCCGCGAGGTGCCGAACTTCAAGGTCGAGGGCGCGACCGAAGTGCGGCGGACCGGCCTGGCCTTTCTCCGCATGCGCGACCGCATCCAGCGCGCCGTCACTCAGCGCACCGAGATGTTGGCCGGCGTGTCGCACGATTTGCGCACGCCGTTGACGCGCCTGCGGCTGGCGCTCGAGCTGCAAAAGGACGACCCGCGAGCCGCCGAGCTCAAGGCCGACGTCGCGGTGATGGAGCGCATGATCCAAGGCTATATCGACTTCGCCCGCGGCGAAGGCAGCGAGCAGGCCCGGCCGACCGATCTTGTAGCGCTGATCCGCGCCCTGGTCGCGGGCTTGGGCCAATCCGGCGTGCCGGTGATGTTGGCGCTGCCCGATGAATGCATGTTGCCGTTGCGGCCCGACGCCATGCATCGCTGCCTCGGCAATCTGATCGCCAACGCCCGGCGTTACGGCGCCCATGTTTGGGTGACGGCCGTCGAAAGCAACATGCTGGTCGAAGTGCTCGTCGACGACGACGGGCCCGGTATTCCGTCCAGCGACCGTGAGGCGGTTTTCCGTCCGTTCTTCCGCCTCGATTCGTCGCGCAATCCGGAAACCGGCGGCACCGGCCTGGGCTTGGCGATCGCGCGCGACGTGGTGCGTGTCCATGGCGGCGAGATCGCGCTCGAAGATTCCCCGCATGGCGGCCTGCGCACACGCGTGAGGCTGCCGAAATAGCGCATGGATCTGACCTTCATCGGCAGCGGCGACGCCTTCGGCAGCGGCGGCCGGTTCAATACCTGCTTCCTCGTGCGCGGCGCCGATTGCCGCTTCCTCATCGACTGCGGCGCGACGGCGCTGGTCGCGCTGAAGCGCGCCATGGTCGATCTCAATGCGCTTGATGGTGTCGTCCTCACGCACCTGCACGGCGACCATTTTGGCGGCTTGCCGTTTCTGTTGCTTGACGCCCAGCTGATGAGCAAACGCGCGCGGCCGCTCTTCATCTGGGGACCCGAAGGAACCGAGACGCGATTGGCGGCGCTGCGCGAGGCGCTGTTTCCCGGTTCGTCCAAGGCCGCGCTCAAATTCACGGTCGAGTTCACCGCGCATCGGCCGGGCGTGCGCCATGCGGGCGACGGACTCGCGGCAACGCCTTATCCGGCGGCGCATTCCGCCGGCGCGCCGTGCTTTGCCGTGCGAATCGAATGCGACGGCAAAATCATCGCTTATTCGGGCGATACCGCCTGGACCGATTCGTTGATCGATGCGGCGCGCGGCGCCGATCTGTTCGTTTGCGAATGCAGCAGCTTCGACCGGGACCTGCCGGGCCACTTGAGTTGGCGGACGCTGGAAGCGCGGCTGCCGTCGCTCGGCGCCAAGCGCGTCGTGCTGACGCACATGAATCCCGACATGCTGGCACGAGCGGCGCAGCTCGGGATCGAAACCGCCGCCGACGGTTTGACGCTCAGCGTTTGACCGCAGCGGCGCATAGAAAAAGGGCCGTCCGGGGGTGGGACGGCCCTTACATATCGCTCCAGCGCGGCCTCCACGGAGGAGCCGCGCCGGCGCGGTTACTTCGTGACGCGCTTCTTGGCCTCGTCGCGAATCTCTTCGAAGCCTTGCGCGACGCGCTTGGCGACGACGTCGAAGGCTTCGGTGTTGGCCTTGGCGAGCAGCAACGCCAACTCGCGGGTGTTGGCGAGGCTGCGTTCGAATGTCTGCTTCAACAGCTCGGCCTGTTTGGCGAAGCGCTCTTCCGGCGCGGTCGGCTGCACGATCTCGCGCAACACCGTCGACGCTTCGTCGATCGCCTCGCGGGCGAGTTCGGCTTGGCGCCGGGCGACGGCCTGCACACCTTCGACCGCCAGCTGATTCGCCTGGGTCAGCGCTTCGATATTCTTGCGCTGGCTGGCGAGCACCGCCTCGACGTCGAAGCCGGGCAACGTGAAGCCGGCAAACGCCTTGCTGAAGTCCGTATCCAGGAAAGTCTGTCGGCTATCCATGTATGGGTCCTCGGTTGGAGTGAAGCTCTATGCTGCACTGCACAATCCGGAATATGATCCCTCCCCCAAGGGCCGTCAAGGGCCAAAAATACCGCCAACGCCTATTTTTGCGGCGCAACAATATTTCAATATAAGTTCAATAAAAGCCGGCGCCGCTAAAGGCCCAGAAACGGCTCGATCAGCGCCAGCCGGCGGTCCAGCGCAGCCATGGTCTTACCGAGGTCCTGGCTTTCATCCCGCAGGAACACGGCGAGAACGGAGACATAGGCTACGAGCAAGATCCGCCGTTTGACCAATCCGGCCACGCCGGCGGTCGACACGCCCGCGGCTTCGAGCATCCATCCCATCGACGCCAGCAGCCGCTTCAAGGCGACCAGCGCGGCGGGATCGCCGAGACTGTCCCAAGCCATCGAGCGAACCGCCTTGCGGTGCGGCTTCAGCCCCTCGAACCGCCGCATCAGCAAGTCAAACAGGCGGTCCTTCGTCTTGTCATCCTTGTCCGGTGCCGGCCCCGCGAGCGCAACCCGATCGAAATGCCGCACGCACGCCGCGAGGATGGCGCCGCGTGAGCGCAATTGGCTGTGCAGATCGGCCAGCGACAGTCCGGCCGCGCGAGCGATGTCGCTTAACGTCGTCCGGCGCCAGCCCTGGCTGTCGGCGAGCTCGAGCGCCGCTTCGACCACGCGGCTTTCGACACCGCCCGTGGCGGTCTGCCGCCGCGGCGCGGCGCGTTTGGACGCGGTTTTCCGGCCTGTCGCCATGGCGGCAGCTTAGCCTAAGCCGCGATAGGCGCCAAACTGCGGTTCGAATCCTTATTGTGCCAGTTCGCGCGAACGCCGCGTCGCGGCGGCGACCGCGTCGCGAATCAGCCGGGCGAAACCGTTGCCGGCCATCAATACGTCAAGCGCGGCGCGCGTCGTGCCGCCCGGGCTGGTCACCGCCTCGCGCAGGTGCGCCGGGCGGTGTTCGGCGACGCGGGCAAGCTCGCCGGCGCCGGCAACCGTGGCGATCGCCAACCGGTGCGCGAGCGCGGGCGAAAGCCCTTGTGCCTCGGCGGCCTCGGTCAGACATTCGATGAACAGGAACACGTAGGCCGGCCCGCTGCCCGAAACCGCCGTCACGGCGTCG
>JBOHLR010000018.1:0-22704 GCA_050729555.1 Allostellaceae bacterium
CTCAGGGAGCGCCTTTAGAAATGTCCACAGACGAATGGTCTAGGTCTATCAGTTGCTTATTGGCTTAACTTGCAGTACAAGTTGAGCTAGCAGTCTCGCCTTCCGCCCAGGAGCAGGCATGCGACCGCTTCGACCAGCCGCGTTCTACCTCGATGAAGCCGCTCGCCTCCGCAGGCTTGCGACCGATTGCAGCAACGGCACACTCAGGTTCGAGCTTCTGGCTCGTGCTGGTGAACTTGAAGAGCTTGCGGCGTGGTCAAACGACGCGCAGGACAAGCCTGCACTACGGCAGAGCATCGATCAGCTAACCGCTACCTCGAAGCGATAGCGTCAACGCAGCCCGCGATGTGGAGCAGACGGCATGAGTTCACTGCGTCCAACGGCGTTCTACCGCGAAGAAGCCATGCGGCTTCGGTGGCTTGCTATCGACTGCGCCGAGGCGCGTCTCAGGTCTGAGCTTCTGGCTCGCGCCTGGGAGTTTGAGGAAATGGCTGCCTGGGCGAGCGGGCGGACGGAATGGCTTTCCTTCAGGCGTCCAGGGTTGGCGAATTAAACGGCATCCCGAGGCGATAGCGCCTTCACAGGAGTCCAACCAGACTCACCAGTGGGCCTCTGCGGCTTCACAGGTCTTGCGCCACCTTCGTAACGCAGAACTCACCAGTGACTCGCTAATGAGTCCTGTGAGGCTTTCCGGTCCGATGCGGACCTCCTGCTCCAGCACCTTCATCACCAGCGCCGTGTCGACAGTCTGGACGGGCAGACGGCCGATAATCGGCTCGGCGTAGGTTTTGAGCGTCGCTGTCCATTGCCGGACGTGCTTTTCATTCCGCCAGCCCGCGCGCTGCGCCTTGATATAGGTCTCAGCGCATTCCTTGAACGTGATGGACTTGGTCGCTTCAAGCACCGCGCTGGCGTTGGCCTCGCACCTTGCTTCGATAGGGTCGATACCATTGTGGAGTAGCCGACGCTGGTCCTGCGCTCTTATTCGCGCATCCTTCAGACTGAACGTCGAGGCCGGTCCAAGACCCATGTAGCGCGCGCGGCCGCGGTGCATGTATCGCAGTATCCAGGACCCGCCACCTGGGTTGCCTTGAAGATAGAGGCCGTCACCGTCAGCATGCATGCCGGGCTTTCGCCTCAGCCGCGTGACTTTGAGCGCCGTCAGCCGTCCCGTTTCCCGCGTTGTCCGTTCGTCCATCGACCCACAATCCTACCCACAAATTGGGAACGGCTTTCGCCGGTTACAAGCGGACGTGAACAGATGGAGGATGCCACATTAGTGGCTCTGCGTCTCGCTTATTTGACGGTCGTACGGACGTCGGCGAACAGCGGCGAACGATGTAGTGGCGGAGAGGGTGGGATTCGAACCCACGGTACCCAGTAAAGGGCACAACGGTTTTCGAGACCGTCCCGATCGACCGCTCCGGCACCTCTCCGACAGGGCGCGGAGCCTAAACCAGCCGTCGTGTTCGCCGCAATCCCAACAAACTTGTGGCGACGCCCATGAAAAAGCGGCCGCGACGGCCCGTTTTCCGCTGGCGACCTGTTCCGCATCCGCCACGAGGTCGCCGCTAGAAAGCCCCGAATGCCGGATAGCGTAGCGGTGTTACTGCACGGAACTGGCAACAGTAAGGAGGACAGAGATGATGGGTTTCACCCGCTCGCTCTTGTTCGCAGCCGCCATGGTGTCGCTGGCGGCGTGCGGTCAATCGCCTGGCTGCCGTGCCGTCACCGGCGCCGCCATCGGCGCAGCTGGCGGCGCGGCCGTGGGCGCGCTGGCCGGCAATCCGGCGATGGGCGCCGCAGCTGGCGGCTTGGCCGGCGGCGCGACCGGCGCCTTCACCTCGCCGTCCCAGGTCAACGCCGGCCCATCGCCGGTCTGCAATTGACCGACGGCCGCTAACCGTCGGCAAAAGCTGGAAAAATCCCCCGGGAGGCGGCGCAAAACCGTTGACACGCGCCGCCTCCCGGCTATAGTCCGCGCCAACGGATGGGCCGGTCCCGTCCGTTCTCTTTTTTCAGGGCGCGCCATGTACGCTGTCATCCGCACCGGCGGCAAGCAATACCGAGTCGCCAAGGACGACGTGATCTTCGTCGAGAAGCTCGCGGGCGAGCCGGGTTCGAGCGTGACGCTCGAAGAGGTTCTCATCCTCGGCGACGAAGGCCAGGAAGCAAAAGCCGGTGCGCCATTGATCTCCGGCGCGTCGGTCACCGCCAAGGTGCTCGAGCACAAGCTCGGCGACAAGGTGCTGGTGTTCAAGAAACGGCGCCGCCACAACTACCGCCGCAAGAACGGCCATCGTCAGGCGATGACGGTTCTGCGCATCACCGGCATTCGGGCCGGCTAAGGAGAGCGCTCATGGCGCACAAGAAAGCCGGCGGCTCATCGCGCAACGGTCGCGATTCACGCGGCCGCCGCCTCGGATTGAAGCGCGCCGGCGGCGAGATCGTCGTCTCTGGCAACATCCTGGTGCGGCAACGCGGCACGAAATTCCATGCCGGCCGCAACGTTGGCCAGGGCCGCGACCACACGCTGTTCGCGCTGACCGAAGGCGCTGTGCGCTTCCATACGACACGCGCCGGACGGACTTTCGTGTCGATCGAGCCGGGCCCGGCAGAGGCTGCGGAGTAGGCCCTTCACCCGAACCGGCGCGACGCGCTAGATTGAATACAAAGGGGGAATGGCCGCATTCCCCCTTTTCGTTTGGGGGACAGGCGGCCAAAATCCGATGAAATTCCTGGATCAGGCCAAAATCTTTCTTAAGAGCGGCGACGGCGGCGCCGGCGCGGTGAGCTTTCGTCGCGAAAAGTTCATCGAGTACGGCGGACCCGACGGCGGCCGCGGCGGCCGCGGCGGCGACATCGTCATCGAGAGCGTCGCCAACCTCAACACGCTGATCGATTATCGCTATCAGCAGCACTTCAAAGCCGAAGGCGGCCATCACGGTATGGGCGCCAACCGCTCCGGCGCCGACGGTGAATCGCTCGTGCTGCGCGTGCCCGCTGGCACCCAGATTCTCGACGAGGACGACGAGAACGTCCTGCTCGATCTCAAGCACGCCGGCGAACGCCGCGTGCTGCTCAAAGGCGGCGACGGCGGCTTCGGCAACACGCATTACAAAAGCGCGACCAATCGCGCGCCGCGCAAGGCCGGTAAGGGTTGGCCCGGCGAAGAGCGCTGGATTTGGCTGCGTCTCAAGCTGATCGCCGACGCCGGCCTCGTCGGCCTGCCCAACGCTGGGAAATCGACGCTGCTCGCCGCGGTGTCGCGCGCCAAGCCGAAGATCGCCGACTATCCATTCACCACGTTGAAGCCGCAGCTCGGCGTCGTGCGCGTCCACGACGAGGAGTTCGTGCTCGCCGACCTGCCCGGTCTGATCGAAGGCGCCAGCGAAGGCACCGGCCTCGGGCACCGGTTCCTTGGCCATGTCGAACGTTGCGCGGCCATCCTGCATTTGATCGACGCGACGCTCGATGACGTCGTCGGCGCCTGGCGCACTATCCGCACCGAGCTCGGGGCCTACGGCCATGGCCTCGCTGCCAAGACAGAACTGATCGCGCTCAACAAGGCGGATGCGGTCCCGGCCGCGGAGATGGAGAAGAAGCGCAAGGCGCTCAAGCGCGCCAGCCGCCGCGAGCCGTTGGTCATGTCCGCCGCGACGGGCGCCGGCGTCGCCAACGTGATGCAGGCGGTTGCCGTCGTCGTGCGCGCGGCGCGACAGGAGGCAGCGCGGGCAAACGCCGAGGCGGCGGAGGCCGAATGACCCAGACGCTGGCCACCTCGAAACGCCTCATCGTCAAGATCGGCTCCGCCTTGCTGGCCGACGATAAGACCGGCGAGCCGCGGCGCGCCTGGCTCGAAGCGCTCATGGCGGATATCGCCGCCTTGCGCAAGACGGGCACGTCGGTGGTGATCGTCACGTCGGGCGCGGTCGCTATCGGCCGTCGCCACCTCAAATTGCCGCCCGGTCCTTTAAGGCTCGAAGAGAAGCAGGCCGCGGCTGCGGCCGGCCAAGTCCGCCTCGCGCACGTCTATCAGGAGGCCGCCGCGAAGCATGGCATCGTCGTGGCGCAGATCCTGCTCACGCCCGAAGATACCGAGGAACGCCGCCGTCATCTCAATGCGCGCGCCACCATCGAGCAACTTTTGGCGCTCGACGCGATGCCGGTGATCAACGAGAACGACACCGTGGCGACGGCCGAGCTGCGCTTCGGCGACAACGACCGGCTGGCGGCGCGCGTGGCGCAAATGATCAGCGCCGACACTCTGGTCCTCCTATCCGATATCGACGGTCTCTACACTGCCGATCCGCGCCGTGACAAATCGGCCAAGCACGTGCCGGAATGCCGCGAGATCACGCCGGAGATCGAAGCCATGGCCGGCAAGGCGCCGCCGGGTTCGTCGTCGGGCGGCATGGTAACCAAGCTCGCGGCGGCGCGGATCTGCCTAGCCGCCGGCTGCCGCATGGCCATCGCCAAGGGCGAGACGAAGCACGCGCTCGCCGCGCTCGACAAAGGCGCGCGCGCGACCTGGTTCCTGCCCGCCGCCGAACCGTTGACGGCACGCAAGCGCTGGATCGCCGGCGCAGTCAATCCGGCCGGCGTGCTAGTGATCGACGACGGCGCCGCACGCGCGTTGAAACGCGGCACCAGCCTGCTGCCTGCCGGCGTGACCCAGGTCGAAGGCGAATTCGAGCGCGGCGACGCGGTGATCGTGCGCGCCAAGGACGGGCATGAGCTCGCACGCGGTCTCTCGGCCTATTCGAGCGTCGACGCGCGCGCCATCGCCGGACACAAAAGCGGTGAAATCGAGGCCATCCTCGGCTATCGTGGCCGCGACGAAATGATCCACCGCGACGATCTGGTGGTGAAATGACCGCGCTCGAAGCCGCCGACGAACGGGCGAGCGAAAAGCTCCGCGAAACGATGCTGGGCCTGGGCCGCGCGGCACGCACCGCTGCCGCAATCCTCGCCCGCGCCTCGGCCGCGCAACGCACCGATGCCCTCAATCACGCGGCGACCGCTATCCGCGCCACCCGCGATACGATCGCCGACGCCAACCGGCGCGATCTGCAGTCAGCGCGCGACAAACAATTGTCTGCGGCGATGGTCGACCGGCTGATGCTCGACGACGGACGCATCGAAGCGATGGCCCGCGGCCTCGCCGAGGTCGCATCCCTGCCCGATCCGATCGGCACCGTTCTTGCCGCCTGGACACGACCCAACGGCTTGAACATCGAGCGCGTGCGTGTTCCCTTGGGCGTGATCGGCATCATCTACGAATCGCGGCCCAACGTCACCGCCGACGCCGGTGGCCTGTGCATCCGTTCGGGCAATGCCGCGATCCTGCGCGGCGGTTCAGAAAGCTTCCATTCGTCGTACGCCATCGTCGCCGCAATCGAGACCGGCCTCGAACGCGCCAAGCTGCCGCGCGCCGCGGTGCAGCTGGTGCCGACCACGGACCGCGCCGCCGTCGGCCACATGTTGGCCATGAACGATTTGATCGACGTCATCGTGCCGCGCGGCGGCCGTTCGCTGATCGAGCGCGTGCAGACCGAAAGCCGACTGCCGGTGATCGCGCATCTCGAAGGCGTGTGCCACGTCTATCTCGATCGCGGGGCCGATCCGGCTAAGGCGCGCAAAATCGTGCTAAACGCCAAGATGCGGCGCACCGGCGTGTGCGGTGCGGCCGAGACGCTGTTGGTGGATCGCTCTGTCGCGGCGGTGCTGTTGCCGCCGATCCTTGCCGATCTGCACGGCGCCGGTTGCGAGATTCGTGGCGACGAAGCGGTGCGCGCGCTCGACCGCGACGCCAAGACCGCGACCGAGCAGGATTGGTACGCCGAATATCTCGACGCGATCCTGGCGGTGAAAGTGGTCGATGGACTCGACGCGGCGATCAGCCACGTCAACCATTACGGCTCGCATCACACCGACGCAATCGTGACCGAGGAAAAGGCTGCGGCGGAAAAATTCCTGACCGAAGTCGACAGCGCGATCGTGTTGATCAACGCCTCGACCCAATTCGCCGACGGCGGCGAATTCGGCATGGGCGCCGAAATCGGCATCTCGACCGGCCGGCTGCCGCCACGCGGACCGGTTGGCGCCGAGCAACTCACCAGCTTCAAATACGTCGTGCGCGGCGACGGCCAGGTGCGGCCCTGACGCTCGCGGCGCTCGGCATCGGCCATGCGCCGCCGCGCCGCGTCGGCTTGCTCGGCGGCTCGTTCAATCCGGCCCATCGCGGCCACGTGCAGTTGAGCCTCGAAGCGCTGCGGCGGCTTGGCCTCGACGAGGTGTGGTGGCTGGTGGCACCGCAAAATCCGCTCAAGCCGGCCGAAGACATGGCGCCGGCGGCGCGGCGGCTGGCCGACGCGCGTACCTCAGTCCGCCATCCGCGCATCCGCGTCCTGGACCTTGAAAGCCGGCTTGGCACAGCCTTCACGCGCGACACGCTGCGGGCCTTGCGGGCGCGCTTTCCACGCACCAGATTCGTCTGGTTGATGGGCGCGGACAACCTGTCGCAAATCCGTCATTGGCGCGGCTGGCGCGAAATTTTTGCGGCGCTCCCCATTGCGGTCTTTGCGCGCCCTACGTATTGTCGGGGTGCTTTGGCCGCGCTGCCCGCCCATCGCTTTGCCCGCTACCGTTTGCCTGCCGCCTCGGCACGGCGGCTCCCCGGCGCCAAGCCGCCGGCCTGGATTTTCCTGTGGTCAATGCTCGACCCGCACTCCGCCACCCAAATCCGTCAACACATTCGAGGTGACCGCCATACCGCGTAGCAAACCCGTGAAGGTCAAGAAGCGGCGTAGCGCCGCTCGCCATGACGCCTTGTTGCGCCTGATCGAGACCGTTCTGGACGACGGCAAAGCCGAAGAAATCGCCGTCATCGACCTCGAAAACAAATCCACCCTCGCCGATTACATGGTCATCGCCAGCGGGCACTCGCAGCGCCAAATCGTGGCGCTGGCCGAACGGGTGCTCGAGGCTTTGCGCACCGCAGGCTATCGGCATCGGTCGGTCGAAGGATTGCAGCGCGGCGAATGGGTGCTGGTCGACGCCGGCGACGTCATCGTCCATCTGTTCCGGCCCGAACAGCGCGCCCATTACAATCTCGAGAAGATGTGGGGCGAGGCCTTTGCCGCGCTCGATGAATCGATCGCCTGACCGCGGCCGCGCACCATGCGCATCGTCATTGCCGTGGTCGGCAAGCTCAAGTCCGGTCCGCACCGCGATCTCGCCGCGCACTATGCCGGCCGTCTGCGCTGGCCGCTGACCGTCCGAGAAGTCGAAGAGCGCCGCAAGCTGCCGCCGGCGGAGCTCAAGACGCGCGAAGCTGCGCTCCTGCTCGAGGCACTGCCCAAACGTGCGACAGTGGTCGCGCTCGACGAACGCGGCACGGCGTTGTCGAGCGCCGATTTCGCCAAGCGACTCGCCCGCTGGCGTGACACCGGTGTGGCCGACCTCGCTTTTGTCATCGGCGGCGCCAATGGCCTCGCGGATACGGTGCGCCGGCAGGCTGCGTTTGTCCTGTCCCTCGGTCCCGCGACCTGGCCGCATTTTCTCGCTCGAGGCATGCTGCTGGAACAACTCTACCGTGCGGAAACCCTGATCGCGGGCCACCCTTATCACCGCGAATAGGCGCCCGGGCCCTACCGTTCGCGGTGTCGTTCCTTTATATATCCAGCATGTCCATGCCGAACCGGCCTCGCCCTGTCGTGTTGTGCGTTCTCGATGGCTGGGGTGAGCGCGCACAGCGCGACGACAACGCCATCCTGCAGGCGAACACGCCGAACTGGGACCGCTTCATGGCGCGCTTTCCGCATGCGCGCATGCAGGCAAGCGAGAGTTTCGTGGGATTGCCGCAACATCAGATGGGCAATTCCGAAGTCGGCCACACCAACATCGGCGCCGGCCGCGTCGTAAAGCAGGACCTGCCGCGCATCGACGAGGCGATCAAGCACGGCGAGCTGGCGCGCAATGCGGCGCTCAAGGATTTAGTCGCCGCGATGAAAGGCAGCGGCGGCACGGTTCACCTAATGGGCCTGCTATCGCCGGGCGGCGTCCACGCACACCAGGATCATATCGTCGCGCTGGCGAAGTTCCTGGCAGATCAAGAATTGACCGTGAACGTGCACGCCTTTCTCGACGGCCGCGACACGCCGCCGCGCAGCGCGGTCGACTTCATCGCCGCGTTCGAGAAGGCGCTGAAGGACCAAAAACGCGTCCGCATCGTCACCGTCACCGGCCGTTATTTCGCGATGGACCGCGACAAGCGGTGGGATCGCGTCGAGCGGGCCTATCGCGCCCTGGTCGCGGCCGACGGCGCGCACGCCGCCGACGCGCGAACCTCGATCGAGCAATCGTACAGCAAGGACAAAGGCGACGAGTTCGTCGCGCCGACGGTCGTCGGCGATTACACCGGCATGAAGAACGGCGACGGGCTGGTCTGCGCCAATTTCCGCGCCGACCGCGTGCGGCAGATCCTGCTCGCGCTGCTCGATCCCAAGTTCGACGCCTTCAAGCGTCCGCGCACGGTGAAATTCGCCGCGGCACTCGGCCTGACGCAGTATTCCGACAAGCTTAACAAATTGATGAAGGTCGTTTTCCCGCCGGAAGAGCTGCGCAACACGCTTGGCGAGGTGGTGGCACAGGCCGGGCTCAAGCAATTGCGCATTGCCGAAACCGAGAAATACGCGCACGTCACGTTCTTCTTCAACGGCGGGCGCGAGATCGAATTTCCCGGCGAAAGCCGCATCCTGGTGCCGTCGCCGCAAGTCGCGACCTACGACCTCAAGCCGGAGATGTCGGCTTTCGAAATCACCGACAAGCTGGTCGCGGCGATCGACGCCGGCACGTTCGACGTGATCGTCGTCAATTACGCCAATACCGACATGGTCGGCCATACTGGCGACATCGCCGCCGCGATCAAAGCAGTCGAAGCCGTCGATCAATGTCTCGGCCGGGTCGCGACGGCGGTCGAGCGCACCGGCGGCTGTCTACTGATTACCGCCGACCACGGCAACGCCGAGCAGATGCGCGATCCGAAATCGGGGCAACCGCACACCGCGCACACCACCAATCCGGTGCCGCTCCTGCTGGTCAATCCGCCGTCGGGCACCACCACGCTGCGCGACGGCAAGCTGGCGGACATCGCGCCGACGATCTTGTCGTTGCTGCATTTGCCGCAACCCCAGGCGATGACGGGCCAGAACCTTGCCCGCGCCGCCGCGCGTGCCACGGCCTAGGCGCGCGGCGCTTCCAGCCGCCCTGCTCGCGGCGGCGCTTGCCGCCGCTATGCCTAGTTTCGCGCAGACCTCGCCGCAGCAGAAACTGAACGACGTCGAGCACCAGCTCGAACAGACACGCCAGCAACAACAAAATCTCGCTAAACAGGCGCAGGATCTCGCCGGCCAGATTCAAACGTTGCGCGAGAACGCGGTGACCGCCGCAGCCGGCGCGCAGCAACACGAGGCGGCGCTCGACAAGCTCGATCGCAAGCTGGCGGACCTGACCGCGAAAGAACAGGCCGAGACGGCCGAACTCCAAGGAAAACGGCGCGTCGAAGCACACGTGCTGATGGCGTTGGTGCAACTGGCGCGCGATCCGCCGACCGCGCTGGCATTGGCGCCGATGCCGCCGGTCGATGCCGTGCGCGGTGGCTTGCTGCTCGGCCGCGCCGTGCCGCCGCTGGCGGCGCGCGCACAGGCGTTGGGCACCGCGATCGCCCAGCTGGAAGCGGTCCGAGCGCAAATCGTCGCCGCCGAGGCCGAGCATCGCACCGAAGGCGAGAGCCTGGCGCGTGACCAGGCGCAGATCGCCGCGCTCATTGCCCGTAAGCAAACCTTGCAGCAACAAACCCAGGCCGGGTTGGATCAGAACGGCCGTCAACAAGCCGCCTTGGCGGCGAAGGCCAGTAGCCTGCATGACCTGATTGCACGGCTCGAAGCCGGCCGCCGTGCCGCCGAGCAACGCGCCGCATCGCGCCCGACCACCGGTGCGACCGCGCCGCTGGCAGTAACCGCCGCAACGCCGACGCGACCGCCGGCCGGCGAGTCGTCCGGCATCCGCCCGATCGTCCGAGCGAAAGGACGCTTGGCGGTGCCGGCAACCGGACTGTTGATTTTACGGTATGGTGAAGCACAACCCGGCGGCATGACCACAAAGGGGCTGACTTTCGAGACGCGGCCCGGCGCGCAGGTGGTCGCCCCATTCGACGGCCGGGTGGTTTACGCCGGGCCGTTCAAACGCTACGGCCGAATATTGATCATCGATCACGGCGGCGGCTATTATTCAGTCCTGGCGGGGCTCGATCGTATCGAGCAAAGTGTCGGGCAATGGCTCGTGGCAGGCGAGCCGATAGGGGTCATGCCGCAAACGGGTCCACGACCCCATCTCTACCTCGAGCTTCGCGATAACGGGCAATCGATCAACCCATTGCCGTGGTTGGCGATCCACGATGAAAAGGTAAATGGATGATGCGCTTCCGTCATATAGCGGCTTCGGCCGCGATCCTGGTCTGGCTGCTGGCTCCGGCGGCGCAATCGGCCGACGCGCCCCCGACACCTGCGCCGAAGCACGACGCCGACACCTATCGCGAGCTCGATCTGTTCGGCGAGGTGTTCGAGCGCGTCCGCGCCGACTATGTCGACAAGGTCTCGGACGAGCACCTGATCGAGGCCGCCATCAACGGCATGCTGTCGTCGCTCGACCCGCATTCGAGCTACATGAACGCCAAGGACTTCGCCGAGATGCAGGTGCAAGTCCAGGGCGAATTCGGCGGCCTCGGCATCGAAGTGACGATGGAAGACGGTCTGGTGAAGGTCGTGTCGCCGATCGACGGCACGCCCGCGGCCAAGGCCGGCCTCAAGCCCGGCGATCTGATCGTCGCTATCGATGGCCAGCCGGTTTCTGGCATGAGCCTCAACGACGCGATCGGGAAGATGCGCGGCCCCATCGGCAGCGAGATCAAGCTGATCATCCGGCGCGGTACGCAGCCGCCCTTCAACGTCGCGATCAAACGCGCCGTCATCAAGGTTCAATCCGTCCGCTCGAATCTGATCGACAACGACGTCGGTTATATCCGCATCAGCAGCTTCAACGAGCAGGCCGACAGCGGCGTGCACGCGGCGATGAAATCGCTGATGGATAAGTCGCATAACAAGCTGGCGGGCATCGTGCTCGACTTGCGCAACAACCCCGGTGGCTTGCTTGACCAGGCGGTCGCCGTCGCCAACGACTTCATTCCGCAGGGCGAGATCGTCTCGACCCGCGGCCGGCATCCTGACGATGCCCAACGCTTTGACGCCAAGTCCGGCAACGACATCAGCAAGGGATTGCCGATGGTCGTGCTGATCAACGGGGGCTCGGCTTCGGCGTCTGAAATCGTCGCCGGCGCGCTCAAGGATCATCGCCGCGCCGTTCTACTCGGCATGCGGAGCTTCGGCAAGGGCTCGGTCCAGACCATCATCCAGCTGCCGGGTCACGGCGCGATGCGGCTGACGACGGCGCGCTATTACACGCCCTCCGGCCGCTCGATCCAGGCCATCGGCATCGAGCCCGACATCGTCGTCGAGCCGGCCAAGATCGAGAAGATCGCGACCGGCCCGGCGCTGCACGAGGCCGACCTGAAAGGCGCGCTCAAAAACACCGACCAAGGTGCGGCGAAGACGCTAACAACGCCGCCGGCGGCAACGCCGGATAAAAACGCGACGCCGCCCGCCGACGAAGACGGCGACGAGTCGGCGACCTTCGGCAGCGCCAACGACTATCAGCTTGCCCGCGCCGTTGACATGCTGCGCGGCCTGGCGTTGTTCGGACCGAAACCCCCGGCGAAGGCAGCGCACTGACGCCGGTGCGCAGCGCGGCATGAGGAGCGCCAAGCCGCCTGCCGGCTACCGTCGCGGCGTCGGCGTCATGTTGCTCGACCCGGAACGTCGGATCTTCATCGGACGCCGCTTGGGCACCAGCGACGGCTGGCAGATGCCGCAAGGCGGCATCGACGGCGCCGAGACGCCCGTCGTCGCGGCCTACCGCGAGCTCAAGGAAGAGGTCGGCACGGACAAAGCCACCATCGTGGCCGAGAGCGCTCATTGGTTGAGCTATGATTTTCCGTCGGCGTTACGTCCGTCGATTTGGGGCGGACGCTATGCCGGCCAGACGCAAAAATGGTTCCTCATGCGGTTCGCCGGCACTGACGGCGATATTCGTCTCGACGCGCACATGCCCGAATTCGACGCCTGGAAGTGGATCGCACCAGACGAGTTGCCGGCAATCGCCGTCGATTTCAAGCAACCGCTCTATCGCGCGCTGCTCGAGGAATTCGCGACGATCCTCGCCGGCAATTAGGCGGCGGCGCGGCGGCGCAACGCCCACCATGCAATATCGGCCGTCAGAAGATTGAGCCGGCCATGCGGCTTCAAGCCGACAGCCTTGAAGGTCATCGCCACCGCGCGCTCGACGTGATGCGGGCGATAGACCCGCGCCGCCGCCGCGAGGTAGGCGCGGTGCGCGCGCCGTCGGTCGTAAACCGCGCCGGGCGCTTCATTGGCGACGAAATAGGCGTACGACAGCTCGTCGTCTTCCGACTCGCGAATGCGTCCGAGCGCGACGCGCAGGCGGCGCCAGCGACCTAGCCCCTCGCGCGCCAGATACCGTTTCATGTAGGTGTAGAACAGCTTGTAGTGCCGCAACTCGTCGGCGGCGATGCGGTGACAGATCGTGCGCAGCACCGGCTCCTGCGTTGCCTCGGCGAGCGCGGTGTAATAGCTGCTGGTGCCGGTTTCCACGATACAGCGCGCTACCAGCTCGCCGGCGCGCGAGCCGCGGATCGAAAGTTCGGCATCGAGATCGACGCGGAACCCGGCGGAAAAACGCGCGGACGCGATGGCGTGATCGAACGATAGATCGGCGAGCGTCGACCAACGGCCGAGCGCGACGCCGTGCTGGACCTCTTCGCCGCCCCAGATGCGGGCCGCGTCCTGAAATTCCGTGTCGTCGGCAAAGACGTTGCACAGATAGCGCGTGTAATCGGCGCCGTTCTGTTCGACCAGACTTGCGGCCTTGGCGAGGCGCAGAATGGGCGGCTCGACCTTCGCCGGATCGAACCGGTCCCACGGAATATCGTTCAGCGTCCAATGGCTCACGGGCGTCTTCCTTGCCCGCAATTATATCGCCCGCGCCGGCGCGCGCCTATTTCGGCGGATTGAACTCTTTCCAGGGATCCTTGACGTTCAGGATCGTATAGAACTCGGTGTTGACCAGCTTGCCGTTCTTCATCTCGGCGCGGCGGATGTAGATGTTCTGCACGATGTCGCGCGTCGCCGGATCGATCGCGATCGGCCCGCGCGGGCTGTTCGGATCAACCCAATGCGACAACACCGCCATCGCCTGGTCGGGCGTGAACTTGCCGCCGGTTTTCTCGATCGTGTCGAAGATCGCCGCCATGCCGTCCCAGCCGCCGACGGCGTAGACGTCGGGCGTGCTTTTGGCGCCGTATTCCTTCTTCCACGCCGCGACGAACGCGACGTTGGCTGGACGTGTCGCGGTGGCCGTATAGGTGCCGGCGCTGATGATGCCGACTGCGTTGGCGCCCATGTTGGGCAATTCCTCGTCGGGCAGCAGGTCTTGGGTGGCGACGATCTTGGTGCCGTGCTCCATCAGCTTGGCGTTGTGGATTTCCTTCACCATCGTCGTCGCCTGGGTGCCGGCGGGAACCCAGATGAACGCGACGTTCGGATGCGCGTCGGCGATGCGCTGCACAAACGGGGAGAAATCCGGATTGACGAACGGGAAACGCACCGAGGTCAGCGAACCGCCGCCGTCGACGATGCCCTTCTTGAACGCGGCTTCGGCATCCCAGCCTGGGTTGAAGTCGCTGACCGCGCTGTAGGCCGTTTTCCAGCCCTGCTGCGCCACCCACTTGCCGAGCGGATAGGCCGTTTGCCACTGAGTGAACGAGACGCGCACGACATAGGGCGAGAGCCGCGGCAGCGCCACTGCCGAGGCGTTCATGTCGACAAACGGCACCTTGGCTGTGGCAGTCAACGGCGCGATCGCGAGTGCGATTGGTGACGCGATGACGCCGCCGAGGAACTGAACATGCTCGCGCACGATCAGCTCTTGCGCCACACGCTTGCCGATGTCCGGACTGGAGCTGGTGTCGTCGCGGCGAATGATCTCGACCTTGACGCCGGGAGGAAGATCCTTGACGTGCAGCTTGGCGTAGAGGCTCAGCCCCTTGTCGAGCTCGTCACCCGGCTGAGCCAGCGCGCCCGAGTAGCTGTTGACGATGCCGACCTTGATGGTCTGCGCTGCCGCCGGCAGCGTCGCCGTCAGCAGCGCGCCACAAGCGACGGCACCCAGGAATTTCGCGGTTCGCATGTCCCCCTCCGCCCGGCTAGCCGGGTTCAGTCGGGAGAAGGTTGGCACGCGACCGCCGCCTTGCCAAGGCGACGCGCGTCAGCGTTCGGACTTTAGACTTTAGTGGGCAGCCGCCCGCAAGGCGTCGAGCTTGGCCTGGGCCACGGCGAGACGCCACTCGGCGGCGCGGAGCGCGGCCATGGCGTCGCTCACGTCGTCGCCTGTCGCCCGTGCGGCCTGTTCCTTCAGACCGGCGTGATTGCTTTCGGCGTCCTTGGCTTCGGCTTCGGCGGCGCCACGATCGATCTCGCCGACCGGCAGCGCCTCGTCGGCGAGCACGGTACAGCGCTCAGGCGTCACCTCGGCAAAGCCGCCGGAGACGAAAATCCGCTGCGACACGCTGCGCTGGTCATCGGCATAAACGTCGATGATGCCCGGCCGCACCGTGGAAATAAGCAGCGCGTGACCCGGCAGCACGCCGAAATCGCCCTCGCCGCCCGGCACCACGACCATGGCGACGTCTTCCGAGAGCAGCAATTTCTCGGGCGAGACCAGCTCGAATTTGACGGTGTCGGTCATCGCGCCTTACGCCGCCTCCGCCGCCATCTTCTTGGCCTTGGCGACGGCCTCGTCGATGGTGCCAACCATGTAGAACGCGCTTTCCGGCAGGTCGTCGTATTCGCCGGCGACGATGCCCTTGAAGCCCTTGATCGTGTCCTCGAGCTTGACGAACACGCCGGGTGTGCCGGTGAAGACTTCGGCAACGTGGAAGGGCTGCGACAGGAATCGCTGGATCTTGCGCGCGCGGGCGACGGTGAGCCTGTCGGCTTCCGACAGCTCATCCATGCCCAGGATGGCGATGATGTCCTGGAGCGACTTGTAGGTTTGCAGCACCTGCTGCACGTCGCGCGCCACCTTGTAGTGTTCTTCGCCGACGACGCGGGGGTCCAACATCCGAGACGTGGAGTCCAAGGGATCGACCGCCGGATAGATGCCGAGCTCGGCGATCTGGCGCGACAGCACCGTCGTCGCGTCGAGGTGGGCGAACGAGGTTGCCGGCGCGGGATCGGTCAGGTCGTCGGCCGGGACGTAGATCGCCTGGACCGAGGTGATCGAGCCCTTCTTGGTCGTGGTGATGCGCTCTTGCAGCGCGCCCATATCGGTCGCCAGCGTCGGCTGATAGCCGACCGCCGAGGGGATGCGGCCCAAGAGCGCCGATACCTCGGAGCCCGCCTGCGTGAAGCGGAAAATGTTGTCGACGAAGAACAGCACGTCCTGGCCTTCCTCGTCGCGGAAATATTCGGCCAATGTCAGGCCGGTCAGGCCAACGCGGGCGCGGGCGCCTGGCGGCTCGTTCATCTGGCCATAGACCAGCGCCGCCTTGGAGCCCGGCCCGTCGGGAATGATGACCTTGGACTCCATCATTTCGTGATAGAGGTCGTTGCCCTCGCGCGTGCGCTCGCCGACGCCGGCGAAGACCGAATAGCCGCCATGCGCCTTCGCGATGTTGTTGATCAATTCCATGATGATGACGGTCTTGCCAACGCCGGCGCCGCCGAACAATCCGACCTTGCCGCCGCGCGCATAGGGGGCCAGCAGATCGACCACCTTGATGCCGGTGACCAGAATCTCGGCCTCGGTCGACTGATCGGTGAATTCGGGCGCCGGCCTGTGAATCGGCAAAGTCGTCTTGGTCTTGACCGGACCGCGCTCGTCGACCGGCTCGCCGATGACGTTGAGAATGCGGCCCAAGGTCTCCGGTCCGACCGGCACCCGGATCGGATTGCCGGTATCGACCGCCTCGGCGCCGCGTACCAGGCCGTCGGTCGTGTCCATGGCGATGGTTCGCACCGTGTTCTCGCCCAGATGCTGCGCCACTTCGAGCACCAGCTTCTTGCCCTGGTTCTGCACGTGCAGTGCGTTGAGGATCGCCGGCAGTTCGCCCTCGAACTTGACGTCGACGACGGCGCCGATGACCTGTGCGATGGTACCGGTATTGTTCTTCGCCATGATGCTTCCCCTAGAGCGCCTCGGCGCCCGAAATGATCTCGATCAGTTCTTTGGTGATGGCGGCTTGACGCGAGCGGTTATAGGTGATGTTGAGCCGGTCGATCATCTCGCCGGCGTTGCGCGTCGCGTTGTCCATCGCGGTCATACGCGCGCCTTGTTCCGACGCGGCGTTTTCCAAGAGCGCGGTGAAGATCTGAACCGCGAGATTGCGCGGCAGCAGCTCGGCCAGAATTTCGCTTTCCTCGGGCTCGAACTCGTAGATCGCGCCCTTGAGATCCGGCTTGTCCTGCTCCTGCGCCTCCGAAACGGCGAAGGGGATGAGCTGCTGCTTGGTAACGATCTGGCTGATCGCCGACTTGAAGCGGTTGAAGATCACGGTGCAGGCATCGAACTCGCCGGCCTCGAAACGCGCGACCAGCCGGCCGGCGATATCCTCGGCACTGGCGAAGGTCAGGCGCGGCCGGCCGATTTCGGTCAGGCTCTCGACGATGAGCTTGGCGTGGTCGCGCCGCAGCGCGTCGCGCCCCTTGCGGCCGATGGTGAAGAGCTTGACCGTCTTGCCGTCACGCTGAAGCGCGCGCAGCGTGCGGCGCGCCTCGCGCAGGATAGTGGCATTGAAGCCGCCGGCAAGGCCGCGATCCGACGTGGCGACGAGCAGCAGGTGGGTCTGATCGCCGCCGGTTCCGGCGAGCAATTTTGGCGCGTTCGGCTGATGGCGCAGGCTGGCGGCGAGTGACCCGAGCATGCGCTCCATCCGCTCGGCGTAGGGACGCGCGGCCAGGGCCTGCTCCTGCGCACGGCGCAGGCGCGAGGCCGCCACCATCTTCATCGCCGACGTGATCTTCTGCGTCGAGCGGACGGAGCGGATGCGGTTGCGCAGGTCCTTGAGGCTCGCCATGGCGGGTCAATTTCCTTCGGCGGTCAGGCGAACGCCTTGGCAAAACCATCGAGGAAGGCGACGAGCTCTTTCTCGGTCTCCGAATTCAGCTCGCGCTTGTCGCGGATCGTTTCCAGGATCTTCGGCGCCTTGGCGCGGAGCTCACCGAGCATCTGCGCCTCGAACCGTGTGACGTCGACAATCTCGACCTTGTCGAGATAGCCGCGTGTACCAGCGAAAATCGACGCCACCTGTTCCTCGACTGGCACCGGCTTGAATTGCGGCTGCTTCAACAATTCGGTGAGCCGCGCACCGCGCGCCAGCAGGCGCTGGGTCGCCGGATCGAGGTCCGAGGCGAACTGGGCGAAGGCCGCCATCTCGCGATACT
Organism: Allostellaceae bacterium; assembly: GCA_050729555.1. Taxonomy (GTDB): domain Bacteria; phylum Pseudomonadota; class Alphaproteobacteria; order ATCC43930; family CGMCC-115725; genus REEB95. Next base: position 17,637 of record JBOHLR010000018.1, read on the forward strand.
GCGCCAGCTCGAGCTTGATCTTGCCGGCGACCTGTTTCATCGCCTTGATCTGCGCCGCCGAGCCGACGCGGCTGACGGAAAGGCCGACGTTAATCGCCGGCCGGATGCCGCGATAGAACAGGTCGGTCTCGAGGAAGATCTGGCCGTCGGTGATCGAGATGACGTTGGTCGGGATATAGGCCGAGACGTCGCCCGCCTGGGTTTCGATCACGGGCAGCGCGGTGAGCGAGCCCGAGCCGTGGTCCTGGTTCATCTTCGCCGCGCGCTCCAGGAGCCGTGAATGCAGATAGAACACGTCGCCCGGATAGGCTTCGCGGCCTGGCGGACGGCGCAGCAGCAGCGACATCTGGCGATAAGCGACGGCCTGTTTCGAGAGGTCGTCATAGACGATGACCGCATGCATGCCGTTGTCGCGGAAGAACTCGCCCATGGCGCAGCCGGCGTAGGGCGCCAGGAATTGCAGCGGCGCCGGCTCCGAAGCGGTGGCGGCGACCACGATCGAGTAGTCGAGCGCGCCGTAATCAGCGAGCGTCTTGACGATCTGCGCGACGGTCGAGCGCTTTTGGCCGATCGCGACATAGATGCAATAGAGCTTCTTCGATTCGTCGTTGCCGGCGTTCACCGCCTTCTGATTGAGGAAGGCGTCGATCGCGACCGCGGTCTTGCCGGTCTGACGGTCGCCAATGATCAGTTCGCGCTGACCGCGGCCGACAGGCACCAGCGCGTCGATCGCCTTGAGGCCGGTCTGCACCGGCTCGTGCACCGAGCGGCGCGGGATGATCCCCGGCGCTTTGACCTCGACGCGCGTGCGCTTCACGTCCTTGAGCGGGCCACGGCCGTCGATCGGCTCGCCCAGCGCGTTGACGACGCGGCCGAGAAGGCCGCGCCCGACCGGCACGTCGACGATGGCGCCGGTACGCTTGACCGTGTCGCCTTCGCCGATGCCGCTGTCGTCGCCGAAGATCACGACGCCGACATTGTCGGTCTCGAGATTGAGGGCCATGCCCTTGACGCCGTTCGGGAACTCGACCAATTCGCCGGCTTGAACCTTGTCGAGGCCATAAATGCGGGCGATGCCGTCGCCGACCGACAGAACCTGACCGACTTCGGCGACGTCCGCTTCGGTGCCGAATTCGGCGATCTGCTTTTTCAGGATCGCGGAAATTTCCGCGGCGCGAATTTCCATATCAACCAACCCCCTTCATCGCCAGCGCGAGCCGCGCTAGCTTGCTCTTGAGCGACGCATCGACCATGCGCGAGCCCACCTTGATGACAAGTCCACCGAGCAAGCTCGGATCGACGCGGAAGTCGACCGCGACCTTGCGGCCGACCGCCTTGCGCAGGCGCTCGTCGACCGCCTTGCGCTGCGTCTCGGACAATTCCTGCGCCGCGATCACCTGGGCAGTGACCTCGCCGCGGCGCTCGGCGAGAATTTTCAGAAATCCCGCAATCATCTCCGGCAGCGCAAACAGCCGCCGGTTGCGCGCCAGCAACCCGAGAAAATTGCGCATCAGCGGGTTGAGCCCGGCGCGCTCGGCAACGGCACCGATCGCCCGGGCCTGCTTGTCGCGCTGCAAAACCGGGCTTCGGATCATGCGGCGCAGGTCGGCGCTTTCGTCGATCAGGCGGCGCAGGCCGGCGAGATCAGCCGCAACCGCATCGAGAGCCTTGCGCTCGTCGGCGAGCTCGAACAGCGCTACCGCGTAACGCTCCGCCAAACCGGCTACACCTGTCGCTTTGGATGCCACGTCGAGCTGATGTCCTTAAATTTCCGGTCGAGACCGACGCCGGGACGGTCTCGAAATGAACACGCCCTCCGTCGGGTTTTCGCCGCTCGAAAACCCCCACCACAACGGCCCCGCCGGAAAGCGCGGCGGTTCTAACATAGGCATTTCGGGCACGCAACATGGCCGCCCAGCTGCGGCGTGTCGCGTTGCCGCAGGCGAAAAACGCCAGCAACGACGGGGTTTTGCACGATCTCGCGGCGGGCGCGAATCACGCCAAAAAGCGCCGGTTCGAACTCAAATGAAGCTATACGGATCGATGTCCACCTGGACGCGGATGGCGGCCGGTAATTTCACCGCGTCGAGCCAGGCGCGCAGCGTGCTTTGGAGCGGCGCGGCGCGTTGCGCCTTCACCAGAAAACGCCGCCGGTGCCGGCCGCGCAGCATCGCCAGCGGCGCCGGTGCCGGACCCAAGACCTCGATGCCGTCGACATGCGGCGCCTGCCGGGCGAACGCGCGCGCGGCGCGATCGGCCGAATCGGCGTCCGGCGCCGACACGATGATCGCTGCCAGACGCCCGAACGGCGGCCAGTTGCCGTCACGCCGTGATTCGGCCTCTGCCGCGAGAAACCCATCGCGATTGTCGCTGGCGAGCGCACGCATCACCGGATGCTCGGGCATATAGGTCTGGAGCAGGACGACCCCCGGCCGCTCCGCGCGCCCGGCGCGGCCTGCGACTTGATGCAATAGCTGGAAAGTCCGTTCAGTAGCCCGCAAATCGCCGCCCGACAGGCCGAGATCGGCATCGACCACGCCGACCAGCGTCAGCATCGGAAAATGATGGCCCTTGGCCATCACCTGCGTGCCGATCAGCACGTCGACCGCGTGACGCTCGACCCGATCGAGCAGCTCTGCCATGGCACGCGGGCCGCTCAACGTGTCGCTCGCCATCAAGGCGACGCGTGCGTTGGGAAAACGCTGCGCCACCTCCTCGGCCAGACGCTCGACGCCGGGACCGCACGCGGCGAAGCTGCCCGTGGCGCCGCAATTCGGACACGCCGGCGGCATCGCCGTCGCATAGCCGCAATGGTGGCACTGCAAGCCGCCGGCCCGTCGATGTTCGATCAGCCAGGCCGTGCAATTCGGACACTGCATGCGATGGCCGCATTCGCGGCACAAGGTCAGCGGTGCATAGCCGCGGCGATTGAGAAACAACATCGCCTGTTCGTCGGCGGCCAGTGTTTCACCCAGTGCCTGAACCAAGGGCGGCGATAGGAAGCGTTGCCGTTCCGGTTTTTGCTTGCGCAAATCGACGACGCGAATCTCCGGCAATCGCGCCGCACCGTGCCGCGCTGGCAGATGGAGCCGCGCGTAGCGGCCGGATTGCGCATTGATCGTGGTTTCGAGCGACGGCGTCGCCGACACCAACACGATCGGCAGCTGCGCCAGCGACGCCCGCACGACCGCCATGTCGCGCGCCTGATAGATGACGCCATCCTCCTGCTTGAACGTCGCGTCATGCTCTTCGTCGACGACGATCAAGCCGAGATCGCGGAACGGCAGGAACAAGGCCGAGCGCGCGCCGACGACAACGCGCGCCTGGCCGTCGCCGACGTGACGCCAGGTCGCGCGACGCTGCGCACGGCCGAGATCGGAATGCCAGAGCGCCGGCGGTGCGCCGAAACGATCGGCAAAGCGTTTCAGCAGCTGCGCCGACAACGCGATCTCGGGCAACAGCACCAAGGCCTGCCGGCCGCGTTCGAGCGCCGCCGCAATCGCCGCGAAATAGACTTCCGTCTTGCCCGAGCCGGTGACGCCATCGAGCACGGTGACGCCGAAGCCGCCGCGCCCGACCTTGCCCACCAGTTCGGCTGCTGCGATCTTCTGCGTCGACGACAACGGCGGACCGGGCAGTCGCCAATCCGGCGCCGGCGGCGGCAACGCAGCAGGCAACGCGACCGGCACAAGCAAGCCGGCGACGGCCATCGCCTTGACGACGCCGGGACCGCAGGCCGCGCGGTGCGCCAGATCGGCGGCGGTGGCGGCACCACCTTCGGCGGCGAGGTCGAGCACGCGGCGGCGCTGCGGCGTCAGCCGTGAATCGATATCCGTCAATGCACGTCGTCCGGCGTCGGCGATTTCGTAACCGGCGATGGCGCGCGGCGGCTCGAGCGCGTCGGGCACGCTCATGGTCATGCGCAGCACGGCGCCCGGTGCCGTCAGCGTGTAGTTCGCAACCCAGTCGACGAATCGCCGCAGCTCGTCGTGCAACGGCGGCACTGCCAACGTCTCGGCGATCGGCTTGAGCTTGGTCTCGGCAACACCGGCGCGATCCGGCCCCCAGACGACGCCGGCGACTCGCCGGCGGCCGAGCGGCACGCGCACGAAATCGCCGATAGTGACGCGCATGCCGTTCGTCACGCGATAATCATAGGCACCCGCCAACGGCAACGGCAGCAGTACGCTGACGCGATCGGCGCGCGCCGGTTCGGCGTTGGCAGGGTGCGGCGGCATGGTCTACACTCTCTTACGAAAGGGGGCTCGCCGGAAGTAGGAGGCACGCATGAAATTCTTCCTCGATACTGCCATCATCGCTGACATTCGCGAACTGGCCGCGACCGGCCTGGTCGACGGCGTGACCACGAATCCCTCGCTGATCGCCAAGTCGGGCCGCAATTTCATCGAAACCGTGCGCGAGATCTGCACGGTTGTGTCCGGCCCGGTCAGCGCCGAAACCACCGCCACCGACCATCCGACCATGCTGGCGGAAGGCCGCAAGCTGGCGAAGATCGCCAAGAACATCGCGGTCAAGGTGCCGCTGACGCCGGACGGACTCAAGACCTGCAAGGTGCTGCGCAGCGAAGGCACGATGGTCAACGTGACACTGTGCTTTTCGGCGCCGCAGGCGCTGCTCGCCGCCAAGGCGGGGGCCACGTTCATCTCGCCGTTCGTCGGCCGGCTGGACGATATCGGCGAATCGGGCATGGCTCTGGTCCGTGACATCGTCCAAATCTATCGCCAATATCCAGGCTTCAAGACCGAGGTGCTGGTCGCGTCGATCCGCCATCCGATGCACGTGCTCGAAGCCGCGAAACTCGGTGCGCATGTCGGCACGATGCCGCCGGCGATCATGCGGCAGCTGTTTTCGCATCCGCTGACAGACAAGGGACTCGCGACGTTCCTCGCCGACTGGAAGAAGACCGGCCAGTCGATCCTAGGCGACGACAAGTCGGCTGCGGCGGCCGAATAGCGGGATTGTGGTGGATCGTACCCGGGACAAAGTCACCGCTTCGCCGACGACGGTCACCGAGCATGCCGCCACGGCGGCCCAGGTGGTCGCGTAT
>JBOHLR010000019.1:0-22328 GCA_050729555.1 Allostellaceae bacterium
AGGTTAGGCGGGGGAAGGAAATGTCGGGCATCTACGACGAACCGCACTTACAGCGCGGGCCGGCGAATCATGCGCCGCTGACACCGCTGTCGTTCCTCGTCCGCGCCGCCGCGATCTATCCCGACAAGGCCGCGGTGATCCACGGCGATCGCGTCATCACTTATGGTGAGCTCCTGATGCGTTGCCGCCGGCTCGCCAGCGCGCTGCGCGCGCGCGGCATCGGCAAAGGCGACACGGTCTCGGTCATAGCGCCAAACGTACCGGCAATGCTCGAGGCCCATTACGGCATCGCCATGGCCGGGGCGGTGCTCAATGCGCTCAACTACCGGCTCGATGCCAAGACTATCGCTTTTATCTTCGGCCATGCTGAAACCAAATTGCTGATCACCGATCGCGAATTCTCACCGACCATCAAGGAGGCGCTGGCGGCGGCCGCGCGCAAGCCGCTCGTGATCGACGTCGACGACCCGCTCTTCAGCGGCGGCGAAAAGCTCGGCACGATGGATTACGAAGCTTTCCTCGCGACCGGCGATCCGGATGCGGACATGTCGTTGCCGGACGACGAGTGGCAGGCCTATTCCCTCAACTATACCTCGGGCACCACCGGCAATCCCAAGGGCGTGGTCTATCACCACCGCGGCGCATTCCTGAACGCGGTCGGTGACGTGCTGTATTTCGGCCTATCGCCGCAGACCGTTTATCTGTGGACGCTGCCGATGTTCCATTGCAACGGCTGGTGCTACACCTGGGCGGTGACGGCGGCGTGCGGCACGCACGTCTGTCTGCGCCGCATCGATCCGGCGATGATCTTTGCACTGATCGAGAAGCATCGCGTCACCCATCTCTGCGGCGCGCCGATCGTGCTCAACCTGCTGGCGTATGCACCGGAAAGCGCCAAGCGCCGGCTCGATCATCCGGTCAAGGTGATGACCGGCGGCGCGGCGCCGCCGTCGACCATCATCGCCAACATGGAGAATTTGGGCTTCTCGGTGACGCACGGTTACGGTCTGACGGAATCCTATGGGCCGGCGACCATCTGCTTCGAGCAAGACGATTGGGCGGAGATGCCCTTGGCCGAGCGAACCGCGCGCATGGCGCGACAGGGAATGGAAGTCGCGACGCTTGCCGGCGCCCGGGTCGTCGACAACGAGCTGCGCGACGTGCCGGCTGACGGTACGGTCATCGGCGAAATCGTGCTGCGTGCCAATACCGTGATGAAGGGCTATCTCAAAAATCCGCAGGCCACGGCCGAGGCCTTCGCCAACGGCTGGTTCCACACCGGCGATCTCGCCGTGCGCCATCCCGACGGCTATATCGAGGTCAAGGACCGCGCCAAGGACATCATCATCTCGGGTGGCGAGAACATTTCGTCGCTCGAAGTCGAAGAAGCGATTTATAAGCATCCGTCGGTGATGGAGGCGGCGGTGGTCGCACGGCCGGACGAGAAATGGGGCGAGACGCCGTGCGCTTTCGTTGCGCTCAAGCCCGGCGCGGTTGCGACGACAGACGACGTAGTCGCATTTTGCCGCGCCAATTTGGCGCATTTCAAGGTGCCGCACACGGTCGTCTTCGGCCCGCTGCCGAAAACTTCCACCGGTAAGATCCAGAAATACCTGCTGCGCGAGCAAGCAAAGAGCCTGACGCCGTGAGCGCCGATTTCTCGCTCGTCGGCAAGCGCGCGCTGGTGACGGGTGCATCGCGCGGCTTGGGCCTGCACTTTGCGCAGGTGCTTGCCGAAGCCGGCGCGGATGTGGCGCTGCTGGCGCGCGACGTCGCCGCGCTCGATAAAGCGGCGGCAGGAATCACCCAGGCGACAGGCCGGCGCGCGATCGGGGTTGTCGGCGACGTCACCATGGCCGCAAGCGTCCGGGCAGCCTTCGACCGCGTGGAAACGGCGCTCGGTCCACTCGACATTCTGGTCAACAATGCCGGTATCGCGGTCTCGAAGCCGCTGCTCGAACACGACGAAGCGGATTAGGACCGCGTGCTCGATACCAATCTCAAAGGCGCGTGGCTGGTGGCGCGCGAGTTCGCGGCGCGGCGCATCGGCGATAAGCGCGGCGGCCGCATCGTCAACCTGGCGTCGCTGCTGGCGTTCCGCACCGCGCGCAACGTGCCGGAATACGCGACCGCCAAGGCAGGCCTGGTGCAGCTGACGCGCGTGCTGGCGCTCGAGCTCGCGCGACACAGCATTGGCGTTAACGCCTTGGCGCCGGGCTATTTCGAGACCGACATGAACCGCGCGTTCCTGAAAAGCGAGGGCGGGGCAGGCGGTGACGACGCGGATACCGTTGGGCCGCACCGGAATGGCCGCCGACCTCGATGGCGCGCTGCTGCTGCTGGTTTCGCCGGCCGGTAGCTACATCACGGGTGCCATCATTCCGGTCGATGGCGGTCATCTGGTCGCGTCCATCTAGGTTTTGATTCCGGGTAATTCGTCGAGGCAGGAGGCCGGATTGGCGCGCCTGCGCTCGCCGTCGAATCCGGTTCGCTAAGGCTGATGGCGCTTTGGGAAAATTATGAGAAGAACCTGTGGATTGTTGGGGATAACCGTGGCACCGGACTGCCGGTTGCCGCCGGTTTGACCCCTTCAAACGTGCCTTGCAGGATGACGCGATGGATCGAATCGATGTCGCCGCCGCCAGCGGGTTTTATCCACTGGTGATGGAGGCGCTGACCCGGCTCAATTCGGTGGTGCTGACGCCGCATTTCGGCAGCGTCACGCATGCGAGCAGGCTGGCGATGGAGCGGCTGATGCTGGACAACCTCACGGCGCACTTCGCCGGCAGGCCGCGGTTGACGCCAGCCGTCTAGACCCGCCGGCAGTCGGTCCGGCGCAGTGCCGACGCGGGCCGGCGCATTACGCCGCTCGAGCTCGAGAACAAGCGCGCTGTGGTCGTAGCGCGCGCCGCCATGGGCGAGACGAGGTCCTGGAACAGCGCCAAGGCAATTTCGGCAAAGGGCAGGGTGAGGCCGGCGGCTTTGGCGGTGGCGACAATCGTGGCACAATCCTTGACCTGATGGTCGGCTGGCCCGCCGGGGATGAAATCCCGCAAGATCATTCTATTGCCGTGCAACGCTAATACACGCGAATCGGCAAAACCGTCCAGGATCGCCTGCCGCACCGCGGCCGGATCCGCGCAGCCGGCGGCGGCCAGCAGAAGCGCCTCGGCGACGGCGCCAATAGTCACGGCAACAATCGCCTGATTGGCAAGCTTGGCAAGCTGACCCGAGCCGGCCGAACCGACCAAGGTCGCGCGTCCGAGGGCGGCAAAAATGGGGGCGGCGCGTTCGAAAGCGGCCGGCGTGCCGCCCGCCATGATCGCCAGGGTGGCTTGTTCGGCGCCGATCGTGCCACCCCGACACCGGCGCGTCGAGGATAGTCGATGCCGCGGGCCGCAAACCGCTCGGCGTGGGCGCGGGCGAGGCCGGGCGGTGCCGAACTCATGTCGATCACCAGCGCGTCAGCCGTGACCTTGGCGGCGGCGCCTTCGGGCCCGAAAAGCACCGAATCGACCGCCGGTCCGTTGGGCCAGCATGGTGATGATCGTGCTGGCCCCTTTACCGCCGCCGCGGCGCTGTCCGCCACGGTGACGCCTTGCTCGGTCAGCGAGTCGGCTTTGGATTTACTGCGGTTCCATATGATCAGCGTATAGCCGGCTGCGAGCAGGTTGCGCGCCATGCGACTCCCCATCAGCCCGATGCCGAGAAACGCTAAGTTGGCTGTGGATTGTCCCATCTATTCGTTCCCTATCAGTGAGTTAGGCCGCAATATCGGATGTGAACAGCGAGTGTAATCTCCGGCAGCTTTAACCAAAAACTAACCATTCCGAACCGAGTCTCGGACGGCCGGCCAGAATGGCCGACGATTCGTAGGGGAGAATCCCGATGCACGATACGACGACGGCGCGGCTCGATCCGGCATGGAAACCGTGGTCGGTGCCGCGCGTGAGCAAGCGCTCGAATTCGGTGCCAACAACAGCCGGCGTCAGCTTGATCGAACGGTGGATCGGATGGCGGCGGCCGACCGCTTTCCAGCGCTGCCTCGCCATTCACATCCTCAACACCACCGAATCGGTCAACGACGCAGAGCCGGCGACCGACGCTGCCTGAGCGGCTAGGCGTCGGCGTGCTGGCGAAGCCGCATTTGCGGCCGGCCGGTGCGATCAACAAAGCCGCCGCGCTCGAGCGCCGTGACGGTGTCGACGAAATGCGCGGCGGTGCCCGGACGGCCGGCGCCTTCGAGCCAATTCTGATCGAGCAGCGAGGCGAGGGCGGGATGGCCGAGTTCGGCTTCCCACAGGATGCCGAGCAGCGACGCCATCGCTTCTTCACGTTCCCGCGCCAGGCCGAACAGGGATTGCGCCTGGGACGCGCGCGCGCGATCGTCGGTTTCAGGACCGGGACCGAGGCCGAAATCCACCTGGGCCCGCCGCGTCGGCGCCGCGAGCTGGAAATGCGCGACTTCGTGCAGCAGCACATAGGCCTCGGTTTCGCAGCGCAGCATGGCGCCGTCCCAGGAGACATCGAGCTGGGGCGCGCCCGGTCTTACGCCAATGCAAAAATTTGTTATAAAGTCAATTGTGTCCATGTGATTCTTAATAGCAATTTTAGCCGTCGCGCGGGCGGCTTCGGCGCCGTCGGTCAAGCGTCCGAACAGTGTCCGCATGCGGCCGGTCGGCAGCGATTCGGCAAAGCGGGCGAGAACGGTGGGAAGTCGGTCGTCGGCAAGCGGGGTGAGGATCATCGGACGGGTCTGGCGAGTACGGGTAAGCGCCCGAACTACTCCAAAACGCCGCTAAATTCAAAGCCTTGAGCGAAGCTAGGCCGCAGGCCCCGGCGCCTGACCGACCAGGGGTTGGAGGCCGAGCGCTGACTGGCCGCGTGCCGCGAGGCTCTGCGCTTCATCGCGGCCGAGCGACGGCGGCGTCCGCACCAGATAACGCGCATAGCCCGGCTGGTGGCATTCGACGATCGTCGCGTCGATGCCGCTGCGGTGCAGCTGATCACGCAACGCGATGGCATAGTGCGGCGTGTTGTAGGCGCCGAATTGCACCCAATAGTGCGCTCCCGATGCCGTCGGCTCGATCTTGGCGACAACCGGCTGCGCCGCGTCTGGGCTACCGCCGCGGTGAAGCAACGGCACGATGCCAAACTGCGCCGCCAGCTTGGTGTTGGCGTCGGCGGCGCTGCGGTCGCCAGCCGCGGCCGAACGGACGCTGTAATAGAGCTCGCCGCCGGCACCCCGGACTTGTTTGATCTCGGCTTTGATGCCGACCGTGCCGAGCCGGTCGACCAGCTTCCGGGCATAGAACGAGCCGCGATAGGCGCCATATTCAACCCAATAGGCCGGCTTTGCCGCCTCGAACGTGCGGCCCGCCGTCGGGTTGACCTGATCGGGTATTGCAACCGTCGGGGCCGGTGACGGCGGCTCGGTCGCGACCGATGGCGTCGATGCCGTCGAAGGTGCTGGCGCCGTCGTATGCTGCATCCGCGCTGGCCGGAATGTGTCGATCGAGATCGCGCCGTAAACGCCGAGAACGAGCGCAAACAGCACCGCCATCAACAAGACGGCGCCGACAATTCCACCGGAACGTGGGGTGGTTTCGGATGGGTTGTCCACTCTGCCGGCGACCTCCTCGAATGGCCCCCTGACGGCGCGGGCGGCGAATGGAAAAAATTTATCATGCGCATGACACACGACCTACGCCGAAACCGCAGGAACCAGGCCGCGAATCGTCGTGAAGCCTGTTGATTGCGTGGATAACTCGGGCTGGGCCACGCACGGTCGTTGGATGCGCCAGTGAAGGGCGGCTGAACCTGCCGCTGAGGGGCTGGATCCGGCCAAACGCCTGGCGAATCGAGGGCAAAAACGCTGCGAAATGCGGCGTTTTCCTTTCCAAAGGGCAACCTTGCGCGGGGTGCGGTTGCGCCTCCGGAAGCGAAAGCGCACAGTTGCGCACCCGTGGCCCGCCGTCCGCCTTGGGGACGGCGCGTCAGGCGTCAGGAGCGGGCAATGGCATTGCGAATGGGTGGAGGACACGGTGTTGCGGAGGGCGCGCACAGCGAGCGCCTGCGTGACCTCGCCCGGCGTTGCCGCGATCTGGCGGAGTTGACGGCGGTGCCCGACGTGGTGCGCGAACTCGAACGCATTGCCCGCGCGCTCGACGACGAAGCGGGGTTGGACGAGGGGGAGTGACGACGGTGCGGTAACGCGCTGCCGAGAAATTAGCGCTCGATCTGTCCGAGGACGAAGGTGCGGCCGCGCCCGACTTCGCGATAACGCGGCACTTGCGCCGCCGACAGTTCATCCGGCCGGATCAACAGCACATAGTCGAACTTTGGCGCCAGCGCCGCGGTCGGAACTTGCGTCGCGATCGCTTGATAAGGCGGGCGATAATCGACCAGTTTGTTGCCAGAGCCGACGAAAAGGTCGGGGACCAGCGCGCGGCGTTCGCCGACCGCGAGCGCGGCGATATCGGCCAGCGGCGGATGCGCGGCAGGATCGACGGCACGGGCGTCGCGCGTCAGCGGTAGAAGCTTGGCGCCTGGCGGCAGTTCCGCGAAGGCGGCGCGATATTGCGCATAATCGGCCTGCCAACCGTGAAACTGCACGACCGTCACCAGCCAGCGCAATGCGAACAGCGCGGCGACGAAGAGTTCGGCGTGCGTCCGCCGGTGGGTTTCACGCCAGTTCAGGCTGCCGCAGAGCAGCAGCGCGATCACCGGCGGCAAACGATAATCGACGAAGGGTGTGACGCCGATCTGATGCGGCAGGGCGATATAGGCGACAACGAGCGCCGCCAAAGGCAGAGTCATCTCGCGCGCGAATTCGAGACGGTGTGCGACGAGAACCAGACCAAGCAGCGCCGCCAGCAGCGACAGCATGTCAAAGAGCGGATTGTAAAAACCGATGGCGCCGGCGAGCTGGATGAATTTGAGCAGGGGAGAGACGTAGGCGAGACCGCCGCCGACGGCATGGCGCATGCCGAACGCATAGAGCGCCACGGGCACCAGTAGATGCAGCAGCGCGAGCCATCCGCGGCGCGGATGTCGCCGTCGTTGCCGCGCGGCACCGATTTCGTAGGCGCCGATGACGAGCACGTAGACCACGAAGGCGAACAGATTCGCCAGCAGGATGAGGCAGCTGACTGCCGCAAAAAACGGCAGTGCCCACGGCTCGTCGCGCCAGCGGACCCAGGCCGCTACCGCCCACAACACCATGCCGAGACCGAAGCTGAGATTGATGAATCCGAGCAGCAGCGGGCCGTTATAGGCGAACAGCACGGAGGCGAACGCAAAACGGCTGCGCCCGCCGAACAGTGCCTTGTGGAGTGCGATCGTGCCCCAGAACAGCTGTGCCACGGTGACCGCGAGAAACAGCCGGACGGCGGTATCGACCGAGACGATCCAGTGGAAGGCGCCGACCCAACCTTCGGCCGCGAGATCGGGCACCAGTTTCCAGGCGGCGGTGTAATAAGTGCTGGCGTTCGGCGCTTCGCCGAACAAGAGGTGCAAGCAGGCGATGCGGCTGGGCAGGTCGTAGAGGGGGACGTCGCGGAAGGCGAAGAACGGCGCAGTCAACAGGATCGTCGCCAACCCGTACAGCGTGCCGGTATCGCCCCAAAACCGCCGCATCGCCCCCCGGCCCGCCGCTGGTTGGCTTTGTCATTAGCGGTCATCGGGTCGCGGCGCAACCGCCGCCGCGATTGCGGTCGAGGGCAAATATCGAAGGCTTCCGCGCGCTAACGACGCGCAGGACGACAGGTAGGCTAAAGGCGGCCGGCCGTGGCCGGCCGGCTCAGGCGCGTTGGCCGAACTCGGCGACCGATCCCGTTTTGACCGGTACGCTCGACGCCGCAACTGCCGGTTTGGCGGCCGCATGCGCGTTCTTGTTGGCGGCCTTGCCGTATTCAGGCCGGCAATGACCGTCGATGTACGCGCCGGAGTCGATCTTGATGTCCTGATGGATGATGTCGCCGGACATGTGGGCGGTGCTGGTGAGCACGACCTTCTTGGCCTCGATCTTGCCGTCGATCGTGCCGGCCAGTTCGACGGTCTCGCCATAGACCGTGCCCTTGACCTTGGCGTTGCTGCCGATCTTGACCGAGATGCCGCGCACATCGCCGTCGACTTCGCCGTCGACCTGGATGTCCTCGGTGCTCTCGAGCTGGCCGGTGATCTTCAGCGCCTTGCTGATCACCGAAACCACGCGTGTTTGCGGCGTCGCCACTTCGTAGGTCGTCGGCGGAATCGCCGGCGCCTGGGTGCGCTTCGTCTCTGCGAGCGGCGTAACCGACGTGTCGGTCTTGTCGCGCGCCGGTGTCGTGCTGCCTGCGTTCGTATCGAACGATTTGTCGTTACGCGTAAACATATTCATCACTGCGCCTCCCGGAGATGTTCAAGCCTTTCGAAGAAGTTGAGCGGACGCCAGGGCATGCGCCCATCGATCCGCGCGCCTTTCGCGACCGTGACCGTATGATGGAAGATCCGCCCGGTTATGTCGGCCGAGCCGTCGAGCGTAACATGGCGTGCGTAAATACGCCCGGTGAAGCGCCCGCCGATCCGCACGTCGTTGGCGACGATGTCGCCATCTACGTAGCCACCAGCGCCGATGACCAAACGGTCGGCGGTGATTTGCCCGTGAACGTTGCCATCGACATGGACGATCCCCGTCGTCTCCAGCCGGCCCTTGACGGTGAGGGCCTTGCCGAGATGCGACGCGGAATTTTCAGTGCCGTCGTTACCGAGCGGCACCTGTGTCAACGCAAGCTGCGACAACGCGGGCATGCCAATACCAACCCCAGGTCAAACAGACCCCCGCTAGCGCCCGTCCCCCGCCAGCAACGATCGGATCGTAACGTAGAGTCGCGCGGCGCAGCAAGCCGCTTACGCGCGCATTTTAGGTTTCGGCCTTAATCGACACCGGCCACCCGCTCGGTCACGTCGACGCCCGGCGTCTAGCGGCTGGCAATCCCCGGATCAATGTGCTCCGCCTTGGCGATGTCGGCAGCGCCGGTCTTGCTGTCGCCATCGCGTTGCCGGGCGAGACCGCGATTGTAATAGGCGGCGGCATAGCCGGGGTTGATCTTGATCGCCCGGTTGTAATCGGCGATGGCACGGTCGTCGTGCCCCTGTTGCGCCAAGGCGAGCCCCCGATTGTTGAAGGCGAATGCTGAGTCCGGTTCAAGCTTGAGCGCCGCGTCGTAATCGGCGATGGCGTCGCCGTATTGCCCCTTGGCGGCGCGGGCTAGTCCGCGATTGTTGAGCACGGTGGCCGAGTTCGGTTCAAGCTTGAGCGCGGCATCGTAATCCGCGATGGCGTGGTCGTATTGACCTTGGCCTGCATAGGCGTTGCCGCGATCGAAGACGATAGCGGCGCTGGGCGCGAGCTTGAGCGCCGCGTCGTAGTCGGCGATCGCGTGGTCAAATTGCTTCAGCTTCGCATAGGCAAGACCACGACTGTCGAGCGTCGGCGCGTCGTTCGGCCGGAGCGTCAGGGCATGGTTGTAGGCGTCGACGGCGCGGTCGTAAGCGCCGTTGCCGGCATAGGCAAGACCGAGGTTGGTGAAAGCGGTCGCGTCGTCGGGATTGAGCTTGGTGGCCTGCTCGTAATCCGCGATGGCGTGGTCGAAATCGTGTTCCGCCGCGTAGGCGTTGCCGCGATTATCGTAGGCAGCCGCGAGATTGATCGGATCGAGTGCATTCGACGCGATCAGCGCACCGCAGGCGTCGATGCGCACGGCCGGCGTGGTATCGCCCTCGCCAGCGCATTGATCGAATTGCTGCGCAAGCTGCGGCGACACCGGAGCGCCCAAGAGCCCGATCGCGAGCAAGGCGGCAGCGGGAGAAGGGGTCGATGTGCGACGGGCGTTCGACATGATGGAGCCAGCACGCAGCGAATCGTCGTGCGTTCAGCGGTCGGCGACCGCTGGATCGTTACGAACGATCTCAATCGAGACGGGCGCGAGGCCGTTATGCTTCATATCGAGCTTGGCAGCAGCTTTGGGTGTGAGATCGATCATCCGGCCGTGCACATAAGGGCCGCGATCGTTGATCCGCACGACCACCGAGCGGCCGTTGCGCCGGTTAGTGACGCGCACGGTCGTGTTGAAGGGCAAGGTCCGCGAAGCCGCCGCCATCTTGTCGGGCTGGAATTTCTCGCCGTTTGCGGTCTCGTGGAACATTGGCCCGCCATACCACGAAGCGACGCCCATGTGCATCTTGCCCTGCTGGTGGCACACCAGCAGCCGAGAATCTGGCGGCAAAGCCGCCCTAACACTCGTGCGGCCAATTGTGACGTTCGGCAGCGGGGTCACCCCGCCGACAACTGCGGCGAGCGATCCAACGATCAATCCGGCGACGAGGCTAACGCGCGGCATGGGCGACGGATCAACGCGCCACCCGCGAATAGGTTCCACGGCCCGAATGACTCCTTGCGCGCGAAACGCCACATAACGATGTCAGAAGAAGCGCGAAGATTTTCTGGCGGATGGGGTGGGATTCGAACCCACGACACGGTTGCCCGTGTGCCGGTTTTCAAGACCGGTGCCTTAAACCGCTCGGCCACCCATCCGGCGCTCTTGATAACAGACACGCCGCGCAACGCCTATTGCCGTAACCACTAGGGCGGAAATGAGCGCGAAACCGCACCGCCTACGTTTTGGTTTCATTTCGTGAAAGGCCGCATCGCGAACCGGGAGACCTTGAGTCCAAGAGCGCCGCTCTCGCCATCGTACTCGTGGCACCCTAAAATGTGCGCTCACCTCGTCCGATCGGCAAAGGCCGCGGTCGCGTGCCGTTCCGGTCGATAGCTGTCGCTTGCCAGAGCCCGGTCGTGCTGTCGCAGAAACTTGAACGGTTTCTCCGGACCTCAATTCGCTCAGTGTGGGAGCTCGAGCTTCTCCTGCTGCTGCGCAAAGAATCGTCGCGGACCTGGAGCGCCGCTGAGTTGATCCGCCAGCTCTGCGCCAGCGGGCTTGTCATCAACGATGCACTGGCCGAGTTGCGGCGCGCGGATATTGTGGCTGCAGAAGAGACGGGGCGTTTCCGCTACCGGCCGGCGAGCGCTGAATTAGCCGCGGTGGTGGACGAGCTCGCCGAGGCCTACGCCAACGTACCGGCGTCGATCATGGACGTCATCTGGTCGACGCCGCGCTCGAACATCGAAATTTTCGCCGATGCCTTCAGACTCAGGAAGGACAAAAACGATGGCTCCTGATTTCCCGTCCGCAATTTATTTCCTCTGTTCCCTGACCAGCCTGGCGGCCACGGTTCTTTTGGTTCGCAGCTTCGTCCGCAACCGCTCGACGCTTTTGCTGTGGAGCGCGTTAGCGTTCGTGGCTCTAACTGCGAACAACCTCTTGCTGTTCGCCGATTTTCTGCTGCCACCGAGCATTGATCTGCGTCCTGAGCGCGTGGCGACCGAGATTCTGGCCGTCGCGCTCTTGCTTTACGGCTTCATCTGGGAAATCGATTGAGGCGCCTATGACAGACACGCTGCTTTTTGCCAATGGAGTGCTCACGGCGGGGTTTCTCGCGCTCGGGCTGTTCTTTCTGAAATTCTGGCGGCGAACGCGCGATGGCTTTTTCGTTTTGTTCGCGGCAGCGTTCGCGTTATTGGCTGCCAATGCGGTTGCGTCGGCGCTGACCGGCCCGCACAGCGAGGATACGAATCCGTCGATCTATCTGCTGCGCCTGTGCGCCTTCGTTCTCATCATCGTCGCCATCGTCCGCAAGAACGTCACCGGCCGACGCTGACGGTCCGTTACTGCACGACCAAAGTGCCGAGCATGCCGCCGCCTTCGTGATGGGTACAGAAATAACGATAGGTGCCCGGCGTTTCAAACGTATGGAGATAGATCTCGCCGGCGGCGATATCGCCCGATGCAAAGGGCTGCACATTGGGCGGTAGCGCGGCATCGCCCGCTTTCGCTGCCGCCTTGGGATCGAAGCTGACCGAGTGCGTGATCGGCGACGTGTTGCGCCACTCGACTGCCTGTCCGGCCTTGACGGTCACGGTTGCCGGCGTGAAGCTTTCGAAGCCCATGTCGACGACGGCGGTCGCGCGCGCGTCCGGGGGGCCGTGCGCGGGACCGCCGACGCCACAGCCGGCCAGGGGAAGAGCAATGGCCAGCACTCCGATCAATTGCCGCCGGAAAATCGTCATCGTGCAAACGACCTAACGCGGTCCACCGCCCGTAGGCAAATCACGAACGTGAGATCGGATCTGGATCGATGACATTGGCACAGGCGTCGGTCGGCGTCGCCGCGACATCGCCGACCAGCGGCACCGCTTTGATGACCCCCGAGCTGACCCGACAGGGTGCGGCGACGATGCCGCAGCTTCCGAGAGCAACTGTCAGCGCGAGCAGAAGGCAAAACCGTGCGAGCATGGTAATCACCGTCAACGATGGACTGTCCGGTAACCGGACGCGGCCGCGTCCAAAAAGTTCCAACCGGAACGGTATCGTCACCGCTTTTCTACTGTGCGTACTGGCCGGCACGACAGCCCGGCGCCGACCGACATGCCGGGCGCGATCGACGATTTGCCCGGAAAACCGGCCCCTCTTTCAGCGCCTTAAAAGCGCCATGAAGCGCCAGCGATATGGCTGCGGTACACCCTTGCGCCGTGCGCGGTTTCGGGTACCGTGCGTCGGCGTGGACTTATATCGTCATAGTTTGATTTTGATTGTGCGCCCCTCCAGCCCCCAACAAACAACCCTGAGGCTCATATGATCGAATCTTCCAAGCGACATGGCACCTTTGCCGCCGTAGTGGCGCTGACTGGTGTCTTGTTGGTCGTTCCCGCGCTTGCTCAAACCACGATGCCGAGCGCGCCGCCACCGACACCGCCGACCGCCGCACCGGCGGCACCGAGCGCGATGCCGGCCGCGCCGAGCACGGCGCCGGCCACCAAAGCCGCTCCGACGAAAACCAGCAAGCGGCTTAGTGGCGTCGACGCCCGCATCGCGAGCCTGCATAAGCGCCTGAAGATCACCGCGGCACAGGAACCGCAGTGGCAGCAGGTCGCGCAGGTGATGCGCGATAACGCCGCGCAGATGGAACAGATGGTCAAAGAGCGAGACGCCAAGCTGAAGACCATGACCGCGGTCGACAATCTGCAGACTTATTCTGACGTCGCTCAGGCGCATGCGGACGGGCTGAAGAAATTGGTGCCCGTGTTCGACACGCTCTACGGTTCGATGTCGGACGCGCAGAAGAAGGTTGCCGACGCGGTCTTCCGCGGCATCGGCGAGCGCCACGCGACGCACAAGGCGGCGCCGAAGCCGGCCGCCCCCGCAGCGCCGGCTCCGTCGCAACAGTAAGGAGCGTCGGATGAAAAACCGGATCAACCCGCTAGGCCGCGCGGTTCTGGCGGTGGCGGTGGTCGCCATCATGGTCGGAAGTACGGCGGCCGCCTTCGCCCAGTACGGTCACGACGACCATCCACCCGGCTATGGCGACGACCATGATCACCATCCGCCGCCCGGCTATTATTATGCGCCACGTTACTATCGGGCGCCGCCGCCGGTGGTGTACGCACCGCCACCGCCGCAATACGCACCGCCGGTCGATCTGTTCTTCTCGATCGGCATTCACTGAGACGAATAGCCCGGTTAGGGCTGCAAGGAAGCCGCGCGTGAACCGCGCGGCTTTTTTGTTTGGAACGCGATGCGACGGTGCGTCAGCCCGCGCGGGCTTGCGGCGGGACGAGGGCGGTTGCCAGCGCCTGATCGATTTGCTCGACGACGCTGCGCCAATCGTCGCCATAGACACGGCGGAACAGCCAGATCGCCGCACCGCGTGCACGGGGCGCCGGCGCGTCGGCCGGCAACATGACCCAGGCCGGAATGCCGAGCGCCGCGGCGGTCGCCGCCGCCCGGTTGTCGCCCGTAATCAGCAGATCGAGCTGGCTCACCAAGGCGGCAGCATCGGCAGGCGAACTCTCTGCCAAAGCGAAGTCGCCGATCTGGGCGCCATAGGTATTGCGGGCCGCCTGGATCGACGTACGGCGGTCGAGCGCATAGAAACGCACACCGGGCTGTGCCAGCACCGGCGCGAGGTCCGACAGCAGCGGCGTATCGCCGTTGAGCGCCAGGCCGACCTTGAGTCCGCTGCTGGCGAAATAACGCGCGTAGCCGGCAGCGCGAGCCGGATCCACCGTCGGCACCGGCTCGGCGGAGGCGGCGAATAACGCGAGCGAATTGGCGACTTCCTGCGCAATGCCGAACCAGCCGCCGCCGTTCTCGTGGAAGAGCAGCAGCGACGGATACCACGGGCTGTCGGTGTGGCCGGCAAGCCAGCGCCAATGCGCGTTGCGGCCGAGCATGACCCAACCCGGTCGGCCGAGCGCGCCAGTGATGTGAGCGATTGGGCCGTCGATGGCGATCACCAAATCGAGCTGGCCGATCACCGCCGCGGCATCGGCGACGTCGGTGAGGCAGGCGGAGAGGTCGACGATCTTGTCGCCGAGCCCGGCCGACGCGGCCGCCGGTCCGGCCGGATCGAGCGCAAACAGGCGAACATTGGGAATGGCGAACAGCGGCGCAAGCTCGACCAGGCTCGGCGAGCGCACGCCGGCTTCGCCGCTCCAGGCGAGACCGACCTTGAAGCCACCACCGGCGAGCCGTGGCCCATAGACGTCGGCGCGCGTCGGATCGGTGGCGAGATAGGGCGTCTCGGCCGGAATCGCTTCGCCGCGCAACGCGAGCCGATGCGGCAGGCTGCCGATCGGCAGATGCGCGTCGCAGCGCGGATAGGGGCCGCCGAGCGCGACGACATCGTCGACACCGGGCGCTGAAGCCAGCAGCCAGCGCAGTTCGGCCGGCGCCGCGACGATGACACGTCCAACAAATGCATTCAGCGCGTAGGCAAGACGGACGAGGCGCAATGTCTCGCTGGCACCGCCGTCGCTCCACAGCAACAACGTGCTGTCCTCGCCCAGCGCACGGCCGTCCCATAACGGCACGGGCCATTCAGGCATTGACGTTTGCCGCCAGCGCCACTCGTATTCGGCGGCGCCTTCGGCAAGCCGGCCGGCGGCGAGCAACGATTCCGCCAACGCCACATGGAGCGCGGCATGATCGGGCTTGGCCGCAATGGCCCGCTCGAAACAGGCGACGGCCTCCGCGGCTTTTCCGGCATCGCGCAAGACCAAGCTGGCGAGCGCCAGGGCCTCGACGTGATCCGGCGCGAGGGCGAGGGCGAGGCTGGCGCATTCGGTGGCTTGATCGAAACGCTGTTGCGCGCGCAACACCTGGCCCGTGCTGGCGAGCAAGTCGGGCGATTTGGGATGGAGCACGAGGCCGCGGCGGAGATGGCGCTCGGCTTCGTCGAGACGGCCGCTTTGACGGAGCACGGTGGCGAGATTGTTGATGATCGCGGCGTCGTTGGGCGCGGCGCTGAGCGCGCCGGTGAGGAAGCGGATCGCCTCGGCACGTTTGCCGGTTTGCGCCAGTGCCGTGCCGTAAAGGAACATCAGTTCCGCGCTCGCCGGCGCGGTCTGCAGCGCCAGGCCGAGCCAATGCTCCGCGTCGGCGAAGCGGCCTTGCCGCAAGGCCTCTTGGCCGGCGCCGACGAGATCAGCCGAATTCGCGTTCGTCATCGGTACGAACGTAGTGAAAAAAGATTTACGAAATGCCTTACGCAGGCCGGTTTTCTGGCGATCCGATGAATCGCCGGACGCTCGTGCGTCTGAAATGTCGCGGAATGGCCCGGCCCGCGCCTTATTGCCGACATGGTTGCCGGCAAAAGTCACACCATGGCCGACGTGGCCAACGTGGTTAAGTTTGGGTTAAGGAGTCTGCGATGCGGTGGCGAATGACCGGCGAAGTCGAACTCGACGAATTGCTGGGCGACACCTTGATGGAGCCGGTGACGCGCAGCGCGGGCGTCAGCACCGACGATATCCGGCACCAGCTTGCCGAGATTGCTCGCCGCCTTGGATCGCGTCCGACGACGGACGCGGCGTTCACGCTGCGGGGCGAGCGTCTGACGCCCTAGGCGTTTCCGCCTGAACCGCCAGCGCCGCCGGCAGGCTGAAAATCGCCTTCAAACCCGGATCGTTGTCCAAAAGGCGGACGTTGCCGCCGTGCAGAATGGCCACGGCGCGGACCAGGCTCAATCCGAGGCCGTTGCCGGGCGTCGAACGGCTGCCTTCGAGCCGGACGAAACGGTCGAACACGACATCGCGGCGGTCGGGCGGAATGCCCGGCCCGGTATCGGCGACCTCGATGCGCGCGGTGTCGCCGTCGTGGCTGACGGCCAGCGACACCGAACCCGACGGCGTGTATTTGAGCGCATTGTCGAGCAAGTTGGCGATCGCCTGCGACAGCAGATGCCGGTCGCCGCGCACCGGCAGGCTGTCGGGCGTGGCGATGGTAAGCGTCAGCCCTTTATCGTCGGCGACCGGCTCATAGAGCTCGGCAACGTTGCGCGCGATCTCGGCAAGCTCGACGACCGTCGCAGTGTCGCGGCGCGAACCGGCTTCGGCTTCGGCGATGCTGAGCAGTGCGTTGAAGGTTCCGAGCAACTGGTCCGCCTCGGCGATGGTCTCGGTCAGCACCTCGGCATAGCGCGTTGTGTTGGGTCTCTCCAGCAACGTCACCTCGAGGCGCGAACGCAGCCGCGACAGCGGCGTGCGCAAATCGTGGGCGATGTTGTCGGCGACCTGGCGCATGCCGGCCATGAGCCGTTCGATCTGGTCGAGCATGGCGTTGAGATTGGTGCCGAGCTGATCAAATTCGTCGCCGCTGCCGCTCAGCGGAATGCGCTGCGCGAGATCGCCGTGAATGATGTGGCGCGTGGTGTTGGCGACGGTTTCAACGCGTCGCAGCATCTGCCGCGTCATCAGCAGGCCGCCGATGATGCCGAGACCAAGGCTGATCAGCGCCGCCCAGGCGATGGTGCTGAGCACGTGCTGGCGGAACACCGTGGCGTCGCGGAGATCGCGCGCCACCAGCAGCCGATCGCCGCCGACAATGAGCTGGGTGCCGAGTGCGGTATGGACCTCAGTGCCGTTGTGGGTATGGACGTCGAAGGGGAAGGTGATCCAGCCGGGCTTGAGCGGCGTGATGCGTTGCGGCCAAGCCGATAGGTTGCCGGCAATCTCGTGCAGGAACGGGTCGGTCATGACATAGATCATGTTGTCGACGCGTTCGTTCAGGCTGCGCTCGCGCACCAGCGCGACGAGGCCGGCCGCGCCGAGCTGTTCATATTGTTCCTGCAGGCCGCGGATTTCGGCGCCGACCGTCTGCTCGATCTGGGTTTCGATGAAGCCCGCCGTCGACAGGTAGAAGAACGCGAACAGCGCCAGGACCGAGCCGGCGAACAGCGCGAAATAAAGCGCGGCCAGGCGAAAGGCGTTGGTATTGAAGAAGCGCGCCACGTTATCCCGCACTCAGGCGATAGCCGGCACCGCGCACGGTCTGTAGCATCGGGTGCGCGAACCCCTTGTCGAGCTTGTGGCGCAGTCGGCTGATATGCACGTCGATGACATTGGTCTGCGGATCGAAGTGATAATCCCATACGCTTTCGAGCAGCATGGTGCGCGTCACCACCTGGCCGGCGTGGCGCATGAGGAATTCGAGCAAGCTGAACTCGCGCGGTAGCAGGTCGATCGGTCGGCCTTGGCGCGACACGGTGCGCGCCAGCAGATCGAGCTCGAGGTCGCCGACTTTGAGCTTGGTCGTCGTTTGCACCGGCGGACCGCGGCGCAGCAGCGCTTCGATGCGCGCGAGCAGCTCGGCGAACGCGAACGGCTTGACCAGATAATCGTCGCCGCCGGCGCGCAAGCCTTTGACGCGGTCGTCGACCGCGCCGAGCGCGCTGAGGATCAACACCGGCGTGCGCACCTCGGCGGTGCGCAACGCGGAGATCACCGACAGCCCGTCCATGTTGGGCAGCATGCGGTCGACGATCAGCGCGTCGTACGTGCCGCCGGTGGCCATGAACAGGCCGTCGCGCCCTTCGAATGCTTGATCGACGACGTAGCCGGACTCCGCCAGGCCTTTGGCGATATAGGCTGCGGCTGCGCGGTCATCTTCGATGACCAGGAGCTTCATGGCGGCGACCATAGCGCGGGCGCGGCGCGCCGGGAATCGTCACCGCACTGAAATCTTGGCCCGAACGGCCTCGAATTTGGCTTCGTTTCGCAGAATTTAATTTTTCCGCGTTTGTGCCTCCTCAGGTCAGCGTGGTGACGAGCGCGACGAACCAGCCGAACAGCAGCACGGCAATAGCCTGGCCATCCCAGCCTCCCGCCGCACGATTGGTGAAATGCATCGGTTCCCTCCCTCAGATAGGCGGAACCTAGCATGCGAACAAATAGAGAACATCTATTTTCTGGGCTCCGCCGGGCCGGCGGGTTTCAGAGGTATCCGGTGCCCATTTCGTTGGCAAAGCGCAGCGGATCGCCTTCCCAGACGATGCGCGTGTGCTCGAGCACATAAACGCGGTCGGCGTGCGGCAGCGCGAAGGTGACGTTCTGCTCGCCCAGGAGCACGGTGATCGGCGTCGTCCGGCGCAGTTGCTCCATCGCCTTCGACAACTGCTCCAGGATTACCGGCGCGAGCCCGAGCGTCGGCTCGTCGAGCACCAGGAGCTTGGGTCGCATCATCAAGGCCCGAGCGATTGCGAGCATCTGCTGCTCGCCGCCCGACAGCGTGCGCGCCGCCTGGCTTTGCCGCTCGTTGAGGATCGGGAAGAGGTCGAACAGCCACGCAAGCTGTGCCGCGCGAGCATCGGCGGCGAGATGCTGACCGCCGAGGTCGAGGTTTTCGCGCACGCTCATATCCCCGAAGAGCTCGCGCGTCTCCGGGCATTGCACGATGCCGCCACGCGCGATCGCGGCGGCGCTCGTCCCGGCGAGGCTTCGTCCGCCGAAGCTGATCGTGCCGCTGTAAGGCACGAGCCCGGAGATTGCGTTGAAAAGCGTCGTCTTGCCGGCGCCGTTGAGTCCGACGACCGAGACGAACTCGCCTTCGCGCACCTGGACGTTGACCCGATCGAGCGCCTGCGCCTTACCGTAAAGAACGCTCACGTCGGCGACGTCGAGCAATGGCGATGTTGCGGCGGCGACCCGCCCGCGCTGCGTCGTCGCCTCGATCTTGCCGCCGATATAAACGCGACGCACGGTTTCGTCGCGCATCACTTCCTCGGCGGTGCCTTCCGCGACACGCTCGCCGAGATACATGGCGAGCACGCGATCGACCAACGCGGCGACGCCCTTGACGTTGTGATCGACCAGCAGCACGGCGCGGTTCTCGGCACGAAAGCTGCGGATCAGTTTGGAAAACGCCGCGACTTCGGCGGCCGTCAGGCCGGCGAAAGGCTCGTCCAGAAGCACGACGCCCGGATCTCGGGCGATCGCTTTGGCCATTTCCATCCGGCGCAGAGAGGCGAAGGGGAGGGTCGATGGATGCCGGTGCATGACGTCGCCGAGCTCGACGCGCTCGGCGATGGCGCGAGCGCGCTCATCGACGCTGGGATCGACGGCCAATCGCAGAAGCGAATCCGGCAAGAGCGCGAGCTTGATGTTTTCGAGCACGGTCTGACGGTGGAGCGGCCGCGAGTGCTGGAAAACGATGCCGACGCCGGCGCGCGCGATGCGATGCGACGGCCAACGCGCGATGTCGACGCCGTCGAGCTTGATCGTTCCGGCCGTCGGGCGCTCGATGCCCATGATCAGCTTCATCACGGTCGACTTGCCCGATCCGTTCGGTCCGATAAGACCCATGATCTCGTTGGCGCGAAGATCGAAAGCGATGTCGTTCACCGCGACGAGGCCGCCGAAGCGTTTCGTCAGGCCGCGTATTTCAATACGAGCGGGACCGCTCATTCGCGTTCTCCCGCGCGCAGCGCATGACCGAGGAGCCCATCCGGGAAGAACAGAATGACGGCGAGCGCGAGCGCGGCGACGACGAAGGTGTTGAGCTGACCGATCGGCCGCAGCAGCTCGTTCGCGAGAATCAGGAACACCGCGCCCAGGATCGAGCCGAGGATCGTGCGCCGGCCGCCGAGGACTGCGGCGATGATGACCTGCACGTCGATGGCGATGCTGACCACGGTGTCGACCGAGGCGGTGCCCATATAGAAGACCAGCATCGCGCCGGCGACGCCCGAGAACACCGCGCTGACGCAAAACGCCGCAACCTTGTGCTTGGTGACGTTGAACCCAAGCGCCTGTGCTTCGATGGCATCCTGGCCGGTCGCTTGCAGGATGAGGCCGAGTGCCGAACGCGACAGCGTATAGAGAATGACGGCACACACGACGAGAAACGCGAGGGCGTACCAATAATTGACGTTGGCATCGATCGACAGCACGTCGGGTACGGTCATGCCGATTTCGCCGCCGGTGATGCCGGCAAAAATGACGATCGCGTATTGCAACAACAGCACGGCAACCAGCGTAATGACGCCGAAATAGGGGCCGCGCAGGCGCAGCGCCGGCAGCGCCATCAGCAGACCGCCGATCAATGCGGCGACGGCCCCCGCCACCATGCAAAGCACTATCGGCCAGTGGAGAACGCTGTTCAGGATCCCGGCGGCATAGGCGCCGACGCCGATCAAGAACGTCGGCCCGAAATTGACCTCGCCGGCGAAGCCGAACAGCAGATCCCACGCCATGGCGAAAACGCCGAAATAATAAGCGGCGGTGAGGACGCCGAGCAGGTACGCCGAGAGCCAGAACGGCAAAAGCGCTGCGGCGGCAACGACCGCGACCGCAATCCAAAACAGGTACGCCCGCGGCAGACGCTTCATTTCGCCTCCCGCTAACGCCGGCCGAGAATGCCCTGGGGCCTGAAGTAGAGCACCAGGATGAGGAGCAAAAGCGGCGGGATCGGACGCAGGGTCGGCGCCACGAGATAGGCGGTCAGCGTTTCAATATATCCAACGACGTAAGCGGCCACGAGCGAACCCTCGACGCTGCCCAATCCGCCCAACACCACGATCGCGAAGGCGCTGGCGGTAAGCGGCCCAGTGTTGCTGGAGGCGACGCCGAGAAACGACGCAAGTAGAACGCCGGCGATGCCGGCGAGCACGCCGTAAATGGTCCACACCAAAAAATAAATCCGTGACAGCTCGAAGCCGAGCAGGGTCAGGCCACGCGGATTGATGGCAGCAGCGAGCAGCGCTTTGCCGCGTTGCGTCCGGTTGATCAGCAGCCAGAGCAGGCCGATCGCCGCCCACGAGACCGCGGCGATCACGATCTCGTTGCGGGGCGTGCGCACGCCGAAGATGTTGACGACGCCGCCGATGAGAGGCCGCAGCGTCACCGGATTGTCGGTGAAGATATAGGCCATCAACTGCTCGATCATGATGCCCCAGAGCAGCGTGCCGGTGAGGATGAAGATTTCGGTCTCTTCGCGCGGAATGGCGCGCGAGCGCTGGATGGGTCGCACGACGATGAAATAGGTCGCGTAGGCCATGAGCAAGCCGGCGAAGACGCCGGCCAGCGTGCCGACATAGGTGCCGAAGCCGAGTTGGCCGGCGACGAACCAGCCGACCAGCGCCGCCACGACCATGATGCCGCCATGGGCGACGTTGAGCACGCCCGACACGCCGAAGATCAACGTGAATCCGACCGCGGCCAGCGCGTAAAGCGAACTGATGGCGAAGCCGTCGATCAGGATTTGCAGTGCGAGCATGCCGCCCCGTACGCCGGTGCTTTAAACCGGAATCGTTTCGACCGCCGAGCGGGCGCGGACCGCGGTACCCGAACGATATCGGGAACCGCGGTCCGTCGCCGTCACGTGGCGTTACTTAGCGGAGGCTTGCTGCGGCAATTTGACGAAGGCGGGGAACGTGATCTTGGCTTTGACCTTGTCGGTCGGCCAGATCGTTACCTGTTTGCCGTTCTGCCACTGGATCATGGCGCCGGTCACCAAATTGGATCCGTATTCGAGCGAATGCGCCATGATGTTGTCGCGGGGGTAGAACTTGATCCGGCCGATGACGCCGACGTAATCGGCCGTCTCGATCCCATGCACGATCTTGTCGGGATCGGTCGAACCGCCTTCGCGTTTGATGGCGTCGGCGATGACGTGAATCATGTCATAGGTGGTGTAGCCGACATAAGCCGGTGAATCGCCGTAACGTTTGATATAGGCCGCGGCGAACGGTTCCGTCTTCGGCGAAAGCGCCACGTCCGGTGCGGCCAGCGTCTGAGTAATGACACTCTCTGTCGCGCCGTTCGTGTCCTTCCAGAAGGTGCTGGTCGTCGCTTGCGAGCTGATGCCGCCCATCGCGATCGGCACTTGCTGCTCATGCCATTGCACGGTCGGCTGCACGCCGACATGGCTGATGCCGGTGATGATCACATTGGG